>CAKSYU010000023.1 GCA_934524965.1 uncultured Angelakisella sp.
ACTCTCGCTGAGGGTCAGAAGGTCACCTTCGACACCGAGCCCGATCCCAAGGATACCGGCAAGCTGCGCGCTGTCAATGTTATCCCCCAGTAATTAAACCGATCCGAAGCTCCCTGCCCTGCGGCGGGGAGCTTTTTCTTTTGGGGCGGACGCCTTGCCGTAAGGCGCCGGATACGGTATAATGGGGCTGTATGTAATATCCTGCCGAAAGGGGAAATGACCATGAAAACGACATTCTATCTGGTGCGGCACGGGCAGCCCGACTGGGACTGGGCGGAGGCCATGCGCTTTTACGGACCGTGCAGCGCCTACATGCCGCTGACGCCGCTGGGTGTGCAGCAGATCGAGCATGCCGCCTGCGACCCGGCGCTGCGGGGAGCGAAGCTCATTCTTGCCTCGCCCTACACCCGCACCATGCAGTCGGCGCAGATCCTTTCCCGACGGCTTGACCTGCCGGTGATGGTGGAGTGGGAGCTGCACGAATGGCTGTACGACCGTGATATGCGCGGCGACCTGCCGGCGGCGGGGGAGCGCTTTGGGCGGGAGGATATGACCCGCTGCTTTTACCACTACATGGAGCATGACGAGCTGACCGGCGAGGACAACTGCGAGACCTATGCCGTCATCGCGGAGCGGGTGCTGGGCTGCCTGCGCCGCTACGACGGGCAGGCGGAAAAGATCATTGTAGTGTGCCACGAGGGTGTGATCCGCAGTGTGACCGGCATGAAAGCGGTCAACCTGGGGCAGGTCGTACCCGTTCGGCTGGAATAAGGCACGGGGGAAGCCGCGAAAGGGCGGCTCCCCGCAAAGCCCGCGGAGAGCGGGAAACCGACCGCAGGGCGCCCGCCTGCGGCGGGCAGAGCGGGCGAAGCCCGCGGTGTGGGAGGGTTCCGGCAGAGCCGGAACCCTCCCACACCAGCCCTGCGGTCGGCTGCTGCCCCCTGCGCGGGGTGGAAAAGGAGAAGGAGACCATGAAGGAGAGGATCACGCTGCTGTGCCGCGCGCTGCGCGGCGGGCAGCCCGCCGTGACTGCCCTTGTGACGGGGTGCCGCGGGGCGACGCCGCGCGCCCCGGGGGCGCTGCTGGTGCTGACGGCGGAGAGTGCCGCCGGTACGGTGGGCGGCGGGCAGGCGGAGCACGATATCTTAGCGCCGGCGCGGGCGATGCTGGACGGCGGGCTGCCGGTACAGCAGGACTGGCACCAGTGCCTTTCCGCCGAGGAGCTGCGCCACATGGGGCAGGAATACGGCGGGGAGGAGGAGATCCTGCTGCTGCGGTGGACGCCGCGCGACCTGCCGCTGGCGGAGCAGATGGCGCTTGCCATGGAGCAGAACGCCGACTGCGCCCTGCGGATAGAATATGACAAGACCGGCTGGCGGGGCACCCTGCTGCCGGAAGCCGTGACCGCTGCCGAGGAAGGCTGCTTTACCCTGAAGTTGCGGGAGGGCGGGCGGTGCTATGTCTTCGGCGGGGGACATGTCAGTCAGGCGCTGGTGCCGCTGCTGGGCAGTGTGGACTTTGCCTGCGTGGTGCTGGACGAGCGCCCCGACTATGCTTCCCCCATCGTATTCCCCACGGCGGAGACCCGCTGCGGGGCGCTGCCGGCGCTTGCCGCCGCCATTCCCTTTACGGCGGGGGACAGCGTCATTATTATGACGAGGGGGCACCAGGGGGACTACGAGGTGCTGTGCGAGGCGCTGCGCAGTCCGGTATGGTACCTTGGCATGGTGGGCAGCCGCCGCAAAATGGAGGCGACCTTTGGGCGGCTGCGACAGGACGGCTTTACCGAGGACGACCTGCGGCGCATCGTGACGCCCATCGGGTTGGCGATCGACGCCGAGACCCCTGCCGAGATCGCGGTGAGCATTGCCGCGCAGCTGATCCAGAAGCGGGCGGCGCGGCGGCGGGAGAACGGCTAAGGATCTTTTATAGAGTAAAACAGGGGCAGAGACCCGGACGGTCGCCCGCAGGGCGCTCCGGCGCAGCCGGAGCCGACGGTCCCCGACCGTCGAAGCCGCCCCCGCGGGGGCGGCTTGCCCTGCGGGCGAACCTGCCGCTTTAGGGAAAGCCGCCGCGCTTTCTTCAAGACCTGTTCCAAGTGTTTACCCGCAGAGCTTCGGGATACGCACAGACCAATATCACGGCGGAGCCGAGAACCGCCGAGGGGGAGGAGCTTATGATAAAAATAACACCGGATTTTCCGTGTATCCACTGCGGGGCGTGCGCCAAGGCGTGCAGCCACGGGGTCATTAAAATGGTGCCGAATGAGGAGGGCAAGCCTGTTCCCAAGGTCTCCTTTGCCTCCTGCCGGTACTGCCGCGCCTGCCGCTGGGCGTGTCCGGTCATTCCGCGGGAGGAAGTCTGAGCGGCGGGGAAAAATTTTTCCCAAAACCATGTCACATTCCGCGGGGGCGGAGCGTTTATAAGGGTGAGAGTAAAAAACGCCGAAGCCGGAGGAGGAATACCGCATGAAGAAAAGCTTTTGGGCCGCCGCGCTGCTTGCCCTGTGCCTTTTGCTGCTGGCAGGCTGCGGCAGCGAAAAGGAACTGAGCGGCACCATCGTGGAATACCTGCGTGAGGGAAATGAGATCAGCGCCTTTTTGATGGAACAGGACGGCAAGGTCATCGGGGTACGGCTGACCGACGAGACCGGCATATACCCCGACCTTGTGGACATCACCGACGAAGCGCTGCGGTGTGCCGAATATCCCCGTATGGGGGTAACGGTGACCGGTACGAAAGCGGAAGAAAGCCTGACCGCGGCAGACGGTACCGCCGTGCCCACCTACACAGCATCGGTCATCATCATTGACAGTATCCCCTACGGGGAGCCGCTGACGCTGACGGACGGCACCACCATAGCGGTGCGGCAGAACAGCCTGGGGCTGGCGTACTACGCGCCGGACGGCACCAATCTGGTGCAGAGCTATATCCAGATCCCGAATGACATCTTGGTTGCCCGCGTGGATTTTGACATTGTCTCCATGGAGGTGCAGGACAAGATACGGGCGCACTATGAGGAGCTGGGCTATTTCTTTGATACCGAGTACCAGGTGGAGCGGGCGTGGGCGGAGTACAATAAACTGGGAAAGCCGAAGGATTTTCGGGCGTACGTGCTGCACCAGTCCACCTCCTGCAGCTTTTACAATGAGCGGGCCGTCTTTTACAGCACCTGGGTGACGCTTTCCGACAGCGCGCACCGCCGCTACGATAAATTCTTCCACGCCGTTTTTGACCGCGAGACCGGCGAGCAGATCCCGATGTGGTCGCTGTTCAAGCCCGACGAAAGCATGATGCGGCAGTGGCTGCTAATCCATCTGGAACCGATCGACATGGAATGGCGGGCAACGCTGGCGGAAAGTCTGGAGCCAGAGTGGATCTCCTTTGGGAGCGATTTTCTCTATATTCTGATTCCTTTGGACGCGCTGCCGGAGGGCAAGGGTCCGCTGCAGGCGGGGCTGAGCTATGATGAGGAGCTGACGGCGATGCTGCAGGATTGGGTGCTTCCCATTCGACTTACGGAAGATGACCTGCCCGATGGGGGAAATGAATAATAAAAGCCGCCCCGTGTACCGATGGTATGCGGGGCGGAGATTTTCAGCGACGCTGAAAGCGTAAAAGTTTTCGGTGGGGCTTTTTTCAAAAGGCTTGCGAAATCCAAAGGCAGCGCCGCCGCGACCTGCAAGAGAGGGCGCACCCTTGGCTGCGGGTTTTGCTGATTGTCCTTTCACCGAGTAGGTGAAAACGGCTTATTTAGGCTTGATTTGTTGTCGCCTAACGGCGTCGCAAAGTCTTTTTCATGACATGGTTTGCACGCCTATCCGGCGGGGACTTCCTTTTGCTCGTGCGCGTCGTCGCGGGCTACGCTCCATGTCGGGTCGCTATTCCTACGGAATAGACAACCCTCCAACGCTCCGCCGCTCCTCCTTTCCCCAACGGGTCGTGCGACCCATCGGGGTCCCCTATTGCAAAACACGCTTGGGGATACCCCGAGACCCCCACGCTCGTCGGGCGCAACCTGCGCTTCAATCGGGCAGACCCTCCGCTACACTACGGGTAGCCCTCTCCACTGCGGTGCGCCCCCCTCTCCCCAAAAAGTCTTACGACTTTTCGGGGACCCCTATTTGCCCGCTCGGAACGGGCTACGCCGTCCCGAAGCGTGGGCTAAACGGTGCTTATAAGGTGTCGCAGACGCATCTGCCCCCTCTCCCTCCCCTCCCCCGAAACGGGGGAGGGGGTTCCTGTCCTACCTACTGCTTGTTGTACTTTGGCGCTTGGCAAGTGCCGACTGCTATGGACAGTATGGAGATAGTCAGCTATAAAGTATTAGCCCGCTGGCAGCATAGCTTTTCTCCTCAAAGGAGGGGAACTATGGTACGGGTGAGCAAACACTTTTGGGGTTGCTGAACAGTTAGTGCAAGGGGAAAGTTTCTTTCTGCGGCTTGGTCATGGTGCTATGGTTTTTTGCGGAGTTCCCGACCTACCAAATAATCCAGAGTCACACCATAGAGGTCTGCCAATCTGACCGCGGTGCCCAGCGGGAGGGAACGGGAGCCGCTTTCGTAGCGAGAGTACAAGGACTGGTCACAATAGAGATACTGCGCGATCTTGAGCTGGGAATAGCCGCGATGCTCCCGTAATTCTTTGATCTTCAACTTCATTTATATCACCCGCATTTATTTTACTATTAAAAGTGGGAAGCGGGCGCGTTTAGGACAAACGGGCATAAAATTCCCCTGCCGACCGCGGCAGGGGAATTTCACTTTTAGTGCCTGACCGGTTCGCCGCTGCGGTGCCCCGGGGCGGTGAGCCAATCGGCTTTATAATAATAGATAAGCAGGAACAAACTGCTGAGCGCCCATGTGATGGGATAGACCCAGTTCACCACGGCGATGCTTTGGTAAATGGGGGTGGCGATGGAGATGATGGTAACACGCACCAAACACCAGAACGCCAGCATGGAGATCATGGGAATGACCGCGCGGCCCGCGCCGCGCATGACTGCCGCCAGACAGTGCGAAAGCGCCAGCAGGCAGAAGAACAGGGAACAGGTGCGCATCTTCTGCACGCCGAAGGCGATCGCCGCCGGCTCCTGCGTAAATGCCTTGATGAGAATGGGCGCCAGCCAGTACAGCAGGGCACCGATCGCCTCCGCGATGACGACCGAGCAGACGATGCCGAACCGCGCGCCTTGACGGGTACGCTTCAGCTCGCCCGCGCCCAGATTCTGCCCGACGAAGGTGGTGATGGCGGAGGTGAAGCTGGTGATGGGCAGGAAGGCGAAGCCCTCTACCTTGGCATACGCGCCGCAGCCGCTCATTGCCATTTCGCCAAAGGAATTGATATTGGACTGCACCACCACATTTGCCAGCGCGATGACGGAATTCTGCAAGCCGCTGGGCAGACCGTAGGAGAGGATCATGCGGGTCATTTCGGGGTCGAAGCGGATCTCCCGCCACTTGACCTGACACTCGCCGGAAACGGGGCTGAGCAGCCGACCCATGCACAGGAACACGCTGACGAACTGTGAAAGAACGGTTGCCAGCGCCGCACCGTCCACGTCCATCTTAAAGACGGCGATCAATAAAATATCCAGCACGACATTGGTGATGGAGGAGATGATGAGGTAATAGAGCGGGTGGCGGCTGTCGCCCACCGCCTGCATGACGCCGCGGCACTGGTTATACATGACCAGACCGATGCTGCCCGCGAAGTAGGTGCGGATATAGGCGACCGACTGCGGCATGACGTCCTCCGGCGTACCCATCCATTGCAGGATCTGCGGGGTAAACAGCATGCCCACGACGGTGAGGATCACGCCTGCCGCCAGACCAAAGGCGATATTGGTGTGAATGGCGGCGCGCATCTTTTCCACCTCGCGGGAGCCGAAAAAGCGGGAGACTACCACGCCTGCGCCCATCGAGATGCCGCCGAAGAAGCCCACCAGCAGGAAAATAAGGGTGCCGGTGCCGGTAACGGCTGCCAGCGCGCTGTTGCCCAGCAGATTGCCGACGATGAGGGCATCGGCGGTATTGTAGAGCTGCTGGAACAAAAAGCCCAAAAACAGCGGAATCGCAAAGGATACGAGCTGTTTGGCAATGGGTCCTTCGGTCATTCTTATCTCGGCTTTAGCCACGGTGCGGGGTCTCCTTTCACATGGGACGAATTTTAGACAAAATCCCCCTTTTGGGGGAAACTCATTGTATTATAGCAGATTTTCGGGGGCGGTGCAAGGGGCTGCCGCCCGTGGCTCCCCCCTTGAAGCCGCCCGAAAAATGTGGTAGGGTATAAGCATATCCGGCGGGGAAGCCGGACAGCCCAACGAAACCTGACCGGAGAGGAAAAATGATACAAGAGATCCGTTCCTTTGCGCGCTATGAGGAGTTTATCCGAAAGATCGCGGCAGACCCCGACCGCAAAGACCCGCATTTTACCTATAATGAAGACAACTTATACCGCGCCATGGAGAACCCCAATGCGAAAGCGTACATCGTCACGGAAAACGATGTGATTACGGGACTTTTTGTGTGGCTGGTTCTGCCGGAGGAAGCGTATATCGAGCTGCTGGTGGGGCTTTCGGGGAGCGGCGACGCCTTTCGGGAGATGCTGGCTTTCCTTGAAAGGGAGTACCCGCACTGTCAAATGGATTTTGTCATCAGCCCGAGAAATACCGCCTTGCGGCAGGTGCTGGAGGAGAAAAAGGCCGCCTTTGACCCCGAACAGGTAAAAATGCGCTGGGAAGGCGCGGCAGCCGTCCAACCCCATCATAACATCACGCTGCTCAGCCCTGCCTTTGAGGAGCAGTACCGTACCCTGCACGATACCGAGACCTACTGGACTGCCGATAAGGTACTGGCGGCAGGGGATCGCTTTCGGGTCTTTATCGCAGCGGAGGGGCAGCGGCTGCTCGGCTACCTTGATGTGACCTATGCCTATGAGGAAAACGAGCCTTACGCGCTGTGGGTCGATGAAGCATACGCGGGGCAGGGATATGAGGAGGCGCTGCTGGCTGCCGCTGCCGCGGCAAATGCGCCGAACCGCATGATCGCCTTTATTGATGCCGACGATGCCGCCATGAATAAGATCTACCGCGCGGCGGGCTTTGTTCCCGTGGCGGGGCAGAACCATATCTATGCCTCTTACCGTCACTTGACAAGGACACACACGCTTTTCGACGGCGCCAATCAGCGCTGACGGCGTCATCGAACCTTGAAATACGCAAGTATTCCTGCGGTTCTCTTCCTTGTCATCATCTGATTTTCCCTCGCCGAAAAGTCCTGCGGAGTTTTTGTGCGGCGAAGATGGCAGACCGGCGCCTGTTGATGAGCCGCGCAATACCATACGGCATTTCTGCCGCGCAAAAACCGTATGTGCTCTTATCAAGCGACGGTACCATACCTGAATAACAGCAGGAGCGTCTTTCCCTCACCGGGGCAGACGCCTTTTTGGCGCGGGACAGCGCCCTCTGCCCGCCCAAAACCGCATAAAGCGCCGCCCTGCCGCATATAGATGCACCAAGAACCCGCGTGAAACTAACTGGGGGGAGGTCATCTCATCGTGAAGGGGTTGCCGGAGGATCGGGCGGTGCAGTTCGCCCGTTATATCATCGAAGCAGGCGCCACCGTGCGGGAGACCGCAAAGGAGTTCCACATCTCCAAATCCACGGTGCATAAGGATATCCAGGAGCGGCTGCCGCTTCTCAATTACCCGCTGTACCGCGAGGTTCGGGTGGTGCTGGACCGCAACAAGGAGGAGCGCCACCTGCGGGGCGGGGAAGCCACCCGCCGCAAGTATGCCGCCCGACGGGCGCGCGATAAAAAGTAAAACTCGCCGTCTGCCCGTAATGGGAGGACGGCGACTTTTTTCCACATTGTTTTATTGCAGGCTTTACACCCCGCCAAAGCGGAAAATAATGCCGACCACGGCGGAGAAGCCGAGGAATACGATGGGGTGCCACTTTTTCGTCTTTTTCAGGTTGGTAACAACGGCAAGGAACACCGCCAGCGCTACTGCCTGCCAGCGGATACTGCCGAACAGAGTACCGAAGCTCCAGCCGTCTGTCAGCAGCGCCACGGTAGTGACCGAAAGTGCCGCCGAAGCGATCAGCCCCGAGGAGGCGGGACGCAGCCCATAAAAGGCGCTTTCCACATAGCGGTTGTTGCGGAACCTCTGCAAGAAAACCGAAACGACAATAATAATGATGATAGAGGGTGCAACAAATCCCAGCGTGGTGAAAACCGAACCGAGGATACCGTCCATCTCATAGCCTACATAGGTTGCCATGTTAACACCGATGGGGCCGGGGGTAGATTCCGAAATGGCGATCATATCCGCCAGCTGGGTATGGGTAAACCAGCCGGTGCGGTCACTGAGGTCGTAGAGAAACGGAATGGTTGCCATGCCGCCGCCGACAGCAAACAGCCCTATTTTGAAAAACTCCCAGAACAAGCGCAGCAGCATCACTTTGCCTTCACCTCCCATGTCTTCAGCAGAATACCGGCGATACCCGCCGCAACGATGTAGAGCATGGGGCTGACCGGGGTAAACACCGCACCGCCGAACACCACCACAAAGATGATAACGGCTTTCCAATCCACGATAGCGCCCTTTGCCAGCTTGATGACCGAGTTGATCATCAGCACGGCGACACCCACACGGATCCCCGCGAAGGCATTTTTGACCGCGGGCAGCTCGGAAACATTGCCCAACACGGCAGCAATGGCAATAATAATAACCAGCGAGGGGAACACCAGCCCCAGCGTAGCAATCACGCCGCCCAGTATGCCTGCAATTTTATACCCGATAAAAGTGGAAACATTGACAGCAATGGCGCCGGGAGTACATTGCGCCAGCGCATAGTAGTCCATCATTTCCTGCTCGGTCGCCCAGCCGTGGCGCTCCACCAGTTCGCTTTGCATCATGGGCAGCATAGCGTACCCGCCGCCAATGGTAAACAGCCCGATGCGGGCAAAGGTAATAAAAAGCTGCCAGTATTTTTTCATGGGCAGTTCCTCCTTGCTTATGGGATATATTAAGAATAGATTTTGTGAAATTTTCGGTCAAGCCTTTTATAAAAGGCTTGCGGTTTCCAAAGGCAGCGCCTTTGGTCGCTTGCCGCAGCAAGCGAAATTTCTTATACCGGAGGGCGCTCCGAAAGGGGTTGAATTGCGGAGACGACCCAGCGTGGTCGTTTCCGCAAGAGGGGGAACCCTGCAAGAGAGGGTTCCCCCTTTCCTGCAGGTTATTCTGGTCTTTCTTTCACCGAACAGGTGAAAACAGCTAACTTGGGCTTAGTCTATTCTCGCCTAACGGCGTCGCAGAGTTTAGATTAAGTCTTAGTATCTCCGCCTACCGGCGAGGTGGTACTTTTGACCCGCCTCGTCGGACGCAACCTGCGCTTCAATCGGGCAGACCCTCCGCTATGCTGCGGGCAGCCCTCTCCGCTGCGGTGCGTCCTCCTCTCCCCACAAGGTCGCAAGACCTTGTGGGGACCCCAAATTCCAAAAGCGTTTTAGGGCTGCTGCCCTAAAGACCCGCATCGCTTGGCTGCGCTGGATACGGATATTGTTTTTCTGCGGCAACAGAAAAACAAATCCGTACTGCGCGCAGATGCGCTCCAAAGGTAGCCTGCGGCGGCATTTTTATCGCCCGCGCGCTGGAGCGCGAAGGGCGAGCCACCACCCCTCTCCCCTCCTCAAAGGAGGGGAACTATGGGGGAAGCGAGCATACACTTTTACATTTGCAATGCAATTTGTGCAGGCAGGCGATTATGGAGCATGGGCAGACACCCCCGCCCAAAAGACTTCCCTATTGTATCACCACGAGTAACGGTATGCAATGGGCAAATGGGCTTCCTGTATGCTTCCTTGGCATATGGGTATGACAAATAAAAAGTCTCCCCCGCCGGTGGAAAGGGGCAGGGGAGCGCGGTTTGGTCACAGCTTGGAGGGATCGCCCCAGGTAAAGCCCTTGGCGGACACGCCGTCGATGACATCTGCCAGGATATCGGCGTTGGTCTTGCTGACCGCGTGCAGCAGGTACACCATGCCGGGGCAGGCGCTGTCCACGATCTTTTGCAGGGACTGCGCTTCATCGGGCTGGTCATCGGTCAGCCAGTCCTTATAGGCAAAGCTCCAGAACAGCGATTTGTAGCCAAGCTGCTGCACCTCCGCCAGTGCCCGCTCGCTGAAATTGCCGGCAGGGAAGCGGAAATACCGCATCTCGTAGTTGAAATTCTCCTTGACATAGTCATGCAGCTTCATCAGATCCTGCTCCGCTTCCTCCACCGAAAGTCCGGAGTACAGCGGGTGCTTCCAGCTGTGGTTGCCCACCACATGCCCCTCGTCGATCATGCGCTGCACCAGCTCTGGCTCCGCCTTGGCAAAGTCGCCGGTGATGAAAAAGATCGCCTTGACGCCCTTTTCCTTCAGCGTATCCAGTATCTGACCGGAAAGCCCGAATTCGTAGCCCTCGTCGAAGGTCAGGTAGACCTCCTCGCTGTCCTCTTTGAGGAAGATGGCATCGTACTGCCCATAGTTTTTATTGTAAAGCAGCGAGCCCTGGCTGCGGTTCTTTTCGTCCTTGGGACCGCCGGGACCCCAATCCTTGCTTTCAGTGGAAAGTCCCGAAAGCTTTTCCACATCTACGCCCGCGGCGGCAGGGACATTGTTATTCTCGTTGCCGAGGTTCTCATCGCCGGTCACGCCGTAATCGGTGTCATACTGGTTATCCTTGTTTTCGGTATCGCCGTGGGTATCGTTCTGCTCCGGCTGGGTGGTGCCGGGGTGGTTTGGGTCGTTCTCGGTATAGGTGGGCTGGCAGGCGGTCAGCAGCATCGCCCCCGCAAACAGCAGCGCCAAAAGGCGTTTTTTCATGGTTTTCTCCCCTTTTCTTTGTATTATCCGCTTATTTTATACTATTTGTAAAATGTATGTCGTTTGTTCCGTCTGTATTGTAACACATTTCGCCGCATAAATCCTCCCCAAAATCTGCAAACTATCGGTAAAATAAAAATTCGCGGCGGGCGGGTACTTTCGGGTCTGTGCGGGCGGACTGCCCCCTTGCACTGACCTATAAACCCAGCCCCGCCGCAAAAGGAGGAACCCATGTCCATCACCACCATTACCAAAGTCCGCGGCTACGAGATACTGGATAGCCGCGGCAACCCCACCGTGCTGGCGGAGGTCACGCTGCAAAACGGCGCCGTCGGGGCAGCGGCAGTCCCCAGCGGAGCTTCCACCGGCGGGCACGAAGCCTGTGAAAAGCGGGACGGCGACCCCGCCCGTTACGGCGGCAAAGGGGTGCTCTCCGCCGTGGCGGCAGTGAACGGCACCTTGGCGCAGACGCTCCGCGGGCAGGACGCCGTCGACCAGAAAACGCTTGACCGCCTGCTGTGCGAAGCGGACGGCACCGAGGATAAATCGCATCTCGGCGCCAACGCCATCTTGGGGGTCAGTCTGGCGGCGGCGCACGCGGCGGCAGCGGCACAGGGGCTGCCGCTGTGGCGGTATCTTGCCGGTATAACAGGACGAAAGCCCGCGCTGCCCCGCCCCATGATGAACATTCTGAACGGCGGGCGGCACGCGCCCAATAATATCGACATTCAGGAATTTATGATCGTCCCGCTGGGCTGCCCCACCTTTGCGGGCGGGCTGGAACGCTGCGTGCGGGTCACCCACCGGCTGGGGGCGCTGCTGGAGGAAGCGGGGCTTTCCTGCGGGGTGGGCGATGAGGGCGGCTTTGCGCCCCGTCTGGGCTGTGAGGAGGACGCGCTCGACCTTATCCTGCGGGCAATGGAGGACTGCGGCTTTGCCCCCGGCGAGGATATGGCGCTGGCGCTGGATGCCGCCGCCGGAGAATGGCAGACCGAAAATAATATGTATCTGCTGCCCAAGGCAAACCGCCTGCGCACCCCGCAGGATCTGGCGGAATACTGGCAACACCTTATGCGGAAGTACCCCATCATTTCGCTGGAGGACCCCGCCGGCGAGGACGACTGGGCGCTGTGGCAGCAGCTGACCGAGACTGTGGGCAAAGGAGTGCAGCTGGTGGGGGACGACCTGTTCGTCACGCAGAAAAAGCGGCTGGAGCTGGGGCTTGCCCGCGGCGCCGCCAATGCCGTCCTCATCAAGCCCAACCAGGTGGGCACCCTTACCGAGACGCTGGAAACGGTGGCGCTGGCGCAGCAGTCGGGCTACGGCGCCATTCTAAGCCACCGCAGCGGCGAAACCGAGGATACCACCATTGCCGACCTTGCCGTTGCCACCGCCTGCGGGCAGATAAAAACCGGCGCCCCCTGCCGCGGCGAGCGCACCGCGAAGTACAACCGCCTGCTGCGCATTGAGGCGATGATGGGGGAGACAGAATAACTCACAATATAGAAGGCCCCCTGCTCCGGCATCGGAACAGGGGGATCTCTTTTTTCTTTATATCTTATGCCTCCGGCAGCTCCTCGTTTTCACTGAACTCGGTAAAAGCGTCGCAGAGCGCCTGCATCTCCTCATAGGTCAAGGTGATGCCTTTGCCCATCTTGGTGTGGTCGGGGCTCCACTCCCGCAGGTCAAACTTCGGGTCGCGGTCGTTCCAGCTTACCAGGTTCAGCTCCTTGCTCCAGCCCTTGCTGCCCTCGGCGATCACCGCCAGGTGCTGCACGATCTCATATTTCAGTTCCGCCATGGCTTTTTCCGCCTTTCTCTTTATCCGGTTATTTCGCGGCGGCTTCTGCCGCGGCTTTCTTCTTTGCCCACTCACGCATGCGCAGGTTGTGGTCCAGCTGGCGCTTGCGGATACGGATACTCTTGGGGGTGACCTCCAGCAGCTCGTCCTCCGCCAGGAATTCCAGCGCCTCCTCCAGGCTCAGGATACGGGGCGGTACCAGACGCAGCGCGTCGTCACTGCCGGAAGCGCGGGTATTGGTCAGGTGCTTGGTCTTGCACACATTCACCGAGATATCCTCGCCCTTGGGGTTCTGTCCCACCACCATGCCGGCGTACACTTCGGTACCGGGGTTAATGAACATGGTGCCGCGATCCTGTACATTAAAGATACCGTAGGCAACGGCGGTGCCGGTCTCAAAGGCGATCAAGCTGCCGGAATGGCGTCCGGGGATATCGCCCTTAAAGGTATCGTAGCCGTGGAAGACCGAGGACATGATGCCCTCGCCCTTGGTATCGGTCAAAAACTCGCTGCGGTAGCCAAACAGTCCGCGCGCGGGGATCAGGAAGGTCAGGCGCATACGGTCGCCCTGCGGGTGCATCTCCTGCAGCTCGCCCTTGCGGGGACCCATCTTTTCCATGACAGTGCCTACGCTGTCGGCAGGCACATCAATGGTCAGCTCCTCGATCGGCTCGCATTTCTTGCCGCCGATTTCCTGGTACAGCACCTTCGGCGCGCCCACCTGGAATTCGTACCCCTCGCGGCGCATCGTCTCGATGAGAATGGAAAGGTGCATCTCACCGCGTCCCAGCACGCGGAAGCTGTCGGTGGATTCGGTATCCTTGACATGCAGCGAAACGTCCTTCAGCAGCTCACGGTACAGGCGGTCGCGGATCTGGCGGGAGGTCACAAATTTGCCCTCCTTGCCGGCAAAGGGCGAATCATTTACCGAGAAGGTCATCTCGATGGTCGGCTCGCTGATCTTGACAAAGGGAATGGGCACAATGGCGGCGGGGTCGCAGATGGTGTTGCCGATGGTGATGCTCTCAATGCCGGAGAACGCCACGATATCGCCCACCATGGCGCTGTCCACGGGGCTCTTTTTCAGCCCGTCGTACTGGTACAGCGCGGTGATCTTGCCGTTGGTTTTCAGGTCGGGGTTGTGGTAGTCACACACCGTCACCTGCATGTTCTGCCGAATGGTGCCGGAGGTGATCTTGCCTACGCCGATACGTCCCACAAAGGAGGAATAATCCACGCTGGAGACCAGCATGCCAAGGGGCGCGTTCTCGTCACCCTCGGGCGGCGCGATGTGCTCCAGAATGGTATCAAACAGGGGCTTCAGGTCGCTGCCGAACTGATGGGGGCTGAAGGAAGCCGCACCCTGCCGCGCGGAGCAGAACACCACGGGGGCGTCCAGTTGCTCATCGCTGGCGCCAAGATCCAGCATCAGCTCCAGCACCTCGTCCACCACCTCGTCCAGACGGGCGTCGGGGCGGTCTACCTTATTGATGACGATGATAACGGTCAGATCCTGCGCCAGCGCCTTTTCCAGCACAAAGCGGGTCTGGGGCATGGGACCCTCCGCCGCGTCTACCAGCAGCAGCACGCCGTCCACCATTTTCAGTACGCGCTCCACCTCTCCGCCGAAGTCGGCGTGTCCGGGGGTATCTACAATGTTGATCTTCACGCCATTATAGGTGGTGGAGGTGTTCTTTGCCAGAATGGTGATGCCGCGCTCCCGCTCCAGGTCGCCGGAATCCATCACACGATCCTGCACCACCTGGTTATCGCGGAAGGTGCCGCCCTGCTTTAACATCTCGTTGACCAGGGTGGTCTTGCCGTGGTCAACGTGGGCGATGATGGCAATGTTTCTTAAATCTTCTCTAACCAAGTTTGGTCGTCCTTTCCGGGCGGGCAGCGGCACGCGCCGCCCCTACCAATAAATTTAACCGTAATATTATACACCAGCGTTTTATCTAACGCAAGGGGAGCGAAAACAAATGTAAAAAGTTTTCGGTCAAGCCTTTTTCAAAAGGGTTTCCGCACCCTCTCACCGCGACCCGTTGCCGCCTCCAATTCTCCCTAAAAGCAAGCCCCCGCCTTGCGGCAGGGACTTGGGGTATTCATTTTCAGCCCTCCAGACCTTTCAGCTCGTCGGCTTCGGCTTTTTCCACGGCAATACGCCCGTCACGCAGCGTCTTCACCTGCGATTTGTGGAACGAAGCGACCGCACCCTCCTCGGCTCGGTCCAGATGCACCTTCAGCTCGCCGGTCAGCAGGTTCACCTCGGTCACACGCCCGCGCCCCTCGGCAGTCTGCACAATCGCGCCTACCTTGGGGGTGGAGCGCAGCAGATCCTCATAGGCGTCCTGCTCATACTTCAAGCAGCACATCAGCCGCCCGCAGGCGCCGCTTATTTTGGTGGGGTTCAGGGAAAGCCCCTGCTCCTTCGCCATCTTGATGGAAACGGGCTGGAACTCCCCAAGGAAGCTGGCGCAGCAGAACGGGCGCCCGCAGATGCCCAGTCCGCCCAGCATTTTCGCCTCATCACGCACACCGATCTGCCGCAGCTCGATGCGGGTGCGGAACACGCCCGCCAGCTCCTTTACCAGCTCGCGGAAATCCACCCGCCCGTCGGCGGTAAAGTAGAAAAGGATCTTGCTGCCGTCAAAGGCGTACTCCACCTCCACCAGCTTCATTTCCAGCTTGCACAGGGCTATCTTCTCCTGCGCAATGCGGAACGCCTTTTCCTCTTTTTTGCGGTTCTCCTCCACCCGGTGCAGATCCTCCTGCGTGGCGGGACGGGTCACCTTTTTCAGCGGCTTTACTACCTTTTCGGGGTCGATCTCGCGGTTGGCGATGGCGACGGTGCCGCATTCAGTGCCGCGGGCGGTCTCCACCACCACGGGCTGCCCTACGCGGAAGCTGCCGCCGTCGGGGTCAAAGTAATAAATTTTTCCGACTTCCTTAAATCGGACGCCGATGATCTCTGCCATATTGCCGGTACTCCTTTATTTTTTCACATATCCTGTGTATTTTCCCAATCAAATGTAATTGTAAAAGCTTTCGGTCAAGCCTTTTTCAAAAGGCTTGCGGTTTCCAAAGACCGCGTCTTTGGTCGACCGTCGCAACGGGCGAAATACTCTTTCCCACAATCATCAAAAGCATCGGCAGATGGCTTTGATGTAAGCTGTCTGCACTATCTTGCACCTTAGGTTTCCGGAGGGCGCTCCGAAAGGGGCTGAATTGCGGGAACGACCCGGCGTGGTCGTTTCCGCAAGAGGGGGAACCCTGCAAGAGAGGGTTCCCCCTACCTACGGGTTTTGCTAACTATCCTTTCACCGAGCAGGTGAAAATTGCTTGCTTGCGGCTTGTTATGGTGATAGTTTGCTGTCGCCTACCGGCGTCGCAAAGTTTTACAAAAGGTTTTGATTTGTACGCCTGTCCGGCGGGGAGGCACTTTTGCACCGCCAAAAGTGCCCAAAAGCGGTTTAGGGCTACGCCCTAAAGACCTACGCACCGGAACGCCCGCTCGGAACGGCTTTGCCGTCCCGAAGCGTAGGCTAAACGGTGCTTATAGGGTGTCTGCGACGCATTTTTATCGCCTGCCGCGCTGGAGCGCGGAATGGCGAACCACCACCCCTGTCCCCTCCTCTGAGGAGGGGAACTATGGGAGCAGCCAGTAAACACTTTTTAATCTGTTTCTATCGTCCTCGGCAAATCTATCTCCCGCTCCGTCCGCCTTGCGGTGCCCCGTTTTTCGCGGGCTTTCTTTCAAACCCACTCTATGGGCAGCTTATCTTCTGCACCTCGTTGTCAGCAGCGCTGTCACCAGCGGCAGGTGGGCGTTGCGCTCGCACATCTGCAAAAGCGGCGCGATCTCCGCGCGGCAGCGGGCAGCGGTGCGCGCCGGCAGATTATACATCTCCCGCAGAGCGGGGTTCGCCAGCAGCTCCGCCAGCGTCTCCAGCAGGGCGGTGTAGGCGGGGCGGTCCCGCTCCAGCGGCGCGGCAGCCGCCAGCACACGGTAGTTATTCGCCATTGCCAGACCCGCCAGCATCTCCTCGGCGGCGGCATAGCGCTTCTGCACCGCCGCGTCCCGCAGCAGGGCGGCGCCCGTCTCCGGACTGCCCCCGCAGCGCAGCCACGCGCGGTTCACTTCCTCCTCGGTGTGTCCGGGCGCCAGCTGCTTTATCCGGCGCAGGCAGTCCTCGCCGTCGGCAGGCGGCAGGGAATAGCAGGTCACGCGGGAAAGCACCGTCGGCAGCAGCCGGTAACGGTTCTGCGCGGTGAACACAAAAAAAGTGTCCTCCGGCGGCTCCTCTATGATCTTCAGCAGCAGGTTCTGCCCCTCGGCGGTAATGCGCTCCGCCAGGTGCAGCACAGCCACCTTGCGCGGCGCCTCCACCGGGGTGCGGTACAGCTCCGCGCGCAGGGAACGCACACTGTCCTTCCTGTAAATATCCTTGTCCTCATCGGGGTCGTACAGCAGCAGGTCGGGGTGCTCCCCCACCAGCACCTTGCGGCAGGCAGGGCACTCCCCACACATCGCGCCGCCCCCTTTGCGGCACAGCAGCGCCCCCGCCGCGGCAAGGGCGGTATCCCGCAGCAGGGCGGGGCTGGGCGCCTCCAGACACAGGGCATGGGTCAGCCGTCCGGCGGCAAGCGCCGTCGTGATGGGCTGCGGCAGCGGCGGGATCACCGAAAGGGTGTAGCGCCGGCTGCCGGTAAAGCCGCGCAGCGGCTCAGAGCTTTTCATACCGCTCTACATCAATGACAAAGATGGTCGCGCCGCCCACCGTGACCTGAACCGGCACATTGGCGTACATTCCGGCATTGAAGGAAGTATTGCCGGAGACCATTTTATTGCGCTTGCAGCTGTTTTCGCCGATGATGTGGATCGCTTCATCGACCCGCTCGGCATCGGTGCCCACCAGCATGGTGGTATTGCCGGAAAGCAAAAAGCCGCCGGTGGTGGCAAGCCGCGTGACCGAAAATCCGCCCTTGGTCAAGGCGCGGGACGCCGCGGTGCTGTCTTCATTGGATACGATGGCAATAATCAGTTTTTGCATCAGAATACCTCCTTACTGGGATCGGTCGGGATCTGCTTTTGGGGGAACAGTGCCCCCCCCCCGACGCACCGCACGGTACGCCGGTATAAACTTCACCAAGCATATTATACCACGCCGCGCTATCGATTGCAAAGGAAAGTATGCGCTAAGGGTACAGTCGCCCATTACGGCTCACCAAAAAGCAAAGCCCCCGCCGATGGCAGGGGGCAAAAGGCATCATGTACCGTCAGGCGGGGATATACTGCTCCAGCAGCTCCCGCACATGGTCGGTGTTGTCGATCATCAGCAGAACGGTGTAGTCACCCAGCGTGTAGATCACGCCGTTTTCCGCCAATTCACTGGCGCCGTAAATATCGTAGTTGGCAAAAAGAGAGGTGCGGCTGGTGCGTATCGTGACCAGCAGGTCGCGGGCGGCGCTTTCCTCACCGGCTTTCGGCACCACGATAATAACATCGGCAATGCCGAAGCGGCCGTCGGTATAACGACCGTACACCGCCGAAAGGCAGGAGGTATCCACCCCAAAATCCGCCGCAAGGCGTTCGGCAGTGGCGTCCTGCACCCCCATAATGGGCACATCAAAATAGATGGCGTCCAGTGCGTCCTCGATCCCCTCGCCGGTGGCGGTCAGACGGGTGTTTTCCGGCTCCGGCAGCGGGTGCGTCTGCTGAAAGCCCTGCAAAATAAACAGCACCACGACCAGCAGCGAAGCCACTACGATAATGAGCTTCCGCACGGGGCAGCACCCTCCTTTCCGGTTTTTAGTCTTTCCAAAGTATAGCGGTTCGCAGGGGGCAATGTCAAGGAAACGGGGTTGTTTTTCACAGATTGTTCAGCTTTTGGACATCATGCGGGTGCGCGCGAAAGTATGCCTGCGCCCCTATAAAGGGAAATTTTATTCTGTTTTCAAGGTGTGGTTTAGCAAGCCCTCCATTTTTCGATGGGGCTTTTGTTTTGCGGCTGACCCCCCGGTTTCTTGTTGGGGGCTTGCCGATGATTTGGATTATTTACCGGTAAAGAGAAGTCCTCCCACTAATACGGACGAAATGAGGGAAATTTGCAGTGAAAGTGTTGAATTCGCACAAACTTTCATAAAAAGTTTACGGGTTTGGGAAATAGTGGGAGATTTGGGGCGTGAAAAAGCCCTCCCTGTGTAAGGGATGGTGGCAGCCGAATGGCTGACGGGAGGGTTGACGGCAGGAGATCAGCGCACGAACAGCGCCGACAATCCCTCCGGTTCGCTGCGCTCACCACCTCCCTTTACACAAGGGAGGCGTGGGACTTCGCGGGTCGCGGCGAGAGGGTGCGGGAGACAGATTTGCCGAGGAGTGGATATAGCAGTCGGCACTTGCCAAGCGCTGAAGTAAGACAAGCGGTAGGTGGGACAGGAACCCCCTCCCCCGCTTCGGGGGAGGGGAGGGGAAGTTGGGGGTCCTCGCAAGGTCGTAAGACCTTGTGGGGGGAGGAGGGCGCACCGCAGCGGAGAGGGCTGCCCGTAGTGCAACGGAGGGTCTGCACGATTTAAGCGAAGGTTGCGCCCGACGAGCGTGGGTGTCTTGGGGGTTCCCCCGAGCGTGTTTTGCATTAGGGGACCCCGACGGGTCGCACGACCCGTTGGGGAAAGGAGGAGCGGCGGAGCATTGGAGGGGTGTCTATTCCATAGGAATAGCGACCCGACATGGAGCGCAGCCCGCGACGACGCGCACGAGCAAAAGGAAGTCCCCGCCGGATAGGCGTACATACCAAGCTATGAAAAAGACTTTGTGACGCCGTTAGGCGAGAAGAAACTAAGTCATAAATGGGTCGCGGTGCGAGGGTGCGGGATCCCGATTTGCCGAGGAATATCCCCGCCGCAGGTGGAGCCTTTCCCTTGCGAAGCTGCCGCCGGTATATTATAATGGCGGGTGAAGGCGAGGTGTGTTTTTTGCTATGACAACGCTGTTTGATTATCTGCTGTGGCGGGGTGATCTGCCGCTTGCCGCCGACCCCCTCAATGAAGTGGACGGGGTCATTCTGGCGCGGCTTTCCTATATGCCCTTTGACCGTATTCTGGAGCGGGAAAGCACCCAGCCCATCACGGTAGAGACGGCGGCACGCCGCCTGCTGGCGCTGCCGGATATTGAGACGGCGGTGCGGCGTCGCGGCGATACCGACCTCCTGCGGGCGCTGGCGGAAAGTCCCCGCTTCGGCGGCATGACGCTGAGTGCCTACGCCGACCGGCTGGACGCCGAGAGCCAGACCCAGTTTTCCGCCATTACCGTGGCGCTGGAGCCGGAGCACACCGCCGTTATTTACCGCGGCACCGATAACACCCTCATCGGCTGGAAAGAGGACTTCAATATGGGCTTTGTCTGCCCGGTACCGGGGCAGCTTCTGGCGGTGGATTACCTGCAAAAGGCGGCGGAGCGCTTTTCCGGTCGGCTGACGGTCTGCGGGCACTCCAAGGGCGGCAATTTTGCCGTTTACGCCGCGGCGTTCTGCGGCGAAGCGGTACAGCGGCGCATCGGGGCGGTCTACAATTTTGACGGTCCCGGGTTTGACGGCACGGTGCTGGCGCGGGAGGGCTACCGACGGGTCTGCGACCGGATCCAGACCTATGTGCCGCAGTCCTCGGTGGTCGGCATGCTGCTGGGGCATGAGGAAAAGTACACCATCGTCCACAGTGAGCAGACCTTTTTGCAGCAGCACGATACCTACTCCTGGGAGGTGCGGCGAAAGGGCTTTCACTGTATGGATACCGTGGACAACAGCAGCCGCTTTGTGGATTACACGCTGAAGGCGTGGCTGGCGGAGATGACTCCCGCCCAGCGGGAACAGTTTGTGGACGCCATTTACGAGGTGATGCGGCAGACCAACGCCCGCACCCTGCGGCAGATGAATGAAAACTGGTTTGCCAGTGCCACCAGCATGCTGCACTCTGCAAAAAACATGGACGAGGAGACCCGGCGGGCAGTGACGCACGCTTTGGGACTTTTGGTACGCGCTGCCCGTGACGGGCTGTACCATGTGATGCAGGATCAGCAGGAAAGCGATAAGCCGCAGAATTGAAGCCGGATCAAGACCGGATTTGGATAGAACGGGGAAACGGCAGGGGAACCGCCCGCAGGGCGACCCGTTCCGCAGGGACGGGTCGGACGGGGCTTTGCCCCGTCCGGCGGCGGGCTGCGCCCGCCGCCGCCCTGCGGGCGGGTCTCCCTGCTGCTCCGTATCCTGCCGGAGCCCGCATAAACCATATTCCAAAAACCGAGAGAGAAGCAGAAAGGCGGCGAGAAGCGATGAAATTCTTCGTACATACCCAAAAGCCCTACCCCGTGGTAATGGCTTGCGATCTTTTTGACCACCTTGGGGAGATGGTGCTGCAGCTGCACCCCCGCTGCAAAGTGGCGCTGCTGTGCGATGACGATGTTGACGCAGCGTATGGGTGGCCGGTTAGACGGTCGCTGGAAAGCGAAAGCTACCGCCCCTGCCGCATTCCGCTGCCCGCCGGCGAAGCCTGCAAAGCATGGGCTGTACTGGGCGAGGTGCTGGAAAAACTGGCGGAGGAAGGCTTTACCCGCGGCGACCTGCTGATGGCACTGGGCGGCGGCAGTACCTGCGACCTGGGCGGGCTGGCGGCGGCACTGTATCACCGCGGCATGGAGGTCATTTACCTTCCCACCACGCTGCTTGCCGGTGTCGATGCCGCCATCGGCGGAAAAACGGCGGTCGACCTGCCCAGCGGCAAAAACCTTGCCGGTGTGATACGGCAGCCGCTGGCAGTCATCTTTGACGAGAACTGCCTGGATACGCTGTCCGAGGAGGCAATGGCGGAGGGCATGGCGGAAGCCATCAAGACCGGTGTTTTAGCGGGGGGCAAGCTGTGGGAGCTGGTGACAAACCCCGACCCCTTTTACGAATCTATCATGGAGCACTGCGCCGAATACAAGGCGCAGGTGGTCGCCGAGGACGAGCAGGATAAAGGCTGCCGGCTGGCACTTAATTTGGGGCACACCGTCGGACACGCCATTGAGCGGCACAGCGGCTACACCGTCACCCACGGCAAGGCGGTGGCGATCGGTCTGGCAACAATGGCGCGTGCCGGAACGGCGCTGGGCTGGTGCCGTCCCGAGACTGCCGAGCAAATTTTAGCGGCGCTGCGGCTGCACGGCTTGCCGGTGCGGTACGACTGCCGCCCCGAGGAGCTGCTGCCCTATCTGTGGGGTGATAAAAAGCGGCAGGGCGAGACGCTGACGGCGGTGCTGCCCATGGAGATCGGCAAGTGCGCCCTGAAGAAGATGGACCAGCCGCAGCTGCTGCGGCTGCTGCGGGATGGGCTGTAAACCCCCTGCGGGAAATATACTTTGAAGTTTGTGCAGGGTGGGAGCGGGAAGGCGCCGCAGGCGTTTCGGGCTGCGCCCGAAACCGGCGGCGAAGCCGCCGAGACCGCCGAAGGCGGTCTGCCTGCGGCGCCCCGACCCCCGACCGGCAGAGATCCTGCCGAGGGGGGACAACCTATCCCCCCAAAGCCTGAAAATACAACAAATTGACCGAAAGGAGACATTACCGTGCGGTACGGCTTGATCGGATATCCCCTGGGACACAGCATTTCCCCGCTGCTGCACCGGCGGCTGGCGGGCATTGAATATGAACTTTGCCCGCTGCCGGAGGAGCGGTTCGAGGCATTTATGGCGGCGCGGGACTTCGCGGCGGTCAATGTGACCATTCCCTACAAGCAGCGGGTGCTGCCCTATTGCAGCCGACTGACCCCCGCGGCACAGCGCTGCGGCAGCGTCAATCTGCTGGTAAAGGAGCCGGACGGCACCCTGACCGGCGACAATACCGATCTGGCGGGGCTGCGGTTCCTGCTGCGGGTGAACGGCTGGGACCTGACCGGTCAGACGGTGGTGATCCTCGGCAGCGGCGGCACCTCCCATACGGCAAGGGCTGCCGCCCTGGAGCTGGGCGCCGCCGAGACTGCCGTGGTGAGCCGCAGCGGGGAGCTGAATTACCAGAACCTTGCCGAGCGGTTCGGGGAGCGGGCATTTTACCTTATCAATACCACGCCGGTGGGCATGGCGCCGAACTGCGCTGCCGCCCCGCTGGATCTGCGGGAATTCCCGCGGTGCCTTGGGGTCGCCGATGTTGTCTATAATCCCCTGCGCACCCGACTGTGCCAGCAGGCGGCTGCGCTCGGCATTCCCGCATGCGGGGGGCTGCTGATGCTGGCGGCGCAGGCGGCAGCGGCGGAATATGCCTTCGGCGCGGCGGCGCCGGCACCGGAGGCGGTCCTGAAGGTCTGCGGCGAGCTGCGGCGGGAACGGCAGAATTTGGTGCTGATCGGCATGCCGGGCTGCGGCAAAACGACCATCGGGCGGCGGGCGGCGGCGCTGCTTGGACGGGAATTCATTGACTGCGACGAGCGCTACCTTGCCGAATACGGCACCACGCCGGAGGAGGAGCTCCTGCAAAGCGGCGAGCCGTTTTTCCGTGCGAGGGAAACGGCGCTCCTGGAAAAGCTCTCCTCTTTGACGGGCTGTGTGATCGCGGCGGGCGGCGGCGCGGTGGTGCGCCCCGAAAACATCAGGCTGCTGCGGCAGAACGGGCAGCTGTGCTGGCTGCGGCGTCCCTTGGAACTGCTGGCACGGGAGGGGAGACCGCTTTCCCGCGATCTGCCGGAGCTGTACCGGCAGCGGGAGCCGCTGTACCGCGCAGCGGCAGACTTTACCGCGTCGAATGACGCCCTGCCGCAGGAGGCAGCAGAGCGTGTAGCGCGGGAGTTTGACCTGATCTGAGAGATAAGCGGGTGCGGGCGAAGGGGCAGCCCCACAGGGACGCCGGCGGAGCCGGCGAGCCGCGGCGAAAGCCGCGGCACAGCGAGCGCCCCCGAAAGGGGCGCTCGCTGCCCTGCGGGGCTGCCCTGCCCGACCGGCACCCTGCCGAATATAAAAACGGGGAGCGAAATTCCCTCCCTGTTTTCCACAAGAACTGACGAAACGGGGTAAAACCATGAAGCTGTTTATCATCAACGGACCCAACCTGGATATGCTGGGCATTCGGGAGCCGGAAATCTACGGGAAAGAAAGCTACGCCGACCTGGAGCGCTACCTGCACAGTACGGCGGAGGAGCTGGGACTGGAGATCGAGGTATTCCAATCCAACCACGAGGGCGCGCTCATTGATGAAGTTCACCGCGCATATTTTGAGAAAGCGGACGGCATCATCATCAATGCCGGCGGCTACACCCACACCAGCGTGGCGCTGATGGACGCCCTGCTTTCGGTCTCGCTGCCGGTCATCGAGGTACACCTTTCCGACCCCAGCCGCCGGGAGGAATTCCGGCACCGCAGCTATGTGGCGATGGCGGCAAAGGCAAGCGTGGTGGGGCTGGGCTTTGCGGGCTACCGCCGCGCTATGGAGCTTTTACGAGTGATGGCGGGGAAATAAATGCTCAATTTGTGGACATTTTACAGGGTAAAGGCGCCGTTCCCGCCAAAATAGATGCCGCCAAACGCCCATGATTTAGCGGAAAATCACATTGACTTCAACGATGCAGCGTGATAAAATTAGGAACATATTTTTTGGGGGAAAGCGCCTGCTTTTCGCCGCAAGGGAGTGAATTTTGATGAGCAATATTCCGGAGTTGTTCGGCAGTCTGGTCTTTAACGACACGGTGCAGCAAAAGCGCCTGCCCCACGATACCTACCGCCGCCTGCGGCAGATCATCGCCAGCGGGGAGCCGCTGGACGCCGCCGTTGCCGATGTCATCGCCAATGTGATGAAGGCATGGGCGCTGGATCACGGCGTGACCCATTTTACCCACTGGTTCCAGCCGATGACCGGCATTACCGCCGAAAAGCACGACAGCTTCCTGACCCCTGCCGGCGACGGGGTCATTATGGAATTTTCCGGACGGGAGCTTATCAAGGGCGAGCCGGACGCCAGCAGCTTCCCCAGCGGCGGGCTGCGCGCCACCTTTGAGGCGCGGGGCTACACGGCATGGGACCCCACCAGCCCCGCCTTCATCAAAGATGACTGCCTGTATATCCCCACAGCCTTTTGCAGCTATACCGGCGAAGCACTGGATAAAAAGACCCCTCTGCTGCGCAGTATGCACACCCTGAACCGCGAGGCGGTACGCTTTTTGCATGCAATGGGCTGGGAGGACGTGACCTCCGTAGCCCCCACCGTAGGCGCGGAGCAGGAATATTTTCTGATCCCCAAGGAGCTGTACGAGCGGCGCCGTGACCTGCGCTACACCGGACGCACCCTTTTCGGCGCCATGGCACCGAAGGGGCAGGAGCTGGACGACCATTACTTCGGTACCATCAAGCCCCGTGTCCGCGCCTATATGAAGGAGCTGGACGAGGAGCTGTGGAAGCTGGGCGTGATGGCAAAGACCGAGCACAATGAGGTAGCGCCCTCCCAGCATGAGCTGGCACCCTTTTTTACCACCACCAATATTGCCGCCGACCACAACCAGCTGACGATGGAGCTGATGCAGCGGCTGGCACAGAAGCACGGCATGGTATGCCTGCTGGCGGAAAAGCCCTTTGCCGGTGTGAACGGCAGCGGCAAGCATAATAACTGGTCGCTGGTGACCGATACCGGACGCAACCTGCTGGACGGCGGCAGCGATCCTGCCTCCGACCTGACCTACCTGCTGACGCTGGCGGCGGTCATTGCCGCGGTGGACGAATACCAGGCACTGCTGCGCATTACCGTGGCGACCGCCGGCAACGACCACCGGCTGGGGGCGAGCGAAGCCCCGCCCGCCATTCTCTCCATCTTTTTGGGCGATGCCCTGCAGAACACCCTGATGCAGGCAGCCTGCGGCGAGGGCAGCACTGCCGCCGCCCGCCGGGAGCTGGAGATGCGGGTGCCGGTGATGCCCCATCTGCGGCAGGACGACAGCGACCGCAACCGCACCTCGCCCTTTGCCTTTACCGGCAACAAGTTCGAGTTCCGTATGCTGGGCAGCAGTCAGTCCATCAGCGACCCCAACACCGTGCTGAATACTGCCGTAGCGGAGATGCTGGGACGCTTTGCCGACCGGCTGGAGCAGGGCACCGACCGTGAGGACACTGCCCGCACCCTTTTGCAGGAGACGCTGGAGCAGCACGGCAGGATCCTCTTTAACGGGGACGGCTACAGCGAGGAATGGCAGCAGGAGGCGGAGCGCCGGGGGCTGCTGAACCTGCGCACCGCGCCGGAGGCCTTTGCCCACCTGACCGAGGAAAAGAATGTAGCGCTGTTTGCCGGTCACGGCATCTTTACCGCTGCGGAGCTGACGAGCCGCCAGGAGATCCACTACGAGACCTATGCCAAATGTATCCGCATAGAAGCCGCCACCATGGTGGAAATGGTGCGGCGGGAGATCCTGCCCGCCGGTCAGGCGGCGCTGCGGGAGCTGGGGCAGACCAGCCGCGCCAAGCAGGAGATCAGCCCGCTGCTGAGCTGCAAGGCGGAGGAGCTGCTGGGCACGCAGGTGGCAAACTACAACGATATGCTGCTTGCCGGCTGCACCGTGCTGGAAAACCTGCTGCGGGAGTTCCCGAAGGGGAGCGAGGAGCAGAAGGCGCTGTACAGCCGCGATCAGCTGCTGCCCGCCATGGCGGAGCTGCGGCAGGCTGCCGACGCGCTGGAGCAGATGTGCCCCGCCCATCTGTGGACGATGCCGACCTATGGCGAGCTGCTGTATGGGGTATGATATGGGCATGTTTATTTTGCAGGTGATCCTGTGGGTCTAGTTCTTCGGCTGCATCTGCACCTACCGCATCGGCGGCAGGCCGCTGGTGGAGGGCATGGGGATAAAAAGCGCCGAGTTCTTCATGCTGTGCCTTTATACGGCGGGGGTGTTGCTATTTTGGCTGCTGCCTGCCGTGGGCAGATGGGCATTGCCGGCGGTACTGCTGTTCTAGGGCGCGGTGCAGTTCCTCTGTCACTGGTACTACACCCTCTTTGGGGCAAGCGAGAAAAAGCTGGCGGGCTATAACCAATGCTTCAAAGATACCATTCACCTGTTCCCAGCCAGTGAAACACGGCTTGTTCCCGACCTGTACCATATCGTGCTGCATCTTTTGATCCTGACCAATCTGGTGCTTTGCATCTGCCGGCTTGTTCGGTAATATAACAAAGCCACTCTCCTTTTCCCGGGAGGGTGGCTTCTTTGCTTATTTGATCTCCTGTTCTAAGGCGTCGAATTCCGGTGTGGAGAAGAATTCACCGAGAGTGATCTCCAAACCGTCACAGATCATCTTGATGGTCGCCAGCTTGGGGTTCTGGCTTTTGCCATACAGGATATTCTTGATGCTGGAGGGCGGCAGCGCCGAAAGGGTCGCCAGCCGGTTGATGCTGATATTCCGCTCCCCGCATAGGCGGAGAATGCGGGCGGAAACGGCTTTTTGTAATTCCATTATTTGATCTCCTGCTCCAAAGCGTCAAATTCCGGTGTGGAAAAGAATTCGCCGAGGGTGATGCCGAAGCCGTCGCAGAGTTTTTTGAGGGTGACGACCCCGGGGTTCCGGCTTTCACCGTTCAGAATACTCTTGACCGTTGCCTGCGGGACAGCGGCATAATTGCTGATGCCGTTGGGGGTAAAGCCCTTTTCCCGACAAAGCTGCCGGATCCGTGCGGCAACTGCCTGCTGTGTATCCATGGCGTTTCCCCCTTTTGGCTTAGTGATATATCATTGGTTTAATGATAGGATATTTGAACGCTGATTGCAAGTGGTATATTGACTGATTTTCGCTTTCCCGCAAAAATCCCCCGTCCCGAGTTTTCGGGGCGGGGGATCGGTGAGGGCGGGAAGGATGGGCGCAGCCCCGACGGCGGAGCCGTCGCAGCGGACGGCAGTCCGCTGGAACCGTTCGAAGAACGGTTCGGGCTGCGCCTTGATCTGCCGTCCCGCGGAAATTCGGGGCGGGAATTATTGTTTTTCGGCTTCGGCGCGGCGGCTTTCCGCCTCGCGCTGCTGCTCGTCGGCTTCGGCGGCGACCAGCTTGCCGCTGAGGGCCTCCCATTGCAGCAGGCGCTCGTGGCGACCCATGGCGTTGACCTCGGCGCGGTCGAACAGGCGACCGGCACGCTCGGGATAGGTGCGCATGAGGGCGCTGTAGCGCACTTCGTTTTTAAGGAACGCCTGATAATCGCCGGTGGGCGCTTTGCTGTCCATCTGGAAGGGGTTTTTGCCCTCCGCCTTACGGCGGGGGTCATACCGGAACAGGTTCCAGTAGCCGCACTCCACCGCTTTTTTCATCTCGATATCGGCATTGACCATGCCGCCGCGGATCCCATGATTGATGCAGGGGGAATAGGCGATGATGAGGGAGGGACCGTTGAAGCTCTCGGCTTCCCGCAGGGCTTTCAGGGTCTGGTTGAAGTCGGCACCCAGCGCGATCTGCGCCACATAGACGCTGCCGTAGGTCATCATCATATAGGCGAGATCCTTCTTGGTGCCTTCCTTGCCGCTGGCGGCAAACTGCGCCACCGCGCCGGTGGGGGTCGCCTTACTCATCTGACCGCCGGTGTTGGAGTAGACTTCGGTATCAAAGACCAGCACATTGACATCTGCGCCGGTGGAAAGAACATGATCCAAACCGCCGAAGCCGATATCGTATGCCCAGCCATCGCCGCCCAAGATCCAGTTGGATTTTTTGGAGAGGAACTGCTTGTGGTGCAGCAGCTGCTGCGCGCGGGGATCAAGGCTCTTGGAAAGGACATCAATGAGGGTATCGGTGGCAGCAAGGTTGGCTTCACCGTCCTCCAGTGTGGCAAGATAGTTTTCCAGCACCTCTTTTTCATGCGGGGCTTCGATGCTGCCGACCAGTGCTTCCGCCTCTCTTATCAAACGCTTCCGCATGGTATCCTGCGCCAGATACATGCCGTAGCCATACTCGGCGTTATCCTCAAAGAGGGAATTTGCCCATGCGGGCCCCTGACCCTTTTCATTCTTGGTATAGGGGATCCCGGGTGCGGAGCCGCCCCAGATGGAGGAGCAGCCGGTGGCATTGGCGATATACATACGGGGTCCGAACAGCTGGGTGAGGAGCTTGGCGTAGGGCGTTTCGCCGCAGCCGGCGCAGGCGCCGGAGAATTCCAGAAGCGGCTGGCGGAACTGGCTGCCCTTGACGGTATCGGCGCCGAATTTACCCAGCACGGCGGGCTTGGGGCGCAGCTCCCGACCGTAATCGAAGTAGACCTGACGGGGCTTTTCGCCCTCCAGACGCGCCATGGCAAGCGCCTTCTGACCCTTTTTGCCGGGGCAAATGCCGACGCACAGGGTGCAGCCGGTGCAGTCCATCACGCTGACGGTGATGGCGAAGCGATGATCGGCAAGACCGGTCATGGGCAGAGAGGACATACCGGCAGGGGCATTTTCCGCCTCCTCTGCCGTCATGGCGACAGGACGAATGACCGCATGGGGGCAGACCAACGAGCAAAGATTGCACTGAATGCAATTTTCGGAAAGCCATGTGGGGACCTCCCGTGCGATGCCGCGCTTTTCGTACTGGCTGGTGCCCAGCGGCAGGTGGCCGTCCTCCCGCCCGAGGAAGGTGGAAACAGGCAGGTCATCGCCCTTTTGCAGGTCGGCGGGGATCTGGATCCGGTTGACATACTCGACAACCTCGGGGTCGCGTCCGGTGGCGTAGAAGCTGACAAAATCGCCGCGCTGGGAAGCCCAGTGCGCAGGGATCGGTATTTCCTT
>CAKSYU010000024.1 GCA_934524965.1 uncultured Angelakisella sp.
TCCTCATAGCCGACATATCCGGGAGGCGCGCCGATCAGGCGGCTGACCGAGTATTTCTCCATGTACTCACTCATATCGATCCGGACGATGTTGTGCTCGTCATCGAACAGCGCCTCCGCCAGTGCTTTGGCAAGCTCGGTCTTGCCGACGCCGGTAGGACCAAGGAACAGGAACGAACCGATGGGACGCTTGGGGTCACGGATACCGGCACGGCTGCGCAGAATGGCATCGGAGACCTTGGAAACGGCTTCGTCCTGACCGATGACACGGCGGTGCAGGATATCCTCCAGATGCAGGAGCTTCTCCCGCTCGCCTTCCATCAGCTTGGCAACGGGGATACCGGTCCAACGCGCCACGATGCGGGAGATCTCCTCCTCGGTGACCTTGTCACGCAGCAGGGTGTCCTCCTTCTCCTTGGTCTCGCCTGCCTTTTCGGCTTCCTCCAGCTCCTTTTGCAGCTGGGGCAGTCTGCCGTACTTCAGCTCGGCGGCTTTGTTCAGGTCGTAGCGGTTCTGCGCCATCTCTATTTCGGCGTTGATCTTCTCGATCTCCTGCCGCAGGTTCTGCACCTTGCCGATGGACTGCTTTTCGTTTTCCCAACGGGCTTTCATGCCGTTGAACTGCTCCCGCAGCTCGGCAAGCTCCTTCTGAACTTCCGCCAGATGAGCCTGCGTCAGCTTATCGGTCTCTTTCTTCATGGCGGCTTCCTCAATTTCAAGCTGCATGATGCGGTGCCGCAGCTCGTCCATCTCGGTGGGCATCGAGTTCATTTCGGTCTTGATGAGGGCGCAGGCTTCATCTACAAGGTCGATCGCCTTGTCCGGCAGAAATCGGTCGGTGATGTAACGGTTGGAAAGGGTAGCGGCGGCAATGAGGGCGGCGTCCTGGATTTTAACACCGTGGTACACCTCGTACCGCTCCTTCAGGCCACGCAGAATGGCAATGGTATCCTCCACCGTCGGCTCTGCCACCATCACGGGCTGGAAGCGGCGCTCCAACGCAGCGTCCTTTTCGATGTATTTGCGGTACTCATTGAGGGTGGTGGCGCCGATGCAGTGCAGCTCGCCGCGCGCCAGCATCGGCTTTAACAGGTTGCCGGCGTCCATGGCGCCGTCGGTCTTGCCGGCGCCGACAATGGTATGCAGCTCATCGATGAACAGAATGATCTTGCCCTCGCTTTGCTGCACCTCGGTCAGGACAGATTTGAGGCGTTCCTCAAATTCGCCGCGGAACTTGGCGCCTGCGACCAAAGCGCCCATATCGAGGGAAAACAGGGTCTTTTCCTTCAGGTTTTCCGGCACATCGCCGGCAACGATGCGCAGCGCCAGCCCCTCGGCAATGGCGGTCTTGCCGACGCCCGGCTCACCGATGAGGCAGGGGTTGTTCTTGGTTTTACGGGACAAAATGCGGATCACATTGCGGATCTCCTCGTCCCGCCCGATGACGGGGTCGAGCTTCTGGCTGCGGGCAGCCTCGGTAAGGTCACGACCGTACTTTTTCAGCACATCGTAGGTCTCCTCCGGGGTGTCGCTGGTGACGGTACGGTTGCCCCGCACCTGCCGCAGCGCCGCAAGGAATTTCTCCTTGGTCAGCCCCAGCTCACGGAACAGGGACTTGAGGGTATCATCGGGCTTTTCAAACAGACCCAGCATCAGGTGCTCCACCGAGGTGTATTCATCACGCATCTCCTTAGCGATGCGCTCGGCTTCATTGAGTGCCTGTTCCAGATCGCGCGAGAGGTACATCTGCCCCGCGCCGCTGCCGGAGACCTGCGGCAGACGCTCCACCGCGGCGGTAAGCCGCTGCCGCAGGGTGGCGGGATCGATGCCGGTCTTCTGCATCAGCTGGGCAATGAGCCCCTCCTTCTGCTCCAGCAGCGAAAGCAGCAGGTGCTCCTGCTCGATCTGCTGGTTGTGCCGTTCACTTGCCATCTGCTGGGCATTCTGTACGGCTTCTATGCTTTTTTGGGTGAATTGGTTGAGGTTCATAAACTAATCCTCCTTGCCATTGTTTTTTGTGGTTTATACAGCGACATTCTGCCGCCCCAGGTAGTCCCGATAGAGCCGCTCGACCGCTGCCTGTGTCTCGCGGTTTTCCGGCTCCGGCTGGGAAAAATAGAGCTTTAATGCGGCGTCAAAGGTGGCAATGTAATCGGCGATCCGCTCACCCAGCGCCTCGCTGCCCAGCAGCAGACCCTGCGGGGTGGGGGATTGCAGCATAAGCACCCTGAGATAGCGTTCGCCATCGATGAAGCTTTGCTGCTGCCCGAGGAACCGTTTTTCGACGGTATCCCACAGGCTGTAAAAGTTGACCATTGCCAAAATGAGCCGGTTATTCTGCGTCCGCAGCGAGACCCGAAGCGTCCCGATGGATTGGTTATCCCGTGAAAGCTCCAGACTGTAGCGGACGGTGGGATTGTACTTGTACTGCAGGGCAGTCCGCAGGTTCATCATTCCGGCGGAGCCGCTCTCCGGCAGCTGAAAGCCCGCCGTCTCCTCAAAGTGGCGGCGCACCTCCGAAAGGAGGTGGCTCATGCGCTTTTCCGGTGTGATGAGGCTGGTATATTCGGCTAAGATCTGGTTGACCATGTTGCTGCGGTTGGTGCCGCGGCGGTTTGCCAGCTTGTCGATCTCCCGCACCACATCTTCCGAGAGGACGAGGGAATAGACGGTTTTCTTCATGGGCTTTGGTTCGCCTCCTTTTTCGGCTTTCGAGTATATTGTAAACCACAATATGAATTTTGTCAAGCGAGTTATATAAATTAAATTGCAAATTTTTTGTGAACAGCGGGGTGGCGGGAACAGGGTGGGTGTGGTAAAATAGCAGCAGAGAGCGAGTAAAAAGGGGAGTCACGCCCGCGCCCGCGGGGCGCGGGGGCGCGCGAGCGGAGCGAGCGCGTCGCGCGCATGCGCGCGCGTGACCCCCATAGACCCGAAATTTGCAGAGAGGAAAAGCAAAGCCGATGTGGGAGAAACTGAAAGCGACGGAGAAGCCGATCCTGTTGTACGGAATGGGGGACGGGGCGGAAAAGATATTGGCGGAGCTGCGGCGGCGGGAGATCCCCGTGGCGGGGGTATTTGCCAGCGGGGGCTTTACCCGCGGGCAGCAATTTGCGGGCTACCCTGTGACCGATTACCGGACGGCAAAGGAGCGCTATGGCGAGATGGTGGTGCTGGTGTGCTTTGGCACCCACCGCGCGGAGGTCATAGCGGAGATAGAGCGGCTGGCGGGGGAGCAGGAGCTGTATGCCCCCGATGTGCCGGTGGCGGGGGAGACGCTGTTCACCCGTGAATACGCGAAAGCCCACCGGGAAGAGCTGGAGCGGGTGTATCACCTGCTGGCGGACGAGCAGTCCCGCCAGGTGCTGCGGAATGTGACGGAATATAAGCTAAGCGGCGAGATAGGGCTGCTGCGCGGCTGCGAAACCGACCCTGCGGAGGCGTGGGAGAATATCCTGCGACCGACGGGGGAGGAATACTATATGGATCTGGGCGCCTATACCGGCGATACCATTATGGAATTTATCAGGTATGCGGGGGCGTGGCGGCGCATTACGGCGCTGGAGCCTGACCCCGTGACCTTTGCCAAGCTGGAGCGGAACACGGCGGGGCTGCATGATTGTATCCTGTACCGGCTGGGAGCGTACAGTCGCTACGCGCGGCTGCCCTTTGCGGGGGGCGCAGGGCGCGGCTCCCACATGGCGGAGGGCGGCGCCATGACCGAGCTGGACAGTGTGGATAACATTCTGTGCGGGCAGCCGGTGAGCCTGATCAACATGGATGTGGAGGGCATGGAGGCGGAAGCGATCGCAGGCATGGCAAAGGCGTTGCGGCGGCACAGACCCAAGCTGCTGCTGGCGGCGTACCACCGCAGCGAAGATCTGTGGCGGCTGCCGCTGGAGGTGCTTGCCATACAGCCGGAGTACAAGGTATATCTGCGGCACTACTCCTGCCTGCCGGCGTGGGACGTGAACTATTACTTTGTATAAGGAAGAAACGGCGGCAGGGCAGACCGGGCATGGCGCAAGACGATAGTGGGTGCAGGGGGTAAGGCGGCGGAGCCGCCGCCGGGCGAAGCCCGGCGCCCCGGCGCCCCGCAGGGGCGGCGGGGACGCACCCGTAAGGGGGCGTGCGGATCCGCCGGAACGCCCGCGGCAGACAGGAAAGGAGACCGAGGAAAATGGAATACAGGCTGATGTATATAGACGAAGCGCCGGAGTGGCTGGAACGGGCGGCGGAGTGGTTCCACCAAAAGTGGGGGATCCCGCTTGCCGCCTACCGCGAGAGCATGGAGGAGAGCCTGACGGCGGAACGATATCCCCGATGGCTGATCGCGGTGAGCGGGGAACGCATCATCGGGGGACTGGGGGTCATCGAAAATGACTTCCATGACCGGAAAGACCTGTTCCCCAATGTGTGCGCGGTGTATGTGGAGGAGGACTGCCGCTGCCGTGGGCTGGCGGGGGTGCTGTTGCGGAGCATCTGTGACAGCATGGCGGCGCGTGGGATAAAGACGCTGTACCTGCTGACCGACCACACCGGTTTTTACGAACGCTACGGCTGGGAATACCTGTGCCCCGCCATGGGCGAGGGGGAGGAGACCCCCAGCCGCATGTACCGAAAAAGTGCGGAATAAGAGGGCTTCTGCCTTGTAATAGGGCGGGAAATGTGGTAAAATATATGCCTGTGATTTCCGCCGCGGCGGAAAATAAGTGCCAAAGGAAGGACGAAACACTGTGGCGACACTCAAAGAGGAAATCAACCGGCGGAGAACCTTCGCCATTATCTCCCACCCCGATGCCGGTAAGACCACGCTGACCGAGAAGTTCCTGCTGTACGGCGGGGCGATCCAGCTGGCAGGCTCGGTAAAGGGGAAAAAAACCGCGCGTCACGCGGTCTCCGACTGGATGGAGATCGAGAAGCAGCGCGGTATTTCGGTCACCAGCTCGGTGATGCAGTTTGAGTATCAGGGGTACTGCATCAATATTTTGGATACCCCGGGACATCAGGACTTCAGTGAGGATACCTACCGTACCCTGATGGCGGCGGACAGCGCCGTGATGGTCATTGACGCAGCCAAAGGAATCGAGCCGCAGACGCGCAAGCTCTTTAAGGTGTGCGCCATGCGGGATATTCCCATCTTTACCTTTATCAATAAGCTCGACCGCGAGGCACGCAACCCCTTTGACCTGCTGGAGGAGCTGGAAAAGGAATTCGGCATCGGTACCTATCCGGTGAACTGGCCCATCGGCTGCGGCGTGGATTTTAAGGGGGTATTCGACCGCGACCGGCGGGAGATCCTTGCCTTTAACGAGTTCCACAACGGGCAGAACAAGCTGGCGACCATCGAGTGCGACATCACCGATACCGCGCGGCTGGACGAGCTGTTGGGTCCCTATCAGCGGCAGGCACTGGTGGACGACATTGAGCTTTTGGACGGTGCAAGCTATGAATTTGATATAGAAAAGGTACGGCACGGCAAGCTGAGCCCCGTATTCTTCGGCTCGGCGCTGACCAACTTCGGCGTGGAGACCTTTTTGGAAAACTTCCTGAAGATGACGACGCCCCCGCTGCCGCGCAAGACCGCCGACGGGGTGGTGGATCCCTTTGACGAGGGCTTTTCCGCCTTTGTGTTCAAAATTCAGGCGAATATGAATAAAAATCACCGCGACCGGATTGCATTTATGCGGATCTGCTCCGGTAAATTCCAGAAGGATACCGAGTACCTGCATGTGCAGGAGGGCAAGCGCATCAAGCTGGCGCAGCCCCAGCAGATGATGGCGGAGAACCGCGAGATCATCGAGGAGGCGTATGCCGGCGACATCATCGGTGTATTCGACCCCGGTATATTCTCCATCGGCGATACGGTATGCGATCCCAAAATGAAGGTGCAGTTCGAGGGAATTCCCACCTTTGCGCCGGAGCATTTTGCGGCGATAGAGCAGGTGGATACCCTGAAGCGCAAGCAGTTCGTCAAGGGCATTACCCAGATCGCGCAGGAGGGTGCCATTCAGATCTTCACCGAGCCGGGCGGCGGCATGGAGCGTGTGATTGTGGGCGTGGTAGGCGTGCTGCAGTTTGAGGTGCTGGAATATCGGCTGAAAAATGAATACGGGGTGGAGATCCGCCGCAGCGACCTGCCTTACGGGTATATCCGTTGGATCGCAAGCCGCGATGCTGACCCCAAGGCGATGACGCTGACCAGCGATACCAAGTGGGTGCAGGATCTGAAGGGCAACAACCTGCTGTTGTTCGCGAGCGAGTGGAATATCCAGTGGGCGCTGGAGCGCAACGAAGGCTTGCAGCTGACGGAATTTAACAGAGAATAAAAGAAAAGCGGCTCCATGCGGGGTCGCTTTTTTGATGGGGGAGATGGTGCAGGAGAGAGGGCGCCCGCAGGGCGCTCCGGCGAAGCCGGAGCCGGCGGCGCGAAGCGGCGCCGAAGCCGCCGCAGGCGGCTTGCCCTGCGGGCGAGTGAGCGGGCTGCACGGAGCTTGCGGGGGGAAAAGCGACCCCGCGGAGGGCTGATACGCCGAAACTGCTCTCTTGACAACAAAAAAAACCGGGCTATAATGGTTGCAGATACAACGATGTATATACAACTAAATGGACGGAGGTGCCTGTATGGACAGGACGGAGCGGAAGATCACAAAGATCGCGCGGGAGGCGGAGAAGCTGGTGCTGCTTTCCCTGCGGGAGGAGGGGGTCGGTACGGCAGAGATCGACCTGATCCACGCGCTGCGGCACAATGCCGGCTGCACGCAGGCGAGGCTGGCGGAGCTGCTGCACGCCGATAAAGCCGCCATTGCCCGCAGGACGAAAAACCTGGAGGCAAAGGGCTTCCTGGTGCGCAGGGACGACCCCAACGACCGTCGCAGCCAGCTGCTGTATCCCACCGAAAAGGCGGAAACGCTGAAATCCTCCAAGGCGGAGATCGAGGCCTCCTTTTACGAATACCTGACTGCCGCCCTGACCGAGGAGGAGGCGGAGACCTTTACGGCGCTGCTGGAGAAGCTGTATGTGACCTCCAAAACCGAGAGCAGCTCAGGGTTCCCGCACTTTATTGACCGCAGGGGGAAGTGAGATGCCGATGAAAAACAAAACGGGCTTTTGTCCGGATAGAATAAGCTCCTATTTCCGCGCGGAGTGGCTGTCGCTGACCTTTGTGACGGTTTCCGGCGTGCTTTATAATGTGGGGCTGCTTGCCGCCCCGTGGTTCGAGGGACGGCTTGCCCAGTGCCTTGCCGATATTCTGGGCGGGAGCAAAACGGCAGGGGCGATGGCGGTGCTGGTGGCGGCGTACCTTGCCGTGACCTTAGCCGTGCAGGCGGCGCGCTTTATTAAGCGGTTTTATGTCCGGCGCTTCGCCAATAACATCAACCGCCGCATGAAAGGCGTGCTGTACGCCAATCTGGTGCGGGAGAGCCGCGCTTCGCTGGAAAAGGAGGGCGCCGGTGAACTGATGACCAAAGCCATCTCCGATGTGGACGACTGCGTGGAGGGCATGAGAAAATTCACCACCGAAATATATGATACCGGTGTGGTGATGGTCGGCTACACGGTGATGCTTTTGCTCTACGACTGGCGGCTGGCGCTGCTGAGCCTGCTGTTTACCCCAATTTCCTATCTGTGCGCGGCGCGCATGAAAAAGCCGGTGCAGCGCGCGGGGGCGGCATACAAAAAGGCGGCGGGCGCGCTGAGCGCCGCGACGCTGGACCGCGCGGAAAATGCCGTGACCTACCGTATCTACGGCTGCGAGGAGGCAAGGGCGGAACGCTATGAAAACGCGCTGAACGACTACGAGAAAACCGCCGTGCGCTCCAATGTATGGCAGTCCGCCCTGCCGCCGCTGTACCTGGCGGCATCGGGGGCGGGGGTGCTGTTTATCCTGTGGTTTGGCGCGAAGAATGTGCTGGGGACCGGCTGGAGCAGCTGGGATATTGCGGCGTTCACCACCTTTCTTTCCTGCTTTACCAAGCTGACGGTCAAATCCTCCAAGGCTGCCAAGCTGTTCAATTCCGTGCAGAAAGCCGAGGTCTCCTGGAAGCGGATCCGACCGCTGATGAGAGCGCCGGAGCCGCTGGAGGCACTGAAAATACCGCAGCCCGCCGAGGTGGAGCTGAAGGATCTTTCCTTTGCGTATGGCGAGGAGCCGATCTTTTCGGGGCTTTCGCTGACGGCACACCCCGGGGACATCATCGGGGTGACGGGTCCCGTTGCCTGCGGCAAATCCACCCTTGGACGGGTGTTCCTGTGCGAAGCACCCTACAGCGGTTCGGTACGCTTCGGCAAAAGGGAGCTGTGTGACCTTTCCCCGCGGGAAATAGCCGCGACGGTGGGGTACCTGGGGCACGACCCGGAGCTGAGCGCCGATACGGTGCGAAACAATGTGCTGTGCGGCAGCGAACGGGACGCCATGCCGTACCTGACGGCGACGGCGCTGAAAGACGAGGTGCTTGCCATGGAAAACGGGCAGGATACCGTGATCGGCAGCGGGGGGACGCGGCTTTCCGGCGGGCAGGCGCAGCGGCTGGCGCTGGCAAGGACGCTGGCGCACCCGCGCCCCTTGATGATCCTGGACGACCCGTTTTCGGCACTCGACCGCAAGACGGAGGACGCGGTATTTGAAAGCCTGAAGGAATATGCGAAGGATAAGGTCGTATTCCTCATCTCTCACCGGCTGTACCATTTTCCGCAGATGCGGCAGGTGATTTTTATGGAGGACAGCAAAACGACGGTGGGCACGCACGAGGAGCTGATGGAATCCGTTCCGGCGTACCGCCGGCTTTACGAAAGCCAGACAGGGGGTGAAGCGCATGAAGCGGAGGAATAACGGCGGGGTATTTACCGCGCTGAAAGCCGCGGCGCGCACGCACCGCCTGCTTACCGTGGGGACACTTTTGTGCGTCGCGGCGTCGGTGGCGGCTTCGCTGCTGCCGCCGCTGCTGCTGGCACAGGTCATCGACCGGCTGACCGTCGGGCTGCCGCTGACCTTTACCGCCGTGCTGCTCTATTTTGGCAGCCTTGCGCTGGAGGGGGCACTTTCCTCGGCGCAGGAGGCGCTGCTGGTGCTTTTCGGGCAGAAAATGACCCATGCCCTGCGCTCCGAAATGTCGCAGAAGCTCACTCGGCTGCCTGCCGCCACCCTTGCCGCGCAAAAGCCCGGCGAGGTCGCCGCGCGCTTTTCGGGCGATGTGGATACCGTGGAGGCGCTTTTCACCTCCGGCATCATCAGCATGGCGGCAGATGCCTGCCGGATCGTTTCGATCCTGGCGGTGATAGCGGTGAAAAATACCGGTCTGGCGCTGGTCCTGCTGGTCGTCCTGCCGCTTTTTGCGGTATTTACCCGCCGTGTGCAGAAGAAAATGCTTGCCGCGCAGCTGGAAAACCGCCGTGCCGTTGCCGCGGTATCCGGTCAGGTGCCGGAGACGCTGCACAATATCCGCACGATCCGTGCGCTGGGGCTGGAGGACTATATGGAGCGCCGCTATGACCGGCGCATCGGGGAAAGCTATGTCGCCGTGGAAAAAACGAACTTTTATGACGCTATCTATTCGCCGGTGGTGCTGCTGCTGAATGCCGCCGTGGTGGGCATCGTGATGCTGCTTTCCGCCTCCGGCAAGGCGGAGATACTGGCACTGTTCGGCATGTCGGTTGGCACCTCGGTTGCCGTCATCGGCTATATCTCCCGCATTTTTGCCCCGATCGAAAGCCTTGGCATGGAGATACAGACCATTCAGTCCGCCATGGCGGGCGTCCGGCGGATCGACGCCTTTCTGGCGAAGCCGGAGCGGGAGCTGCCGCCGGAGCGGGAAAACGCCGCGCGGGGAGATATCGTTCTTTCCCACATCACCTTTGGCTATGGCGAAAAGCCGGTGCTGCGTGACTTTTCCATGACGGTAAAACAGGGAGAACAGGTAACGCTGATCGGCAGGACGGGAGCCGGCAAAAGCACGGTATTCCGCCTGCTGCTGGGACTGTACAAGCCGCAGGCGGGTACCATTACCATCGGCGGCGAGGCGGTCGGGGAGATCACCGACCGGGAACGGCGGGCGTGTATCGGCTGCGTGGAGCAGCATTTTTCCCGCGTGCCGGGGACGGTGCTGGACCAGATCACGCTTGCCGACCCGAGAATCACCGAGGAGATGGCGCACAAGGCGGCGGAGCTTGCCGGAATGGACGACGCCATTCGGTCGCTGCCCGCGGGCTATGATACCGTGTGTACCGACGGTATGTTTTCGCAGGGGGAGTGGCAGCTTTTATCCATTGCCCGCGCCGCGGCGGCAGACCCTGCGGTGCTGCTGCTCGATGAGATCACCGCCAACCTGGACGCCGAGACCGAAGCCCGTGTACTGGCGGCGCTGCGCCGTGCCTCTGCGGGGCGTACCGTGCTTTCCATCTCCCACCGCATCTATGAGAACCTTGGCGGCAGGACGGTGGAGCTGAAAGCGGAGAACCCATGACCGTGCGGGCAGGACGGCGCTTGCCGGTGGGAACAGTGACGGACAGGAGGAGACAGATATGCTGGAATGGCTCCGGAATATGGACTGGACGGTGCTGCACTGGCTGCGAGAGGTAACGCAGTGCGGCGCAATGGATCTTATTATGCCGAAGATCACGGCACTGGGCAATGGCGGCGCGGTATGGATCGCGGCGGCTGCCGCGATGACGATATCAAAGAAATACCGGAAATACGGCATTGCCATGTTTGCCGCCCTGATAGCGGGTGTGCTGGTGGGCAACCTTTGCCTGAAGAACCTGATTGCCCGTGCCAGACCCTGCTGGCTGGAAAGCGTATCGCTTTTGATCGCCAACCCGACGGATTACTCCTTTCCCTCGGGGCATACGCTGTCCTCTGTCATCGGGGCGTATATGCTGATGGCGGCGAACCGGTGGTTCGGCTGGGCTGCCATTCCGCTGGCGGCGCTTATCGCGTTTTCGCGTCTGTATCTCTTTGTGCATTTTCCTACCGATGTGCTGGCGTCGGTGGTGCTGGGGATCGTGATCGGGGCAGTTGCGGTCTGGGGCACAAAGCGGATATCGAATAAAAGTATTGCCCGAGGATAGACAGAAAAAAGGCGCGCCCTTGTAACAGGACGCGCTTTTGGCATGCGGGAAAATTATTCGGCAGTGACAACGGGGGCGTCGGGGGCGTTCTTGCGGACGCTCTCAATGCCATTCATGCAGCTTGCTTTTGCCTTGTAGCCCTCGCTGACAGCGATGATCTCGCCGTTGCGGGCTTTCAGGCGGAAACGGAACTCGCCGGACTTATCGGTGTAAACCTCAAACTTGGGGTTGGTGACGGTCTCGAAGCCCTCGACGGTCTGATCCTCGAGCTTGGCTTCCACGGCGTTCTTGCGGACGCTTTCGATGCCCTTTTTGCAGGCGGCATCGCCGGAATAAACCTCGGAGGTGGCGATGACTTCGCCGTTGCCGGCTTTCAGATCGAACTTGACGCCGCCGTTTTTGGTTTCTTTCATTACAAACTTGCCCATGTGGTGACCTCCTAAAAGAAGTTTCTTGGTAGTTCTATGTTACAATCTTTGCGAGAAAAATGCAAGCAAATGGGCAAAATTAACGGCGGAAAGCGGAAAAAAGGCGCGGGGGCGTTCCCTTTTGACCGAAATAGTGGTAAAATGAACAGAGAGTATCCCAAAAGGAGGAAATGACAGCGATGCAGATGGTGGAAATAAACAGCAAAAATGTGGACAGTATAACCCGGGAAGGCAAGACCTATCTGTATTTTACGGCGGGCTTCAGCCCCTTTGCCGCGGCGATGGAGCCGGTGTATAAGCGCTTTCTGGAGGAGGCAGAGCACTACGATGTAAAGGTGTGCCGCATCAATGTGACGGACGATATTGCGCTGGGGGAGCGCTTCCATGTGAAGGACCTGCCCACCATGCTGGTGTTCCGTGACGGAATGCGGGTGCATACCACCGAGGGCATTGTGCTGCCGGAGCATTACACTAATTTGCTGAAATTCTATTGAGTTGAAGAAGATAGCCTGCCGTGACCGGCGGGCTTTTTTTATAAGGGACTTGTCCAAAGGGGAGAAAACACGGTCAATAAGGGTGAAGAGCTCTTTATGGAAACGAAAGGAGGCAGGAGCATGAAGGACGAGGAGATCCTGCGGCTGTACCGCGCGCGAAGCGAAGCGGCGCTGACCGAGACCGAGCGGCAGTACGGCGCGCTGTGCGGTACCATCGCCCGAAATATCCTGCGGGACAGGCAGGACGCCGAAGAATGTGTGAATGATACGCTTCACCGTGCGTGGAACAGCATTCCGCCGGAGGAGCCGAGAAGCCTTGCGGCTTATCTGGGGCGCATTACCCGCAATCTGGCGCTGAACCGGCTGGAAAAGCAGAACCGGCAAAAACGCGGCGGCGGGGAGATGACGCTGATTTGGGAGGAGCTGGGCGAGATGCTGCCCGACCGTGAGACGCCGGAGCAAGGCTGGGAGCGCGCGGCGGTAAAGGAGACGCTGGAGCGCTTTTTGCGCGGGCGGACGGCGGAGGAACGAATCTTATTCCTGCGGCGGTACTGGTGGGCGGAGCCGGTGAAAACGGCTGCCGAGCACTGCGGCATTCCCCCGCGGCGGGCAAAGAGTATGCTGGAGCGGCTGCGGCGCGACCTGCGAAGTGAGCTGGAAAAGGAGGAGATCACGCTATGAAGCGGGAGGATCTGTGGAAACTGCTGGGCGAAGTTCCGGCGGAGATGATAGAGGAAGCGAGTGCCGCCCCGACGGGGAAAAAGGTGCTGTGGCTGCGGCGGGTGCTGCCGCTGGCGGCTGCCGTGGTGCTGCTGAGCGCCACCGCATTGGCAGCGGGGAAATACTTTGGCTGGCAGCAGGTGCTGGGGACGAAGCCGGAGGAGATGGCGGAGAGCACCGAGCCGCTTGGTGTGACGGTGAATGCGGAGGACATCACCTTTACGGTGACGGAGGCGCTGGCGGACGAGCGGGTGCTGTACCTGCTGTGGGAGATGCAGGCGCCCGCGGCGATCTTTGGTGAGAGAAGCACGGCGGACGGTTGGCTGGACTTCGGTGATGCAAGTGTGGATACCGGCGGCGGGGCTGTGTTTTCGGCGCAGCCTCCCAAAGAAAAGAGCAATATTCTGTGCGGCTATCTGATGGCGGACTGGAACGAAGCCATGCGGGGTAGCACCGCCCACCTGCGGGTGAGCAGGCTGGGACACCTGGAACGGACGGCAGATACCTTTATTGCCAAGGCGGATATGAAAGCGCTGTGTGACAGCGCAGTGCGCAAGGGGATAGATCTTGACGAGTGGATCTCGGATTACCCGCAGACGATAAGTGACGGTGAGGGCGGCTATGGTGTGCGCAACACCGATGGAGAAGTGGTGGAAACCATTGATATGGCATATTATGAGGACGGAAGGCTGTATGTTTTTTTACGCTATAGGGAGGATCGATACGAGCCAAACAGTCCGCACTTTGGAGTTCTTTGCGACAGCACAGGGGAAAGAGTAGATAATGTCGGCGGGCGTGATGGCTCTTACTATAGTGTGTACTATTATGATGTGGCGGAGGAGGAACTGCCGAACCTGCAATTTATCCAGCCGGGAAGATGGCAGCGGGTACCGGATTATGACGCCGAGTGGGAGGTCTGCTTTGATATTCCGCAGACAGTGGAGAGTGTGGAGCTGGACGCAGCAGAGGGAGTAACGGTAAAATGCTCGCCGGTCTCGATGGAAATCACGATAGATCGACGAGTAGACATGTCGCGGGGCTGGGCAGTGTATTTGAAAGACGGCACGGAGGTCGAGCTGAGAAGCCGGGACGGGAACGAGACAGCAAGCACATCGGAAATGAAGATGATATTCCGCAGAGCCGTTGCACCGGAGGAGATCGAGGCAATATACTGCGGCGGAACCAACCTGCTGCGGCAATCCCCTGCGGCGGAGGACGAGCCGGTTTTCGAGGAGGTATTTGACCGTTATTACTACAGGGAGCCTTTTGCCGGATACCGGCTTGAGGAGCCGGATCGGGGTGTAGTGACATTTTACAGCCGACAGAAAGGTACCCCATTTACCGCGCTGCAGACCGGAACGGTCGTATATACGGCGGAGGAAGGCTGGAACCAGGGAATGGGTCGGTGTATCCTGATACGGCAGAAAAACGGGCTGTACGCGGTATATGCCCATTGTGAGGAGATCTATGTGCAGGCGGGCGATGAAGCGGCAGTCTATACGCAGCTGGGAACAACGGGAGCCAGCGGAAATTTCGGGAATGGTTCTTCGGGCATATTCGGCATTGCGTTTTATCTGGTGCGGGAGGAGAATATAACGCTGAAGACTGACCGTGATGGAACGGTGACGGGCTTCACGGTAGGGCATAACGCGTACGAGAACCCTGTTCTGCCGATGGAAACCGTGGAATGGACAGCGGACAGCGCATACATTGCCCCCGTGAAAAACGGGACGATGTCCCGTGGAGTAATCGGAGCAGACTGCCCCGCCTACCGGCTTTTTGAAGCGCCGGCAGGGACCGCGGCGGTCGCCATGCGGGACGGCGTAGTGGAGCAGACGCCGCCGGCGCGTAAGGATCGATGGACCGACCACATGGGCGGACAGCCGGTTTTGATCCGACACGAGGACGGCAGCGCGATCCTGTATGGGCACCTGAAAAATGTGACCCTGAAGCCCGGTGATACGGTGCGGCAGGGCGAAAAGCTTGGGGAGTGCAGCAATAGCGGCGATACATGGGGATCCGGCGTCGGTGTGATCTATTACTCCGTTTACCCCGCGCAGTGAATAAAAGCAAGAAAAACACCCCCGACCAAAACGGTCGGGGGCAGTTTTATGGGGATGTGGGTTTAGCACTGGCTCATCAGGCGGATGTAGAATTCCACCGCGCGACCGATGACCTCGGTGCGGATCCGCTCATTGTTGCCGTGAATGGTGCTGCGCTCCTCGGCGGTGAGGTCCATAGCGGAGAAGCGGTAAACATGGTTGCTGACGGGGCCGTAATGGCGGCTGTCGCTGCACTGCACCATCAGGTACGGAGAAACGAGAGAGCCCTGCCAGGTGCCCGCTACGGCGGAGGCGACCTTATCCCACGCGGGGCAGTCGGTCTCGCTGATGGGGCTGGGGTTCATGCCCTCGACGCAGCGCAGCTTGACGGCGTCATTGCCGATGACCCCACGGATATACTCCATAGCGCTATCCATGGTATCGGCGGGATTAAGCCGCATATTGCTGACCATGGAGGCGCTGGGCGGAATAACATTGGAGGCTTTGCTGCCCTGCATCTGGGTGAAAGCCACGGTGGTGCGCATCAGAGCGTTCAATTCGCCGCCCTGCTTTTTGCATAGGTTATCCAGCACGCCGCCAAAGAGCCAGAGATTAGCAAAGATCATGCGGTAAAGGAAGGTGGAATGACGACCGAGGGTATCGAACATCTTGGCTGCCGGCGCAGTGATGTGCATGGCAAAGGGGTGGTTCTCCACCTTGCAGCAGGCATCTGCCAGTACGCCCACGGGGGTGTGGGGCTTGGGCGCAGAGGCGTGACCGCCGGCGGAGGAAACGCTGTACTCCAGGTTCATCATGCCCTTTTCGGCAATACCGATGAGGGCGCAGGGCTGCTTGACACCGGGGAAAACATCTTCGACCACCGCGCCGCCTTCATCAACGACAAGCTGGATATTGATGTTGTGCTCCTGGAACCAGTGGACGATATTGGTGGCGCCGGGGCCGTTGATCTCCTCCTGACCGGAGAAGGCAAAGTAAATGTCCTGCTCCGGCTGGAAGCCTTGCGCAATCAGATGATCGGCGGCAGTCAGCACGCCGTTAAAGGTGACCTTGGTATCAAGGGTGCCGCGTCCCCACAGCACGCCGTCCTCAATGATGCCCTCGAAGGGGGGCTTTTTCCAGTTCTCCTCCTCCACCGGGACAACATCAAAGTGCGCCATCATGACCGAAGCCTCATCGTGGGCCTTGCCCGCCCAGTAGAACAGCAGGCCGCGGTCCGGCAGGCGGGTGAGGGTGCATTTTTCATAAACATGGGGATATAATTCCGGCAGCAGGGCGATGAGCTTTTCAAATTCCGCCGGATCCTCCTTGGCGGAATCGGCGTAGCTGACGGTGCGGCAGCGGATCAGCCGCTGCAGATTGCCGACGGCGGTTTCACGGTCAAACTCGACCGCTTCATAGGTCTTGGCGGTCTCCGCTTTGGGGCGGAACGCCGCGGTGCGCAGCAGCACGATAGCAGCCAGCAGAACCAGAACGGCTAAGATCACATACAAAACGATCACGGAAAAGAACCTCCTTGAATGATATTACAGAATTCCCTTTTTATACAGGATACGGGCAACGCCCACGGTGAACAGAACACTGACCGGCACCATAATGCCGACAGTACCGGCATTGAGGGCGGGGACGAAGATAAACAGCACCAGCATCAGGCAGATGGGAGCGACGGAGAGCTTGGCGTTCTTCGAGATGAACACCACGCCCAGACCGCCGAACAGGGCAGGCAGGATCTGCGCAAAGGCAGGCGCCAGGGCGGGGCTTTCCAGCACGGGGGTAAGCGGGATAATGAGAATGACGCCCAGAATGATGATGAGGGTGGTGACAATGCTGGAAACGGCAATGGCAACGGTAGAGACGATCTCGCCCTCCTCGCTGTTGGCTTTTACATCAGCCTGCTCCAGCGCATTGAGGGCGCAGGGCAGCTTGAGGTTGCTGATGTTGCCGGTGACAAACGAAAGGTAGCTGCCGCCCGCGCCCAGCATGGGTACGTAGGTCAGCGTTTCGATAAAACCGACCGCCCAGTACATGGGAGCGGTGGCGATCAGCCCCATCAGGAGTCCCTTGCCATCGGCGGGGGCGTGGAAGATGATAGAAACGGCGGCGGGGAACATCAAAAGCAGCACCATCATCGAAAGGTTCCAGATGCGTCCGTAGTGGTGGACGGAATCCATATAGGTCATATTGGCTTTTTTCATGTTGTCGTCCTCCTTTCCTCAGGATAGCCAGCCGGTGATGGGAATGGCGGAAGCCATGCCGAGAATCAGACTCATCGGCAGGGCATAATCGCCTACCCAGTGCCAGCCGGTCTTTTTCATGATAAGACCGCACAGCGCCATGATGACGGCGGAGACGACCATGACGCACACCGGAATGAGACCGGAGGGGTCGCCGTGGAAGATGGTGCCGAAATCGCAGAACACGTAGCCGAGGAAGGCGGCGATCATACCGATGAAAAGGGCGGAGGAGAGGATATCGCCCCAGCGCTTATCGCGGTTTTCTATCCGGGACATGCCGCCCTGCAGCTTTTTGCCGATGAGCGGTACCAGCCAGATGCCCAGCATGATGCTGATGGTCATGACCCAAGCAATGGTGACATACTGGGAGGCAGTAAGCGAGGAGACCTGACCGAACACCAGACCCATGGCGCTCTCGGCATTGGTGGCGGCAATGGTCTCATAGGAAAGGGAGCCGACGACCGAAAGACGAAGCCATGGCAGCGGCAGACCCAGATCCTTGGAAAGGGTGATGACGCTGATGACGATGGCAACGGCGGGGGCGATGGTAAAGACGCCGGCGGTGATCATGGTCTTGCGCAGCTTCTGCTGGTCCATGCCGATCTCCTTACTGCGGCGCACGGCGCGCACGAGGAAGAAAACCGACTGTGCCAGCACGGCAAGAATGATAATACCGGCAAGCACGAACAGAATGGGACTGTTGACGGAAAAATTCACACACTGTCACTCCTTTGAAAGAATTTTCGGCGGGGGCGTTCCGGAGCGGGGGAGAGCTGCCCGAAAGGGTCGGCTCGACCGAAGCGGAGGAATGCCCCCGCATGGGGAAGCCTGCGGCAAAAATCGAATACCAATATTTTAACACATAAAACTGCGAAAGGAAAGACAATGTTTTCGATGGATAGTCATTTGTTTTTGGGACAAATACACAGAACCGTGTCCCCAAAAAAGCGGACACGGTTCGGCTGAATGCTGAATCAGATATATTTCCACTGCTCTACATCAAAGACGCCGCGGGTGGTGATCTTAAGGGCGGGAATGACCGGCAGACTCATAAAGGAGAGGGTCATAAAGGGATCAATGCCGGCGGAGACGCCGAGGCGGTGGGCGGCGGCTTTTGCCTGCTCCAACAGGTCGTTGACCTCCTCCAGCGGGGCGTCGCTCATCAGCCCGGCAACCGGCAGCGGCAGCTCGGCAAGGATCTTTCCGCCATCAACGACCGCAATGCCTCCGCGCAGCTCGGCAATACGGTTGATGGCAAAGGCAAGGTCATCATCATTGGTACCGACGGCAATGATATTGTGGGAATCATGCGCAATGCTGGTGGCGACTGCACCCTGCCGCAGACCGTAGCCTTTTACATAGCCCAGACCGATGTGACCGGTATTGTGGTGGCGCTCCGCCACGGCAATCTTCAGAAGATCGCGGTCGGGATCGGGGGCTTCGGCTCTGCCGAGGTTCTGGGTAATGATCTCACCTGCGACCAGTCCGATGACCGGCAGGTCTCCGGCGGCAAGCTGCTGCGGCGTGACGGGAGCAATGCGGAAGGTATCGTGCGCACGGCGGGAAAGGACAGGATCGACTGCGGGTGGGGCAAAGGGCAAGACCTCGTCGTTTGCAAAGACGCAGTGCCCGCGCTTATACACCTGCTCGATATTGAAGTGACGGAAGTTATCGAAAACCACCAGATCGGCAAGATAACCGGGGGCAATGGCACCCTTGTTATTCATCAGAAAGTAGCGCGCCGCCTGATGGCTTGCCACCTTGATGGCGATGATGGGATCGGTGCCGCAGGCGATGGCTTCCCGAATGATGTAGTCGATGTGACCGCCCTGCAAAAGATCAAGGGGGTGCTTATCGTCTGTGGCAAACATGCAGCGGGAGTAATACTGCTGATTGAGCAGCGGCAGAAGCGCCCGCAGATTGCGTGCGGCGGTACCCTCACGGATCATAATAAACTGACCGAGCTGCAGCTTTTCCAGCGCATTTTGGTAGGTGCTGCTTTCGTGGTCGGAGTAGACGCCGGCGGCGATGTAGGCATTGAGATCAGCACCGGAAAGCTCGGGAGCATGACCGTCGATTTTTTTGTGGTGTGCCTGGCTTGCCAGTATTTTTCTGATAACCTCGGGATCGCCGTTAATGACACCGACATAGTTCATCATCTCCGCCAGCCCCAGCACGCGGGGGTGCTCGTACAGCGGGTCGATGGCGAGATAGTCCAGACTGTAGCCGCTCTCGTCCATCGGGGTGGCAGGCACACAGCTCGGCAGCATAAAGTGAACATCAACGGGCAGATCCTCGGTTGCCTCCAGCATATAGCGGATACCGTCTACCCCCATGACATTGGCGATCTCGTGTGGATCGGTGATGACGGTGGTGGTACCGTGCCGCACCACAGCGCGGGCAAATTCGGCGGGGGAGACCATGCTGCTTTCCAGATGGATATGGGCATCAATGAAGCCGGGGCAGACAAATTTGCCGGAGACATCGACCTCCTCCCTGCCGTGGTAGCTGCCGATGCCGGCAATCAAACCATCGGAAACAGCAATATCTCCATGGCAGAAATCATTGCTGAAAACATTAAGATAGGTGGCGTTTTTGAATACAATGTCGGCAGGCTCCTCTCCGCGTGCGACGCGGATCAGGCGGAGCTTGCGGTCCAGCTTGCGCTCCACGCACTGGGCGGTGGTTTCATACGGCTTCATGGCAGTCCCTCCTTTTATTCATAACGGGTGGTTTTTTCGATTAGCTTTTGGTAGATACGGTCGCGCATCCACGGCTCGGTGCAGGCAGCAAGCGCCTCCTGCGGGGCGAACCAGCGCACGCCGCTGTTTTCATCGGGCTTGACGGTAAGCGGTTCGGTATCGTCTGCCTCGATGAGATAGGTGCAGTTGAGGTGCAGGTGGGAGGGGACATACCGCCCCCGTTTTTCGTGTCCGTCCACCGTCAGGATCTCCACCGAGAACAGCGCCTCACTGACAGGGCGGAGCGTATGCAGCCCCGTTTCCTCGGTGACTTCCCGCAGCGCCACCGCCAAAAGGTCGGTTTCACCATCAGCGTGTCCGCCTGTCCAACTCCAGCTCTTAAAAATATTGTGGTAGATCATCAGCACCTTATCCCGCGCGGGGTTCACCACCCACGCCGAGGCGGTAAAGTGGGCAGTCTCATTTTGTCTGGTAAAGCTGTCCGGCAGCTTCAGCGCCGCAAGCAGCAGCGGCAGGTCACGCTGCTCCTGCTCGTTATAGGGTCGGTAGGCGGCAAGGGCGGCTGGCAGATCGTAGGGCATGGGGTACCTCCTTGGGATAGGGTTTTGGCGGGGACGGGGCTGGGGGGCGCCCCTTTGCGTTCTGCCACCAGTATAGCACGGGCAGGGCAAAGAAAAAAGCCCCCGCGGGGGCTTTTCTCTATGTGCAAAATATTAGTCGTGCCGAATGGCTTCCAAAGCGGAGATCTTAACAGCGCGGTTGGCAGGGATAAAACCGAAAATAATACCGACCATCATCGAAAAGACCATTGCCACCAGCACCAGCCACCACGGAATGATGGAAACCGCCCCGCCGTTGCCGAAGCTGAGCCCCAGCGATGCCAGAAGGTTTGCTACGATCGGCACATTGTTTAACAGATAGCTGATCAGGAAGCTGAGCCCAACGCCCACCACGCCGCCGATCAATCCGATCATAGCGGATTCGGTGAGGAACATGGCGCGAATGGCGCCCAGCTCGGCGCCCAGTACCTTCATGACGCCGATCTCCTTGGTGCGCTCATAGATGGACATGACCATGGTGTTGGCGATGCCGATGGCGGCGACAAACAGGGAGATAGCCGCCAGACCGCCCAGCATGGTCTGGATCATGGTGAGCTGTTCGTCAAACATCTTACGGGTGTCCTCCATGGAGGAGCACTGGAAGCCCATATCCTCTATGGCTTTCTGCACCGCGGCAACCGAAGCCGCGTCCACGCACTTGACCCGTACATCATCGTAGTTGGTCTCGGTGGGGGCTTTTTCGCCGGAGGCTTTGTAGTATTTCTGCTCCAGCGCCTTCAGCTGGTTGATATCCATAAAGATGCACTCGCTGGTCTCCCAGCCTTTGTTCCAGTCCTCGGTCATCACGCCGGTGATGTTGGGGGTGACCTCCAGTATAGTCTTGCTGTTGCCGTTGTTATCGTAGCTCTCGGAGTACATGATGAGCTTATCCTTCATCATGTCTACAAAGGGCTTTTTGGGGTTGCCCATGGCGTCGGTCTGGTACCGGTCCACATAGTTGTTGCGCTTTTTTTTGGTATCACGGAAGTTGTACGCCACATTGGCGCCAACCACCATGCTGTAATCCTTATTGCTATCCGCAAAGGAGGTGCCTTCGTCCAGCGAGTAGCCCAAAGCGTCAAACGCCTCGGCGTAAATACCGATGATCTGGGTGTAGGCATCGTAGCGCCCGTTGCGGGATTTCAGCCGGAAGCTGACCCGACTGTTATAAAATGGGGTAGCGATCTGCACATTATCCATCGCCTGGATCTGGGCAAGGGCTTTATCGTCCAGCTTGGTTTCGCCTCCGCCGTAGTTGTAGACATTGATGATGGTAAGATCGCCCCACTCTGCCAGCATCTGCATCATGGATTCCCGCGCGCCGATACCCAGCGAGACCATCAAAATGATGGCGCATACGCCGATGACGACGCCGATGACCGTAAGGGCGGTACGCACCCTGCGGCGGGTCAGATTGCGCAGGCAGACGCTAAGAAGGTCAGATATCCTCATCTTCGTCTACGCTCTCCTTTTTATTTTTACGCAGCTTCAGGTACACAAACACACCGGCAGCGACCACTACCACGCCGGCAACGACCCAGAACCAGGGGAAGCTGCCGGTTTCCGGCTCCACGGGACCTACGGGGTCAACGGGATCAACGGGGTCGGTGGGACCGTAAATGTCATCGTAGCTTACCGCATTGGTCACAAAGGGAACCGATACGGTGCGCTGGTTCATGTTGGTATCCTCGTAGGTGATGATGACCTCGCCCACGATCTCGCCCTTATCATTGGCGGTGATGTAGAAATCCGCGCTGGAGGTGGTGCCGGAGGAAAGGTTGCCCAGGTACTGCTCCTCGCCGTTGTTGGAAAGCGCCTCGCAGTTCAGCTTCGCGGAAAGGTTGTAGATATCGGTACGACTCTTATTGACAAAGTTGACGGAAAGGTTGTTTTCCTCGCCCACAAAGATCTGGGTGGCAAGGTCGATTCCGGTAACGGTAAAGCGGTCTACCTGCAGCACAGGCATGCTGATGGTCTCGGTGGTCTTGGCATTACGGCGCACGCCGTCATCAAGGTAGTCGTAGGTAAAGTCCACCGTCATGGAGTGGGACTGTGCCGCCGCGGTGGGCTTCACGGTCACATTCACAGTTTTAGTGATGGTGCCCTCGGCGTCCAGCGACTCGATGTAGAAGGAATTGGAGCTGCTGGTCAGCATCATGGCGTCGGGCAGGGTCATGGTCACCATCATGTTTTCTACCGCCATGGTCTTGCTGGTGTTGCGGAAGGTCATGGTGATGTTGCGGGTCTCGCCGGCAACCAGGTCGCTGCCGCCGTAGCTGTAGCTGCTGATGATGACATAGGGCTGCGCCGCGGTGGTCTCGGTATTATCCTTGCCGCCGTTATTATCGGGGGTGATGGTGGCGTTATCCACCTTGCAGGTAATGATGGCATTGTAGTTGCCCTGCGTCACAATGAGCTTGAGGGTATTATCGCTGCCGCCCACATAGTAAACGCCGGTCAGCGCAATGGTCATGCCCACCTTATTGCCGTTCTCTTCCCAAACATTGATATCGGCGCCCGCCTTGGGAGCGTTGCTGTAGGAGCCGAAGTTGCCGGCAAGGAATTTGCTGTCGCCGGGGGTGGAGACCGAGAACTTGCTGCCGTCATAGCCGGGCTGGGAAGCGAAGTTTACAAAGTCGCTGTCCCGTACATACAGGGTCAGGTCAACATAGTCGCCGGTCACGATCTCGGAGTTGGGGGTCACATTGTTGGCGGGGTCGCCGGGGTACTTGGTAAACTTGTTAAGCCCCTGCTGATGATAGCGCTGCCAGTTGTAGCTGCCGTTGCAGACGACATCAAGGCGGTAGCTTTCCGCGCCGATGGAGCCGCCCAGCGTGCTCTTGGCAGCGAATACGGGGGTGAGGGTGATGTTGTCGGTGAGGGTGATCTCATCGACCTCGGACAGTCTGGTGCCTTCACCATAGGAGGCACTTACAAATTCATAGCCCGCGTCAGCGTTAAAAGAAACCTTAACTTTGCTGACATCGGCAGGAAGTGTTTTGGACATTTCCGAACTTTTCAGGAAAGCGGTTTCAGTCTTAGTGCCGCCGTTTCCGTCGGAGGTATCGTATGTAAGGGTGATGCTGCCGTGGCTCAGGGAACCGGCTGCGGCTGTGATGGTATAGGGCGCGTCTGCTGCAACAGCTACTGTGCTCAGCACCATTGCCAGCACCAGAATAAATGTCAGGATCTTACTCAACTTCTTCACGGTGTTACTCCTCCCAGTGTATGATCGGTAAATTGCAGGGTCTCCGGCAGCTCCTCGGCGGGAGCGGCAGCGGGTTCTTCCGCCGCCTTGGTGTGGCGGTGGTCTTCATTGGAAATAATGCGTCCGTCGGAGATGGTCACGATGCGGTCACAGTATTCCGCCAGGCTGCGGTCATGGGTGACCAGTATGATGGTCGTGCCCTTTTCCCGCGCGAAGCGCAGGAACATCTCCATGATCTCGCGGGTGGTTTTGGTATCCAGGTTGCCGGTCGGCTCATCGGCGAATACCACCTCGGGATCGGTAACAAAGGCGCGGGCAATGCCGACGCGCTGTTGCTGACCGCCGCTCATTTCATTGGGGCGGTGATCCATGCGCTCGCCCAGCCCCACCTGCTCCAGCATGGCGCGGGCAGCGGCTTCCCGCTTTTTGCGCGGCACCCGCCGGAACATCAGCGGCATGGCGACATTTTCCACGGCGGTCATGCCCTGAATGAGGTTGTAGGACTGGAACACAAAGCCGATGTGCTTCTGCCGGAACAGCGCCAGCTCCTTTTCGCTCATTTTGGAGATCAGCTTTCCCTTGATCTTTACCGTGCCGCGTGTGGGCTTTTCCAAGCCTGCAAGCTGGTTCAGCAGCGTGGATTTACCGCTGCCGGAGGTACCCAGAATACAGCACACCTGCCCCTGCTCGATGGTCAGGTCGATGTTATCCAGCGCCACGACCTTTTCATCACCGGTACGGTACACCTTGCGGAGATCCTTGGTCTCCACCATATACTGCACAGCACTTCCTCCTCTCCCCATATTCCCTCAGTGTCAGCCAAGGGAAAATGTAATGTGATAGTGTTACCTATAATAAGTGTGCGGCTTGCCGGATTTTATTGCACCAAAAAACAAAAAATGCAAAAAATTTTTCCACGCAAACCGTACTATTGGCAGTAGTACAGTCAGCATACCATTTTACCCCTCTGCCGTCAATGCGGCGGGTGCTTAATTCATAAAAACTTAAAAAACTCCGGCGCGGCAGGGAGGAGAGCCCGCAGCGCAGAAAAGCTCCCGCACCTTTTACGGTGCGGGAGCTTCTGGTAAAACTGGTTCCTGCCGCCGTTTGCAGCCGGCGCAGGATCTTGGGGAATGAACCGAAGGAAAAAGAAAATGAGGACAAAACGAAAATGATAAGAAGAATGAAGATAAGGAGGAGAAAGAAAAACCTTCGGTCGGGCTTTTTGCCCTGATTTATTCCACACCCTTATCATATACAGCGAATGTGATGGCTGTGTGAAGAAATCAGGAAAAATCGGAATGATTTTCTTCACTTTGGGCGCTTAAAGCGCTGTCTTGCGGCAGCAGCGGCAGCCGGAACCAGAAATCGCTGCCTTCGCCGACGGTGCTCTGCACGCCGTACTCGGCGCCGTGGGCTTCCAGCACGCCCTTGACGATGGAAAGCCCCAGCCCCGCGCCCACCGTGGAGCGGCGGTGGTTCTTATCCACCTTGTAGTAGCGGTCCCATACATAAGGCAGGCTTTCGGCGGGGATCCCCTCGCCGTGGTCGATGACCTCCACCCGCACCACGTCCGCCGTCACCGTCTGGCGCACCAGCACGGCACGGTCCTCACCGGCGTAGTTGATGGCGTTATTGATCAGATTATACAGCACCTGCGTCATGCGCAGCCGGTCTGCCATCACCATGGCGTCCTTGTCCGCCTCCAGCGTGATGGTATAGCCGTCATGCAGCACCAGCTTGGCGTACCGCCCCATAATGCCGCGGATCAGCTCGGTGAGGTTCAGCGGCTCCGGCTGCGGCTGCTGGGTGCCGGACTGCAGACGGGAAAGATCCAGAAGATCATTGACCAGATCGGTAAGGCGGTGCGCCTCGTCGATGATGATCTGCACATTTTCCGGCGTGTTTTCGCCCGGCAGATCCCGCATGACCTCGGCATAGCCGCTGATCATGGTCAGCGGTGTGCGCAGGTCGTGGCTCACATTGGCGATGAACTCCTGCCGCAGCCGTTCCACCTTGCTCAGCTCACGGCTGGCATAGTTCAGCGTATCGGCAAGCTCGGTGACCTCGCGGTAAGTGCCGCCGGTAAAGCGGGCGGTGTAGTCGCCGGTAGCAAGCTGCTTGGCGCTATCGGTAATACGGGTGATGGGGCGGGAAATCATGGAGGAAAGCAGCAGTACCAGCAGCACCGAAAATGCGGTCATGATAAGGGTAATGATGACAAGCTGTGCCCGCAGCGTTTCTACCGTGGTATTGATGGGCGTAATGGTCGCGTCCACCATGACCATCACAGACTCGGCATTTTCTCCCTCACCGCGGGTGGTCAGTATGCCGTACAAAAGCTGCTCGGTGGAGGCATTCAGCGCAGAGGCCTTGCCCTGCATGGCAGGCGAAAGCTCCAATAGCTGATAGTTTTCCAGCACAGTGCCGCCACCCTCCTCCGCCTGCCGGAACAGAAGCGCCACCTGATCGGTGAGCAGCATGTGCAGAATGCAGGAGGGCTGGTTGCCGGAGGTCAGCAGCGGCGTGCCGTCTGCGCGTACAATATGCACGCAGATCATGTCCTGACGGGTCAGGCGATTTACCTCAGTGAAAAAGTTCTCATCATTGATGCTGGCGGCAATCTCCTGCGCAGTGCTTTTGATAGAGTTGGTTTTAATGGTCTTATAGAAGCTTTCCAGAAACACGATCTGCAAAAGCCACAGCAGCATCAGCAAAAGCGCCACAAACATAGCAAAGCTGCCCACCAGTCTCCAGCGAATGCCAAGGTGGGAAAAAAAGCTCTGTCTGGTTTGCGGGGCAGGGGAGGGCTGTCCGTCCTCCGGCTCAGTCCTCGGCTGTCTCCGGCTCTGCCACGGTCTCAAAGCGGTATCCAACTCCTCTTAGTGTAATGATGCACCGGCTGTATCTGCCCAGGCTCTTGCGCAGCAGCTTTACATGGGTATCCAGCGTGCGGTCGTCGCCGTAAAAATCATAGCCCCACACATCGTGGATCAGCCGTTCACGGGTCAACGCCACGCCGCGGTTGCGCACCATGTAGAAGAACAGGTCGTACTCCTTTGGGGACATCTCTATGCGCTGCTCGTCAATGAAAACCAGCCGCGCGGTAAAATCCACCGTCAGCCCCTCAAAGACAAAGCGGCTGTTTTCCTCCCCGCCGCTGCGCTTGATGATGGCGGCGACCCGCATCATCAGCTCCTTGGGGGAAAAGGGCTTTACCACATAGTCGTCGATCCCCAGTTCAAAGCCGTGGATCCGGTCATATTCCTCGCCGCGCGCCGAAAGCATGATGATGGGGGTGCGGCTGTATTTGCGGATCTCCCGGCAGGCGGAAAAGCCGTCCAGCTCCGGCATCATCACGTCCATGATGATCAGGTCAAACGGCTCGGTACGGCACAGGTCTATCGCCTCCATGCCGTTGGCGGCTTCGCTGACCCGATAGCCCTCGAACACCGCGTATTTTTTAATGATCTCCCGTATCTTGGCTTCATCGTCTACCACCAGAATGTGATACATGGCTTTTACCCTCCTTTATGGCACGGGCTGCACCGGCGACCCCGCGCTCCGGCTGCGCCGGAGCCGGGCGCCCCTGCGGGGCGCACACACGGCAGCCGCAGGCTGCCGCGGCGGGGTCGCCGCCCGCTCTCTGCGCTGAATTTTGTTTCTCCGCGATCAGTATAACATACTTTCCCCGCAGGGCGCTACATCTTTCACGGAAAGTTAACACTTTGCCTATTGCATTCCGCCGCAGATGCGGTAAAATAGGAACAGATTTTTCCGACCGACCGGTCGGTCGGTATTTTTTATCTACTATTCTGCCTTTGGAAATGGAGAACCCACCCTATGCTTTCCCGCCTCAGCGTCAAAAAGCCCATGACCATATTCGTCGCGGTCGTGCTGGTGCTCATTCTCGGCGTCATGTCGTTCATCAATATGACCACCGACCTTTTGCCGAATATGGATCTGCCCTATGCCATCGCCTACACCACCTACATCGGCGCCAGTCCGGAGCAGGTGGAGCAAAGCGTGACCAAAACACTGGAGCAGGCGCTGGCAACCACCAGCGGGGTCAAAAACATTACCAGCGTTTCGCAGGAGAATGTCAGCATCGTGGTGCTGGAGTTCGAGGAAGGTACCGGCATGGATTCCGCCATGATCGAGATGAACGCCAGCCTTGATCAGATCAGCGGCAGCCTGCCCGATGGCGCCGGCAGTCCGGTTCTGATGAAGATCAACCCCGACATGCTGCCCATCATGGTGCTGGCGGTGGATAGCGATGATATGGCGCGGGAGGAGCTTTCTCAGTTTACCTCCTCCACCGTGATTCCGGCACTGGAGCGGGTAGACGGCGTTGCGTCCGTTTCCGGCAGCGGTCTGGTGGAAAGCCAGATCCGGGTGGAATTGGATCAATCCCGGATCGACGCCCTGAATGCAAGGGTGTTGGAGGCGGTCGACAGCTCCCTTGCCGAAGCCGAAAAGCAGCTTAAAACCTCCCGTAAGCAGGTCGAGGATGGAAAAAAGAAGCTGGAGGAGCAAAGCGGTACCGCCTATTCCCAGTTGGTCTCCGCCGTCCTGCAGCTGGAAAGCGTCCGGGATCAGACCAGCATCGGCTCCAGCGTGACCTCCGCCGAGGTAGCCGTGCTGAAAAAGACCTTGGAGCAGTACGAGCAGATGGTTTCCCTGCGGGATCGCTGCACCGAGCAGGAGCAGTCGGCAAAGGAATCGCTTTCCACCTTGGAGTACGCCCGTCTGCTGCGGCTGCAAAGCCGGCGGGAGACGCTGCGCACAACGCTGCGTACTGCGCAGAATGCCGTAACGCAGGCGGAGGCTGCCCTGAAAAAGCTGGGGAGCAAGGCAGCGATCGAACAGGATCTGCAAAATGCAAAGGACGCCCGCGATGCTGCCCAAAAGGCATACGATGAGGCAGCAGCGGCGGCGCCGGAGCGCCTGAAGGACGATGCCGGCTGGCAGGCGCTATTGGCGCAGCAGACCGAAAAACAAGGAAAAATTGATGCCATAGAGCAGGAGCTTGCCGATTTGAGAGGCAGGCTGGACGCAGCCGACGAGGTGGAACGCCTTGTTCTGCAGGCGCAGATCACCGCAAAGGAAGCCGAGCTTGCCGCCGCCCGCAGCGATTTGGAATCGGTAAAGGCGCAGCAGACGGCTTATATCGTGCAGCATGATGAACCGACCGCTGCGGCAGCCGCGGAGCTGGAGGCTGCGGTGCAGCAGGTGACGGAGGCGCAGGGGCGGCTGACGGCATGGGAGCAGGCGGAGCAGACACTGACCGATGCTAAGAAAAATGCGGAGCAGGCGGCTGCCGAGCTGGAGGAAAACACCGCAGAGATCATTGCGCTGCTGGGAGAGACCGAGGGAAAGCAGTGGATCGAGCTGCATGATGAGATACAGGACGGCTATGGCGGCAAGACGGGCTTGGAGAGCGCCATCAATGCGCTGGAACCGAGAATTCCGGAGCTGAAAAAGGAGCTGGCGACCGCCGAGGACAGCCAAAAGGAGCTTGCCAAGGCGCTGACGCAGCTTAACAGCGCGCTGGGCGAGCTGGAAACCGGAAAAATGGAGCTTTCCCAGCAGCTGATCCTTGCCACACTGCAATTGCAGCAGGCGGAGCAGGCGCTGGACAGCGCCGAGGAGCAATTCCGCCAGCAGCGGGACGCTGCCTACAAGGCTGCCGGACTGGACGGTATTTTGACCCAGTCTACCATTTCCCAGCTATTGATGGCACAGAATTTCTCCATGCCCGCCGGCTATATCCAAAGCGGAGAAGGGCAGCTTGCCCTTAAGGTCGGCAATCGGTTTGCCGATTTGCAGGAGCTGCAAAGCTGGGTGCTTTTCGACTATTCTGTCGG
>CAKSYU010000025.1 GCA_934524965.1 uncultured Angelakisella sp.
GGGTCGCGTCCGGTGGCGTAGAAGCTGACAAAATCGCCGCGCTGGGAAGCCCAGTGCGCAGGGATCGGTATTTCCTTGGCGTCGGTAAAGCCGCGCTCGATGGCGGCGTGGTTCATGGCGACGATGTCATCGCCCTTGGCGCCGTAGGCACGGGTGGCGGCGTCCTTCATCAGCTGCAGCGCTTCCTCGGCGGGGATAATGCCGGTAAGGCGGAAGAACGCCGCCTGAAGGACGGTATTGACGCGCCCGCCCAGCCCCAGCTCCTTGCCGATGGCGCCGGCATCAATGGTGTAGAGATGGATATGGTTTTTGGCGAGGTATGCCTTGCCATCGCCGGTGAAGCGGCGCTCCAGCTCCTCCATGCTCCAGCCGCAGTTGAGCAGGAAGATACCGCCCGGCTTGATGTCATGCACCATATCGTATTTGCCGAGGTAGGCGGGATTGTGGCACGCCACAAAATCCGCCTTGGTGACAAGGTAGGTGGATTTGATCGGCTCCTTGCCGAAGCGCAGGTGGCTGACGGTCAAGCCGCCGCTCTTTTTGGAATCATAGGAGAAGTAGCCCTGTGCGTAAAGATCGGTGTGGTCACCGATGATCTTGATGGAATTTTTGTTGGCGCCGACAGTGCCGTCGGAGCCGAGACCCCAGAACTTGCAGCAGACGGTCGCCTCCGGCGTGGTGTTGGGAGCTTCGGTCTCCAGCAGCGAAAGATAGGTAACATCATCGGTGATGCCGACGGTAAAGCGGGGCTTTTCACCGGTTTTTCCGTTGCGGTACACCGCAAAGATCTGGCTGGGGGTAACGTCTTTACTGCCCAAACCGTAGCGTCCGGTATAAACGGGGGTATGCTCGAACCGGCTGCCGCGCAGCGCCGCCACCACATCAAGGTACAGCGGCTCACCGATGGAGCCGGGCTCCTTGGTGCGATCCAGCACGGTGATGGATTTGACGGTATCGGGCAGGGCACGCAGCAGATGCTCGCGGGAGAAGGGACGGTACAGGCGCACCTTGATAAGACCCGCCTTTTCGCCGCGGGCACGCTTATAATCAATGACCTCCTCGATGGTCTCGCAGACCGAGCCCATTGCCACAATGACCTCCTCGGCGTCGGGATCGCCGTAGTAGTCAAAAAGGTGGTAGTTGCTGCCGATCATGGCATTGATCTTGTTCATATACTCCTCCACCACGCGAGGGAGGGTATCGTAGAACTGGTTGGCGACCTCCCGCTCCTGGAAGAAGATATCGGGATTCTGGGCGCTGCCGCGCAGTACGGGGCGGTTGGGGGAAAGTCCGCGGTAACGGAAGGTATCCACTGCGGCACGGTCCATCAGCGATTCCAGCTGTTCATCGCTCCAAACCTCGATCTTCTGAATCTCATGGGAAGTGCGGAAGCCATCGAAGAAATGCAGGAAGGGGATCCGGCGCTTGATGGCGGCAAGGTGGGCGATGGGGGCAAGATCCATGACCTCCTGCACACTGCCGGTACACAGCATGGCAAAGCCGGTCTGCCGGCAGGCGTACACATCGCTGTGGTCGCCGAAAATGGAAAGAGCGTGGGTGGCAAGGGCGCGTGCCGAGCAGTGAATAACACAGGGCAGCAGCTCGCCCGCCATCTTGTACATATTGGGGATCATGAGAAGAAGCCCCTGCGAGGCGGTAAAGGTGGTGGTAAGGGCGCCTGCCGCCAGCGAGCCGTGTACCGTACCCGCGACGCCGCCCTCACTCTGCATTTCAATCACCCGTACCGGCTCCCCGAACAGGTTATTCCGTCCGGCGGCTGCCCACTCATCGGTCAGCTCCGCCATGACGCTGGAGGGGGTAATGGGGTAGATCGCCGCGACATCGGTGTAGGCATATGCCACATGCGCCGCGGCGCTGTTGCCGTCCATCGTTTTCATGCTTCTGTTCATCAAAATACCTCCCGCAGGCATAGGGGATTTGTCACTTTTTTAACGCTGATGTTATATTTTTGACGATTATCCCCTAATTTTTTGTTGGTTTAATACAATTTTACCACCGTCCCAAAGGCGCTGTCTATTAAATAGATTTTTAACAAGTGAAAAAATGACAGAGGAATAATCCGCTCTTTTGTGCCAGTTGAACCAAAGTCGCCCGGAAAAGGAAAAATTTGCAAATTTTCCGCAAATGGCGCTTATGGATATTCCACAAAGATACAGGAATTTGCAAGGGAGGGTGCGCCGCGGCAGGTCGGGGGGACGGGGTCGCAGACCCGACGGCGCAAAGCGCCGTCGCCGCGCGGCAGCGCGGGCTTCGGCGGAGCCGAAGCGGTCTGCGACCCCCGAACCCCGCCTGCCACTTCCCCTGCCGAAAGCGGCAGATCGACCGAAAAGGCGGCGATACAGCTATCCTCCCCCGAAAGAAGCGGTTTACTCCACAAAAAATTTACACTCTTTTTCTTGTGGTCGGCTTTATTATCGTCTATAATAACAGGTATAGTGGTTTATTCTATGAGAACCGGCACACAAAGTGTGTATTTTGTTTTATTACTAATGGGCAAAGGAGAACGACGGCTATGGCAAGAGATATCGGCATTGATCTGGGTACGGCAAATACCCTTATTTATATGAAGGGCAAGGGCATCATTCTGCGGGAACCGAGCGTGGTCGCGGTGGATATCCGCAATGATACCGTAAAATTCGTCGGTGACGAGGCAAAGGAGGTCGTGGGACGCACGCCCGCTTCCATTGTGGCGGTTCGCCCGCTGAAGGACGGCGTTATTGCCGACTTTGATATCGCCGCCAGTATGTTACAGCTCTTTATCCGCAAAACGCTGGGCAATGTGACCTTCAACCGTCCCCGCGTGGTCATCTGTATCCCCAGCGGCGTCACGGCGGTGGAGCGCCGCGCGGTGCGCGAAGTCGCCTTTAAGGCGGGCGCCAAGCAGGTGGCGATCGTGGAGGAGCCGATGGCGGCTGCCATCGGCGCGGGTCTGCCCGTGGCGGAGCCGACCGGCTGCATGGTGGTGGATATCGGCGGAGGCACGGCGGAGGTCGCGGTCATCTCGATGGGCTCCATCGTGGCGAGCCGCAGCGTGCGCAGCGCCGGCGACGAGTTTGAGAAAGAGATCATCGCCTATGTCAAGCGCAAATACAATGTCCTCATCGGTGACCGCACCGCCGAGGAAATCAAGATCGCCATTGCCTCCGCCGCTCCCTATGAGGGCGAGGAGCCTTATTCCGTAATGGGACGCAACCTGGTGGACGGCTTCCCCAAGGAGGTCACGCTGACCCCCGCCGAGATCCGCGAGGTGCTCAGCGAGCAGATCAGCGTCATCATTGATGCCATTCTGACCACGCTGGAGCGCACCCCGCCCGAGCTTTCCGCCGATATCCTGGAGACCGGCATTACGCTGGCGGGTGGCGGCGCCCTACTGCACGGGCTGGATAAGCTGGTAGCGCAGCAGACCGGCATGCCGGTATTCATTGCCGAGGAACCGCTGGACTGCGTGGCGCGCGGCACCGGCGCCATTCTGGAGTCGCCGGAGACCTTCTCCCGCACCCTGTTCTTCGATAACCGTCCCAGCCGCTGACGGCGGGAATGACCCAAAAAGGAACGATACAGCATGAACGACTTTTTCCGCAGTAAGACCTTTAAGATCATCGCTGTGCTGCTTGCCGCGGTACTGGCGTTCTTTCTGCGTGCGGTATATACCGGCGGGCTGATGCCCGCCCTTTCCCATATCGGCGGGGCGGTGGCAACACCGGTGGGCGAATTCTTTGCCGGCATCGGCAACGCCATCGAGGATTTCTTCCAGCCCATCTTCCACGGGCGGGAATTACAGCAGGAAAATGAGGAACTGCAGCGGCAGGTGGACGAACTGACCCGCCGGCAGGCGGACTATGACGAGCTGAAAAACCAGAACGACCTGTACCGCCGCTTCTTCAGCATCAGCGACAGCAACGCCGACTACACGCTGGAGCCTGCCACCGTCATTGCCCGTGTGCCCGATGACCCCTCCGGCTCATTTATTATCAATATCGGGCAGTCGCAGGGCATCGTCTCCGGCATGCCGGTCATCACCGAAAACGGTCTGGTGGGCATTGTGGGGCGGGTAAGCGAGCGCTACTGCCGCGTGCAGACCCTGATGGACCCCGCCGTGAGCATCGGCGTGCTGGACAGCACCACACTGGATACCGGTATCCTGACCGGCGACGCCGCTATGAGCGAGGAGAACACCGCCCGTCTGACCTATCTGCGGCTGCAAAGCGAGGCCGCCGCCGGCAACCTGATCCTGACGAGCGGCTACGGCGAGATGATCCCGCAGGGGCTGACCGTCGGTTATCTTTCGGAGGTCTCGCTTGCCTCCAGCGGCTTGACCCGTGAGGGCATCGTGGATCTTTCCGCCCGACCGGAAAACGCCCGACAGGTCTTTGTCATCACCGATTTTACCGTGACCCAGACCCCCACGGAGGAGACACCCACCGAGGAGACCCCGTAACGATATTTTAGCAAAGAAGGAGGCGCCGCATGGAGCTTTACCGCTGGTATATCCTCAAATACGGCGCTTATGCCTTGATCGCCGTGCTGCTGTTCCGGTTACAGTCGGTGCCCGCCCTGCTGGAGATCGGCGGGATTCGTCCGCTGCCGGTGGCGGCGCTTGCCATACTGGTCGCCACCATGGAACGGGAGCTGCCCGGCGTGCTGTTCGGCATTTTCTGCGGCTACCTGTGCGACCTTTACAGCGTGGCGCCCATGGGCTTTTATATGCTGTTCCTGGCGGCGCTGGGGCTGTTTGCGGGGCTTATTATCCGCAACTATTTGCAGCCCAGCCTGCCCATTGTAATGGCGGCGGTGCTGATCTCCGCGTTTTTCTGCCGACTGGTGCTGTTCCTGTTCCGCTACACGCTGGCGGGGGTGGCGGGCGCCGCGCCGCTGCTGCTGCGCTACGACCTGCCCCATGCCGTCTACTCGGCGGTGCTGGCGATCCCGCTGTATTTCCCCGTGCGGGCGCTGCACCGCATGGCGGAGGAACGCACCGACACCCGCCTTTAAGCTGAACCTTGTGTCCGTGCAAAGGGGCGGCTCCGCCGCAGAACCGGCGCGGCAAAGCCGCGCCGAGGGCGGTCGCAGACCGCCCGCCCCGCTCCGCGGGGCGTTCTGCGGCGGGGTGCCGCCCCCTGCACGGACTTTTCCGTTCATTTCAAAATCCTGACCGCTCACAGAAAGGAGCCGAGCCTATGTACCCCACTGAGAAAAAGCGCTATATCATACTGGGCGCGGCAGTCGGCGCCGTTTTTCTGTTTTTTGTCGTTGTAATGATGATCACCCAGCTGCGGGACGGCGAGGACTACGCCCATCAGGCGGTCACCAGCGCTTCCATCACCCAGCAGACCTCCGCCGCGCGCGGAGAGATCGTTGATGCGGCGGGGCGTGCCTTTACCGGCAATACCACCATCTGCAATATCACCATTGACAGCAACTATTTTACCGAGCAGGAGCTGAACCCCCTGCTGCTTATCCTGACCGAGCTGTGCAGCCGCTATGACTGCGAATGGCGGGACGAGCTGCCCATCTCGCAGGAGGCGCCCTACACCTTTACCGGCAGCGAAAGCGACCTGCGGGCGCTGCGCAGCAAGCTGCAGCTAAGCGAGACCGCCACGCCGGAGGACGCCCTGTACTGGCTGCGGGAGCTTTACAACCTGAACGACTACACCGATACCGATGTGCTGGATAAGCTGCGCAGCCGCAACAAGATAGAAAACCTGACCGACGCCGAGGCGCTGGACTGGCTGCGGGATTACCGCAAGACCCCCGATGCCACCGATGAGGAGCTGCTCGCCTCGCTGCGGACGCAGTACCGTATGTACCGCTACACCCCCGAGGAGCAGCGGCTGCTGGCGGGGATCCGCTATACCATGACCCAGTCGGAATTCACAAACTACAACCCCTACACCTTTGCCACCGATATCAGCGATGCGCTGCTTGCCGCCATCAAGGAAAGCAGCAGCCGTCTGCCCGGCGTGGACGGCACCACCGCGCCGGTACGCACCTACCTGACCGGCACCCTCGCCGCCCATGTGCTGGGCGTCACTGGCTCCGTCAGTGCCGAGGAGTACAATCGGCTAAAGGAGGCAGGGAAGACCTACTCGCTGAATAATCCCTCCGGCTACCGCATCAGTGATACACTGGGCAAAAGCGGCATCGAGCGGGTAATGGAGGACGAGCTGCGCGGACAGAACGGTCTGCGCACCGTGGTGCAGGACCAGGAGGGCAATGTGATACGGGTGGAGGAGACGGTGGAAGCCGTCCCCGGACACACCGTGCAGCTTACCCTGCTGCAAAGCGTGCAGGCTGCCGCCCAGCAGGCGCTTGCCGACCGTATAGAATACCTGAACAACAACGCCCCCGCCACCCGCGGTAAGGAAGCCGAAGCGGGCGCGGTGGTGGCGGTAGATGTAAAGACCGGCGGCGTTATCGCCATGGCAAGCTACCCCGACTACAGCCTGGACGAATACTACGAGACCTACTCCGAGCTGGTGCAGCAAAGCCCCTCGCCGCTCTTGAACCGCGCGACGCAGGGTCTGTACACCGTGGGCAGCACCTACAAGCCCGCCGTTTCGCTGGCGGCGCTGGATACCGGCACCGTGACCGCCTATGACCGCATCAACTGCACCGGACGCTACACCTATTACCGTGACTATCAGCCGGTCTGCGAGGGCGTACACGGTCCCATCAATGTCATTGACGCGCTGCGCGTTTCCTGCAATATCTTCTTCTACGATATGGGGCGGCGGATCGGCATCGAGAAGATCAACGAATACAGCTACGCGCTGGGGCTGGGACACGCCACCGGCATCGAGATTCCCGAGCTTGCCGGTCAGCTTTCCTCGCCGGAGACCCGCGCCGCCATCGGTGAGGACTGGTATGAAAGCTACGATCTCCAGTCCGCCATCGGTCAGCTGGATAACCAGTTCACCATATTGCAGATGGCAAGCTACACCGCTACCCTTGCCAGCCGCGGACAGCGTATGCAGATCCATCTGGTAGATAAAATATGGGACTACAACATGCAGAATGTGCTGTACGAGGCGCAGCCCACTGTGGTGGAGACCATCGAAGCCGACGACAGCACCTGGGATGCCATTCAGGAGGGCATGACCCGCAGCTGCTACAACGATAACTACGGACGCGGCACCAGCTTCGGCGCATGGGGCAACACCCGCGGCAAAACCTGGAGCATGTACGGTGTCAATATCGTGGTGGCGGGCAAGACCGGTTCCCCGCAGCGCGGCGATGGGCTGGTCAACTCCTGCTTTATCTGCTACGCCCCTGCCGATGACCCCCAGATCGCCGTGGCGGTCATCATCGAAAAGGGCTACGAGGGCGACCGTGCCGCCCCTGTCGCCAAGGCGGTGCTGGAGGAATACTTCTTCGGCGAGGACGGCATCTACCACCAGAACAAGCTGGACTATCTGGCACGGCAGAGCGCGGAACGCACCGAGAATAACTGATTTATCATATCAATATCCGTCCTCCGGTTTTCCCTTCGGGGAGAGCCGGAGGGCTTGGCTTTTTCGGCGGGGGAGAGGAGAGGGGGAATCCCAGCCGCAGGCTGCCCGTCCCCGTGGGGACGGGCATAGCGGTCTGCGACCGCCGGCGGCGCTGCGCGCCGCAGCCTGCGGCTGGCACCCCGCGCCCCACGCGAATTCCAGAGGGTCAAATATGACCCACCCCCACCGAAAAAGCGACCGGCACCCTCCCTCCTTTTGGCAGGGTGCAGTAAGCGGCAGGATTTTTCTACTGGAACCTGCACAAATTTTCTCCGGTGGGGCTGCAACCCTTTGCATTTTGCAAAATGATATGATATGATATTCGTGGAAAGCTGTTCGGCAGCTTATTTTATTCTGCACGCTATCACCAAAAAAGGAGGGGCAGCCGCTGTGCGTAGCATTGTAATGACAGCCGGCTGCAGCGGCTGCGGCTCCGCCGCCGTGACCGCCGCCGTAGCGGTGCAGATGGCGCGGCAGGGCAAACGGGTGCTGCTGGCGGATGCCTCCGCCGGTCTGCGCCGCATGAGCAGTCTGCCGGGGGTGCGGGAGGAAGCGCTTTTCGATCTTTCCGACCTGCTGGCGGGGCGCTGCGCCCTGCCGGACGCGCTGCTTGCCACCCGTACCGCAGGGTTGACGCTGCTTCAGGGCGCCGCCGCCATCGACTGGGTGCCGACAGCCGCCGGAATACAGCTTTTGTGTGAGGAGATCCGCGGTACCGAACAGTACGATGTGCTGCTGTGGTACTGCCCCGCTGGTGCCGGCGCCCTGCAAAAGGGGCTGCTGCCCGCCGCCGAAACGCTGGTTTTCACCACTGACCTGACCCCGCAGAGCATTGACGCCGCTGCCAAGACCGCCGCGTGGTGGGCTGGGCTGGGCGCGCAGAATATGCGCACCGTCTTTAACCGGGTGGGACGCCGCCTGCCGAAGGATTTGGGCTATCCCCATCTGGACGCCGTGCTGGACGCCATCGGTGCCCGCCTGCTGGGTATGATACCGGAGGACGCGGAGCTGCCGTTCAGCGCCGCCACTGCCAATATCGCCTGCCGCCTGTGCGGAGAAAGCCGCCCGTTGCTGGCTGTGTATCAGCCGTAACCATAGAATATCGAAAGTTTGCCAAAGGAGGCATTTTAATATGAATATCGCACTTATTGCCCACGACGCCAAAAAGGAACTGATGGTACAGTTCTGCATCGCCTATTGCGGCATTCTCAGCCGTCACAACCTGTGTGCCACCGGCACCACCGGCAAGCTGGTCTCGGAGGCGACGGGTCTGCGGATCACCTGCTTTATGGCGGGCAGCCAGGGCGGCGACCAGCAGATTTCCTCCCGCATTTCCTGCAATGAGATCGACCTGCTGCTATATTTCCGCAACCCCATTGGCGCCAAGGCGACCGAGCCGGACGAAGCCAGCCTGCTGCGTCTGTGCGACGTCTACAATATCCCCTATGCCACCAATATCGCCTCTGCCGAAGCCATGATCCACGCGCTGGAAAACGGTGATCTGGACTGGCGCGATATTGTAAACCCTAAAAAGTAATATTCTCCGCCCTTTTCCCCCGCTCCTCCACGGAACGGGGGTTTGTGCTTTTTGCGGGGTCTTGGGGCGCAGCCCGGCGGCAAAGCCGCCGCTGCGGACTTCGTCCGCAGGAACCGCCCTACGGGCGGTTCGGGCTGCGCCCCGCCCCCTTTGCAAGCCGTTTCTTTTCACTCTTCCCTTTTTCCCAAACCTATGCTAAAATAAACCACAGACCGGCGCCATCGCCGCCATTTTCGTAATAAGGAAGGAAGTACCCCTATGGCGATCCTCACCACCCGCCCCCGCGGCACCAATGATTTTCTCCCCGCCGAGACCCCCCGCTGGCAGTATGTCGAGCGTACCCTGCTCTCTACTGCCGCGCTGTACGGCTACGGCGAGATCCGTACCCCTACCTTCGAGCATACCGAGCTGTTCCAGCGCGGGGTAGGGGATACCACCGATGTGGTCAGCAAGGAAATGTATACCTTTACCGATAAGGGCGACCGTTCCATCACCCTGCGTCCGGAGGGTACCTCCGGTATCTGCCGCGCCGCCATTGAAAACGGTCTTCTGGGCGATGCCCTGCCCCTCAAGGTCAGTTATGTGTTCAACTGCTTCCGCTATGAAAAAGCCCAGCGCGGACGCTTCCGCCAGTTCCATCAGTTCGGCGTGGAATGCTACGGCGCCACCCAGCCCGTCACCGATGCCGAGGTCATTTCGCTGGCGTGGGAGGGTATGCAGACCCTCGGGCTCAAGGATCTGACCCTTGCCATCAATTCCATCGGCTGCCCCGCCTGCCGCGCCGAGTACCACAAGGCGCTGCGCACCTACTTTGAGAGCCGTCGGGAGGAACTGTGCGAGACCTGCAAGGAGCGTCTGGAGAAAAACCCCATGCGCATTCTGGACTGCAAATCCCCCGTCTGCGGCGAGATCGCCAAGGGTGCGCCCCGTGTGCTGGATTACCTCTGCGATGACTGCCGGAGCCACTTTGAAAAGGTACAGACCCTGCTGCAGGACGCCGATATTCCCTTTACGGTCGATGCCGGCATCGTCCGCGGGCTGGATTACTACACCCGCACCGTCTTTGAGATCTCCGTTCCCGGGTTTCCCGCATTGTGCGGCGGCGGGCGTTACGGCGGCTTGAGCCGTCAGCTTGGCGGTCCCGATGTGGAAGGGATCGGCTTTGCCATGGGTCTGGAGCGACTCATCATGGTGATGGAGCAGCAGGGCTGTGATTTTCCTGAGCCGCAGCAATGCGACCTTTACATCGCCTCGATGGGCGATGCCGCCGCAGAGGAGGCGTTCCGCCTGACCACCCAGCTCCGCCGGGAGGGCTATGCCGTCCAGTGCGACCTGATGGGACGCAGCGTCAAGGCACAGATGAAGTATGCCAATAAAATCGGCGCCCTGTACAGCATGGTGCTGGGCGACAGTGAGCTGCAAAGCGGATCTGTCCAGTTAAAGCAGATGGCAACCGGCACCGCAAAATCCATCTCCCTTGCTCATTTCCTGCCGGAATTTGAAACCGAGATGCAAAACGGCTGGTTTGCCGCCGCTGCCGATGCCGCCGAGAATGTCAGCCGCTGAGACAGCCAACGCACTTAAAAAGCCTCCGCAAAACCCTTTGACACCGCCCCTATTCGTGCTATAATTAGTTGTTAATAAGTCCGGATCTTGCTTACCGAACAGGATCGGGCGGTCACGCCTCCGCTTTTGTCGGGCTGACCCTTACGGGCAGCCCTCCCCGCTGCGGCGCGCCCGCCCCGTCTTTAAAAAAGCATAGTCCCCAAAACAAAAGGAGTGCAAAACTTATGGCAGACACCATGAAAGGTCTGAAGCGCACCCATTACTGCGGCACCGTCACCCCGGAGATGATCGGCAGAGAAGTGGTGGTGTGCGGTTGGGCGCAGAAAACCCGCGATATGGGCACGCTGGTCTTTATTGACCTGCGCGACCGCACCGGCATCGTCCAGCTTGCCTTCGATGATAAAACCAGCGCCGAGCTGCTGGCAAAGGCGCAGAAGGTGCGCGCCGAATATGTTCTGATGGCGCGCGGCATTCTCCGCCGCCGCGAATCCGTCAACCACGAGATCCCCACCGGCGAGGTGGAGGTCTATGTCAGCGAGCTGCGGGTGCTGGCGGAAAGCAATACCCCTCCCTTTGCCATCAGCGATGACAGCAAGGGCGTCAAGGAGGATCTGCGCCTCAAGTATCGCTACCTCGATCTGCGCCGCCCCGAAATGCAGAGTGCCATCGCCATGCGCCACCGTATTGTCAAGGTCGCCCGCGACTACTACGATACCAACGGCTTTTTGGAGATCGAGACCCCGATTCTCATCAAGTCTACGCCGGAGGGTGCCCGTGACTATCTGGTACCCAGCCGCGTGCAGCAGGGCAAATTCTACGCCCTGCCCCAGTCCCCCCAGCTTTATAAGCAGATTTTGATGTGCTCCGGCTTTGACCGCTATATGCAGATCGCCCGCTGCTTCCGCGATGAAGACCTGCGTGCCGACCGTCAGCCGGAATTCACCCAGATCGACGTGGAGATGTCCTTCATTGATGAGGAGGACATCATGGCGATGAACGAGGGCTTTATGAAGCGCGTCTTCAAGGAAGTCCTCGGTCGTGATCTCGAAACGCCGTTCCGCCGCATCAAGTATCAGGACGCCATGGATAACTACGGCATCGATAAACCCGATACCCGCTTTGACCTCAAGCTGCACGATCTCTCCGAGATCCTCAAAAATACCGGCTTTGCGGTATTCTCCGGCGCCATTGCCGGCGGCGGCTCGGTGCGCGGCATCAATGCCAAGGGCGCTGCCGAAAAGCTCTCCCGCAAGGAGATCGACAAGCTCGCCGATTTTGTAAAAACCTACCGCGCCAAGGGTCTTGCCTATACCCGCTGGACGCATGAGGGGCTTACCTCCAGCTTTGAGAAATTCCTCACCGAGGAGGAGATCGCCGGCATTCATAAGGCGCTGGACGCCGAGGAGGGCGACCTGCTGCTCATCGTTGCCGACGCCAAGAATGAGGTCGTCTACGATGCGCTGGGCCAGCTGCGCAACCACCTTGCCCAAAAGCTCGATCTTATCGAGCCGGGCACCTTCGACCTTTTGTGGGTCACCGAGTTCCCGCTGTTTGAGTACAGCGAGGAGGAGGGGCGCTACATGGCGAAGCACCACCCCTTCACCTGCCCCATGCTGGAGGATCTCGATATGATCGAGAGCGACCCCGGCAATTGCCGCGCCCGTGCCTATGATATGGTCATGAACGGCTGCGAGGTCGGCGGCGGCTCCATTCGTATCAACACCATGGAGCTGCAGGAGCGTATGCTGGTCGCTTTGGGCTTCACGCCGGAAAGCGCCGAGGAGCGCTTCGGCTTCCTGCTGGAGGCGTTCCGCTACGGCGCGCCGCCTCACGGCGGCATGGCATTCGGTCTGGACCGTTTGGTGATGCTGCTGCTGGGCAAGGAGTCCATCAAGGAGGTCATCGCCTTCCCCAAGGTGCAGAACGCCAGCGAGCTGATGAGCGGCTGCCCCGCCGAGGTAGAGGATAAATCCCTTGCCGAGCTTGCCATCAAGGTCGACCTGCCGCAAGCGTAAAAAATCAGTCCCTGCCGCACGGCGGGGACTTTTTCTGCCCTTGACTTTTCCACCGGCTTCCGCTATCTTGTGGATAAAGAACTTTTGCGGGGGAGGGGACACCATGACCGATCTTGAAATCATTCGGCTGGTATTCGGCATTTTTCTGGGGTTAGGCGGGGCTGTCCTGCTGCTCTTGGCGTTTACTGTCGGCTACAAATATCTGGTGATGGAGCAACGCTGTACCTGCCGCACCAACGGCACCGTCACGGGGTACAGCGCCGTTTCCTATGGGGGAGAGGGCAGCGCCGTGCATCTGCCGGCGGTGCGCTACACCGTGGAGGGGCAGGAGTATCAGGTCACAGGTCCCCGCTATCGGGGCTATGTCACCCGCACCGTCAGCACCCCCTTTGCGGAAAACTCCTGCCGCTGTTACGAAAAAAACGGGGTTTTGCATATCGAACGCAGCCGCAATTCCTTTGCAGGTGTAAGCCGAAACCCCTTGGCGGAGCAGTACCCCATCGGCACGGTGCTGCCCGTTTGGTTTGATCCGCAAAAGCCAAAGCGGAGCTATGTGCTGCGCTGCCCCCCAAATCAGTGGGTCTTCTGGCTGCTGTTCCTTTTCGGTCTGGTGGTCTGGCTTGCCTGCGCACTGGTTCTCATTCTGCTGTAAACAAAGCCGAGGATATGCCCGCAGGGCAAACCGTCCTTTGGACGGTTTTGGCAGGGGGCGGTCTGCGACCGCCCCCTGCCAGCCCCGACTTCGTCGGGGCGCCCTGCGGGCGCTGTCCCCTAACCCCAACCAAAAACCGGAGAAGAAGCTTACCGCTCCCTCTCCGGTTCCTTTTTCTTTGCGCTTCCGCTCAAAACTCGCTTTTCTTATCCCGCAGCATCAGCTCGGTCAGGGCAGCGTCCGGCGCTTTTCCCTCAAACAAAATGGCATACACACACTCGCAGATGGGCATACGAACTCCCAACCGCCTTGCCAGCGCCGTCACGCTTTGGGCAGCATAATAGCCCTCCACCACTGCGTGCCGCTCGCCCAGGTTCCCCGCTGCGTGCGCCCCCTGCCCGATGGCAACGCCCGCCATATGGTTGCGGGAATGCGGCGAGGTGCAGGTCACCACCATATCCCCCAGCCCTGCCAGTCCAAAGCAGGTGGTCTCCTCTCCGCCCGCCGCCTTGATCAGGGCGGAAAGCTCCACCAATGCGCGGCTCATCAGCAGTGCCTTGGCATTATCGCCGTAGCCCATGCCCTCCGCCATGCCCGCCGCCAGCGCTATAATATTCTTTGCCGCGCCGCACAGCTCCACACCGGTCACATCGGTGCTGCTGTAAACGCGAAAACACGGGTTCACAAAAAGATCCTGCACCCGCTCGGCGACCGCTCTTTCGGGGCACGCCGCCACGCAGCCGGTGGGCATCTCCCGCGCCACCTCCTCCGCATGGGAAGGACCCGAAAGCGCCGCCACCGCGTAGCCCGGCAGCACCTCGTTCAGGATCTGCGACATGCGCAGCCCGCTCTGCGGCTCCACGCCCTTTGCCACCGTCACCAAAATCGTTCCTGCCGTCAGATAGGGCTTTACCCGCTCGGCAGTCTGCCGCATGGCATAGCTGGGTGGTGCAAAAATCACCAGCTCGCATCCGCTCACCGCCTCCTCGCAGTGGGTCAGCCGCAGCGTAGGGGGCAGCGGAATACCGGGCAGCATTTTATTTTCCTTCTGTTCCTGCAGGGCGCAGCTCTCCTCCTCACAGTACGACCACAGCGTGACCTCGTTCCCGTTCCGTTGCAGCAGCAGCGCCAGGGCGGTCCCCCATGCGCCGCTGCCCAGTACAGCGATCTTCATTCCATTTCCTCCTTGCCGGCTCCGCCGGCGGGTCTTGTCGGTTTTTTTCTGTCGGTGCAGGGAGGAGGGGAGAGGGGCGCAGCCCCCGGCGGCTCCGCCGCCGCTGCGGACTTTCGTCCGCAGGAACCGCCCCGCAGGGCGGTTCGGGCTGCGCCCCCGTTCTCCCATTTATCCCCCTGCCTTTCGTCAGATCTTATTTTCCTCGCCCCGTGCCAGCCGCACCATGTTCTCACGGTGCGCCCACAGGATCAGCAGCGTCATCACGGCGGCGCACCCCACGGGGATCGCGGGCGCCGCGCCCTGCCCATGGCACCACAGCGCCACCGCAGGGGTCAGCGCCGCGCCGGCAATGATCGACCCCAGCGAGATGCACCGGCTCAGCAGCACCGGTACCGCCCACAGTACAGCCAGCGGCAGCAGCAAAATGGGGTACAGCACCGCCACGGCGCCCACCGTGCAGGCAATGCCCTTGCCGCCCCGAAAGCCGAAGTACAGCGGGAACATGTGCCCCACCACCGCGAATACGGCAGCGACGCAGCCGCCCTCCCGTCCGGCAAGCAGCAGTCCCAGCCAGGTTGCCAGCGCCGCCTTTGCCGCATCTCCGGCAAAGGTCAAAAGCGCCGCTTTCAGTCGATAGGTGCGCAGCATATTGGTGGCGCCGGTGCCGCCGCTGCCGTGCTTTCGCACATCGTCATGGTACAGCCGGCGGCTCAGCAGCACGCCGGTGCTGCTGCTCCCCAGCAGGTATGCCGCCGCCGCACACAGGATATATCTTAAAATCATTTTTCGAGGTCTCCTTTGGGTAATTCTCTCTGTCACGGGATAATATGGGAAAGCTCCTGCCGGACTATTCCTTGTCCCGCCGTATATGCCGCCTATTGTAGCAAACTTCCCCCGCCGGTTCAAGCAGGATTTTGTAAACTATCTCTCTCCACCTTGTAAATCCCCCCGTTTTGCGCTATGATAGGTGCAGTACCCCCACAAATGTAAGAGGAGATATTGACTATGAACCTGAAGCTCAACAACAAACGCACCATACTGGTCGGGCTTGCGTTCCTTTCCATCTGCGCCTTCTGGCAGATGTACAACAGCGTGATCCCGAAGATCCTTACCTACACCTTCCACCTTGATGAAACCTATTCCGGTATCATTATGGCGGCGGATAACGTTCTGGCGCTGTTCCTGCTGCCGCTGTTCGGCGCCATCAGCGATAAGAGCCGCAGCCGTATGGGACGCCGTATGCCCTTTATTCTGGTCGGTACCGGCTGCGCCGTCCTGCTGATGATGCTGCTGCCCATTCTGGATAACAGCTACGCTGCCAATCCCTCCGTTTCCAAGCTGGTGCTTTTCATCGCCGTGCTGGGGCTGCTGCTGGTTGCCATGGGCACCTACCGCTCTCCGGCGGTCGCCCTCATGCCCGATGTCACCCCCAAGCCGCTGCGCAGCCGCGCCAACGCCATCATCAATTTGATGGGCGCCGTGGGCGGTATTCTGTACCTGCTTATTACCAGCGTCCTGTATTCCTCCAGCCGTGTTGCGGGTTTGGATCATGTCAATTACCTGCCGCTGTTTGCTATTGTAGCGGGCATCATGGCTGTCTCGGTCGGCATTCTGTTCGCCACCATTCGGGAGAAAAAGCTGCATGAGGAAAACATGAAGCTGGAAGCCGAGCACCCCGAATGGAACCTTGCCGAGGTGGACGAAAGCGGCAATGAAAAGCTGCCTCCCGCCGTCCGCCGCAGTCTGGGCTTTTTGCTCGCCTCCATTGCGCTGTGGTTTATCGGCTACAATGCCATCGAAACCTGGTTCACCACCTTTGCCGACAGAATGTGGGGCATGGCGCTGGGCGATGCTACCCTGTGCCTGACCATCGCCACCGCAGGCGCCATCTGCTCCTACATTCCGGTCGGCATCGCCGCCAGCCGCGTCGGACGCCGCCGCACCATTCTGTTCGGCGTTCTGCTGCTTACCGCCTGCTTTGGCTCCGGCTATGTCTACACCCTGTTCAATAACACTTTCCACCCGGCGCTGTATGCGCTGTTTGCACTGGTCGGCGTTGCTTGGGCTTCCATCAATGTCAACAGTCTGCCTATGGTTGTGGAAATGTGCAAGGGCAGCGATGTCGGTAAGTTTACCGGTTACTATTACACCGCCAGCATGGCGGCGCAGACCATCACCCCCATTGTGGCGGGCTGGCTGCTCAAGCATGTCAGCTACTCGGTGCTGTTCCTGTATTCCGCCGTCTTTGTGGCGCTGGCGTTCTTCACCATGCTTATGGTGCGCCACGGCGATGTCAAGGTTGAAGCCAAGCGCGGCTTGGAAGCGTTTGACGTCGACGACTGATCATTCTCTAACTGCATTCCCCCGACCCGGAAAGGCTTTCCCTCTCCCGTCGGGGGATTTTTTCGGTAAAATACCGTCCCCTTTTCCTGTCCTAATGTGCTATAATGACCTCAATACCATCATGTTGGGAGGAGCCGCTATGCAGTATTACCGTTTGGGAGAGACAATGGAGCCGCTGGATAGTCTGCCGTCGGAGGAAACACATATTCTGGCGGTGCTTCGTCCGGAGGAGCTGCACAGCGCGCCGCTTCCCGCCGGTCTTACTCCGCCTCAACCGGCGGAGGAGGGGCGGGATAACCAGTATTGCCGGCTGCACATCGGGCAGGGAGCATTATCCGGGCAGCTTCGTCTGCCGCAGCGCGCCGCGCAGTCGGGCAAATGCTTTGCCTTTGCTTTGGCGGGGAACAGTCTTCTGCTGGTCGACCATAACGGCTTTGCCTCCGAGTGCATCGGGCGGCTGACCCTGCCCGTCGGGCACCCCCTGACGGCAGATGAGCTGCTGGCGGAGCTGTTTACCGTGCTGATCCACGATGACCTTTCGGCGCTGCAGGAGCTGGAAAGCCGCCTGACTGCGCTGGAGCAGGCGGTGCTTGCCGAGGATACCGAAAAATTTATCCACAAAATGAGCGCCATTCGGCGGGAGCTGAATCGGGAAAACCGCTTTTACGCCCAGCTGGGTGATTTTTCGGAAACAATGCAGGAGGACGCCGGTGAATTGCTGGGACATCGGGCGCAGCGGCGCATCGGGTATTTTTCCCGCCGGGCGGATACCCTTGCGCGCGAGACCCAGATGCTGCGGGAATACGCCACGCAGATCAGCGGGGAGTATCAGGCTCAGGTGGATATCCTGCAAAACCGTGTCATGAAACTTCTTACCATTGTGACCACCATCTTCCTGCCGCTTTCTCTCATCGTCGGCTGGTACGGCATGAACTTTGATATGCCGGAGCTGGGCTGGCGGTACGGCTATCCGGTCATTATTCTGGTCGCCGTGGTGGTCGTACTGCTGCTGGTGCGTTATTTCCGCCGCAAAAAGTGGCTGTGACCTTGCCTTTTCCCCAAAAACTCAGCGGTTCCCCGCAGGGAGCCGCTTTTTATTCTTCTGCTTTTATTACAGCTCTTTGCGGTAATAGCACACCCCGCATCGCCGCCCGAACTTCATGGCAATGTTCCGCAGGTGACCCTCCTTCACAAAGCCGTTCTTCTCGTGGAACCGGCAGGAGGCTTCGTTCTCATCGGTGATGATGGAAATAAGGTTGGTGATGCCCCGCTCCCGCGCCGCCGCCTCGATCGCCGCCAGCAGCGTCTCGCCCAGATGCGCCCCGCGCAGGTCGGGCGCGATGTAGATGGAAAGATCCGCCGTGTAACGGTAACCGCTGCGGGGGTTAAAGTCGCTGAGATACGCAAAGCCCGCCGTCTCTCCGGCATCGTCCCGCACCACCAAAAACGGGAACCGCGCCGTGACCTCCCGCACCCGTTCCCCATACTGCTCCGCCGTCAGTTCCGCCTCCTCCAGCGAAAAGCTGGTATTTTTCACATAGTAGTTATAGATCTCCCGGCAGCCGGCAATGTCCCGCTCCTCCAGTTTGGTGATGATCATTTGTTTTCCCCCTTGCGTCAGGATTTTGTGGAAAAATGAAAACAAGGCAGGGCAGCGGTCTGTTTTTACCGCGCTTCCTGCCTGTTTCGTATTTGCCTTCCGGTCAATGGGCTGTCGATTTTTGGGTGTCACCGTTTATAAAAAAAGCGCCTTGCCGGCGTCTTTTTTTATCTGGTGACCCGGACGGGAATCGAACCCGTGTTACAGCCGTGAAAGGGCCGTGTCTTAGCCGCTTGACCACCGGGCCATTATGGTAGCGGTAGGTGGACTTGAACCGCCGACACTTCGGGTATGAACCGAATGCTCTAGCCAACTGAGCTATACCGCCATTTTAGCGCGATTATCACGCAAGGGTTATTATACTAAAAGCGAAAAGGCTTGTCAACCCTCTTTTTCATCATTTTTTCCGCCGCGGTGGGGCAAAAACCCCATGAAAACGACCTTTTTATCCCGCCCCTTTGACGAAAACAGAGAATTCCCGCAAAGCCGCCGGATTTCCTTGACCTTTTGGGGCGTTTGCACTACAATAATAAAAATATCTCACCGGCACCACGGTACGGCGGGCGCTCTCCGCTCCGCCTCGGGAGCGCTGCCCCTTGCGGGGCGGCACCCCTCGTCCGCTTCGCGCGCCCGCCGCCCGACCCACCGTCACCGCCGGAAAAAATAAAAGCCAAAAGGGGGATCATTCGATGCTTAATACCGATCACAGCTCCAAGTTTCTGCCGGAAGCACTCACCTTCGATGACATTCTGATGGTACCGGCACACAGCAGCATTCTGCCCGCCGATATCAATGTCCGTACCCGTCTGGCAGGGGATATCTACCTCAACACCCCGCTGCTCAGCGCCGCCATGGATACCGTCACCGAAAGCCGCATGGCGATCGCCATGGCAAGGGAGGGCGGCATCGGCGTCATTCACAAGAATATGCCTATCCGCCAGCAGGCAGATCAGGTCGATCGGGTCAAGCGCAGCGAAAACGGCGTCATCAATAATCCCTTTTTCCTCTCTCCGGAGCATCTCGTCAGCGATGCCGACCGCCTGATGGGTAAATTCCACATCAGCGGCGTCCCCATCTGCGATGCCGACGGCAAGCTGGTCGGCATCATCACCAACCGCGATCTCAAGTTCATGTCCAGCTTCGATGTCCCCATCGGCGAGGTCATGACCAAGGATCACCTCATCACCGCCCCGCAGGGCATCACCCTGGAGGAAGCCAAGGCGCTGCTGCTGCGCAGCAAGGTGGAAAAGCTCCCCATCGTCGATGAGAACTTCCACCTCACCGGTCTTGTCACCATCAAGGATATCGAAAAATCCAAGAAGTATCCCAACGCCGCCCGCGACAGCCAGAACCGTCTGCTGGTCGCCGGTGCCATCGGCGTCAGCCACGATATGGAGGAGCGCGCCGCCGCTCTGGTGGAGGCACAGGTCGATGTGCTGGCACTGGACAGCGCCCACGGTCACAGCGAAAATATCCTCAAGGCGGTCTCCCGCATCAAGAGCCTGTACCCCCATATCCCGCTCATCGCCGGCAATGTCGCCACTGCCTCCGGCACCGAAGCCCTTATCAAGGCGGGCGCCGACTGTGTCAAGGTCGGCATCGGTCCCGGTTCTATCTGCACCACCCGTGTGGTGGCCGGCGTTGGTGTACCGCAGGTCTCCGCCGTTTATGAGGCGGCTTGCATGGCATCGAAGTATGATATCCCCATCATCGCCGACGGCGGCATCAAGTATTCCGGCGATATCGTAAAGGCTTTGGCGGCGGGTGCCAGCACCGTTATGCTGGGCAGCCTGCTGGCGGGCTGCGAGGAAGCCCCCGGCGAAAGCGAGATCTATCAGGGCCGTCAGTTCAAGAGCTACCGCGGCATGGGCTCCATCGCCGCCATGCAGAACGGCAGTAAAGACCGTTATTTCCAGGAGGGCAACAAAAAGCTGGTGCCGGAGGGCGTCGAGGGTCGTGTGCCTTATCGGGGCGCCCTTGCCGATAACATCTTCCAGCTCATGGGCGGCGTTAAGAGCGGTATGGGCTATACCGGCTGCGCCACGATCCCCGAGCTGCACGAGAAAGCCCAGTTCGTCCGCATCACCGGCGCCGGCCTTATCGAGAGCCACCCCCACGACATCTCCATCACCAAGGAATCCCCCAATTATTCCTCCCACGGCTAAAAACCAAATGTCGCACCGAGATCCCCTGCCTTTTTTGGGCAGGGGGTTTTCTGCTTTATGGCATGGTTCCCTCCCGACTGCCGGCGGGTCAAAACCGGCTCCGTGCGGAAAGCCTCCCGCAAAAATATCCGCCAAGGATAATTTCCCCAAAACTGCCCATAATAGGCTTAAACGCCGAAAAAAGGAGCGATGGATCATGGCAATGACCCCCCAAGAGTATGACAAAATGCTGAAGGAAAGCTCGCCGCCGACCCGCAGCGGCAGAACCCTGCCGGTAGCATTTGCGGTCGGTGGGCTGATCTGTGTGGTGGGGCAGGCGCTGACCGACTGCTACCTCCACCTTGGGCTGGGTCGGGAGGAGGCAGGGAGCTGGTGCTCCGTCACCCTCATCTTTCTTTCGGTCGTTACCACCGGTCTGGGGTGGTACCAGCGGCTTGCCAAGTACGCCGGAGCCGGCACTCTGGTGCCCATTACCGGCTTTGCCAATGCCATGTCCTCCCCCGCCATCGAGTTCAAAAGCGAGGGACTGGTGCTGGGGCTTGCCGCCAAGCTGTTTGTCATTGCCGGGCCGGTCATCGTCTACGGCACCGTGGCAAGTATTCTGTACGGGCTGGTGCTGATCATTTTCGGCATCGGGTAAAGCTTGCGGCGGGGAACGGTTCGGGCGGCTCCGCCACCGACCCTGCGGGTCGGGGAAACCATCGCCCCGCGGAGCCGCCCTGACCCCCGCGCCGGACGGAAAACCACAGGGAGGAGAAAAAGCTATGGCAAAAAGGATAGGAGCCGGAACCATTCGGCTGGAACGACCCGCGGCGATTGCGGCAGTGGCGGCGGTGGGCAGCCGCATGGAGCAGGAGGGACCCCTTGGGGCGGAATTTGACCGGACGGTGGAGGACAGCAGCTTTGGTGAAAAAAGCTGGGAAAAAGCGGAGACCAAAATGCAGCAGCTCGCCTTGGAGCTGGCGCTGCAAAAGGGCAACACCCCGCCGGAGCAGATCGATGTGGTGCTGGGCGGTGACCTGCTGAACCAGTGCATCGCCTCGGCTTATGCCGTGCGGGAGCTGGGACGCCCCTTTTTGGGGCTGTACGGGGCATGCAGCACCATGGCGGAAAGCCTGACATTGGCGGCGCTTTTGGTGGAAAGCGGCGCGGCGCAGAAGGCGCTTGCCGTTACTTCCTCCCACTTCTGCTCCAGCGAGCGGCAGTTCCGCTTCCCCCTGAACTACGGCGGGGTAAGGACGCCCACCGCCCAGCACACCGCCACCGCTTCCGGTGCGGCGCTGGTGGCGCAGCAGGGGGATATTCACATTCGGGAGGTCTGCATCGGGCGTGTGGTGGATCTGGGGGTAACGGATATCAACAACATGGGGGCAGCAATGGCGCCTGCCGCTTGGGATACCCTGCGGCAATACCTTGCCGATACCGGCACCGCTCCTGCCGATTACGATAAGATCATTACCGGCGATTTAGCAGGCGTGGGCAGCGACCTGCTGGTGCGCCTTGCGGCGGAGGATGGCTGTGACCTGCGCCCCCATTACACCGACTGCGGCTTGATGCTATACGACCGCAGGGAACAAAAGGTCGATGCCGGTGCTTCCGGCTGCGGGTGCAGCGCCGCGGTGATGTGCGCCCACTTTCTGCCGGCAATGCAGCGGCGGGACTACCGTAATATTTTGTTTTTGGCAACGGGAGCGCTGATGTCACCAACCGCCTGCCAGCAGGGGGAGTCGATCCCCGGCGTGGCACACCTGCTGCATCTGACGGCAGGGGAGTAAGGCGGGAATTTCTATTTTTGATTTTAGGGGAAGTGCGAAGGGAAGGAGACAGGGCGGCGGAACCGACCGCCGTAGGCGGTCGCCGCGGGCACAGCCCGCGGGTTCCGGCTGCGCCGGAACGCTCCGCCGCCCTGAACCCGCCCCCTGCACCAATAAACGGAGGAAAAAGCCATGCAAGCTGTATTACCCTATCTGTACGCTTTTCTGGTGGGCGGGGCGCTGTGCCTTATCGGTCAGGTGCTCATAGACCGCACCAAGCTGACCCCGGCGCGCATTCTCTCCGGCTATGTGGTTGTCGGTGTGCTGCTGGGTGCGCTGGGGCTGTACCAGCCCCTTATCGACATCGCCGGAGCAGGCGCTGCCGTTCCGCTGACCGGCTTTGGCAGTCTGCTGGCGCGGGGCGTGCGGGAAGCCGTAGCCGAGCAGGGGCTGCTGGGCGCCCTGATGGGCGGACTGCAAAAGGGGGCTGCCGGCATTTCGGCGGCGATCCTTTTCTCGGTGCTGGCGGCACTTATTTTCCGCTCCAAAGACCAGTGCTGAAAAGGGGCACGGCGCTTTGATTTTTTGCCTGGCGCGGGGGGGGAGAGCGAGGCGGCGGAGCCGACCGCCTTCGGCGGTCGCCGCGGGCGCAGCCCGCGGGTTTCGGCTGCGCCGAAACGCTCCGCCGCCCTATGCCAGCCCCCTGCAAAAAGCCTGCTGATTTGTGAGCCTTCCACAAGAAAACGATACGGGATTTGACAAACCCGCAAAAACCCTGTATAATGCAACGCGAACTTGATCCTAAAAGGAGACGTTAGATGAGTAAATTCAGACCCGATGCATGGTTCCCTCGTATCGGGAAGCTGCTGCGGGGCAGGACATTTACCGCAGCGGGGCTTGCCGTGGCAGTCGGCTTGTCACTGTGGGCTGTGGCGGAAAATGTCAAGATCTTATATATCGCTGATGGGGCGGAAACCGGCGTCACTCTGGCGCTGCGCAGCGATCCGACCGAGCAGGCACTGAGCCGTGCCGGTATTACCCTGAAAGAAAACGATACCATAACCACCCGCGAGACCGCTTTGGTCTACAGTCGGGTCAGCATTACCCGCGGGCTTTCGGTGACACTGGTCGCCGATGGACGCGAGATCCCCTGCACCGTCACCGGCGGCACCGTCGCCGAGCTGCTGGCGGAAAATAACATCACACTGGGCGAAAACGACCATTGCAGCAAGGAGCCTTCCGCCCTGCTGGAGGACGGTGACGTCATCACCGTGCAGCGGGTGGAACGAAAGATTGTGAAGGAGCAGGTTTCTATCCCCTGCGATACCGTTTACAAATCCAGCAGCCTGCTGCGCAGCGGACGCAGCGTACAGGTTTCTGCCGGCAGCAATGGTCTGGCGGAAAACACCTACGAGGAGCTGTGGAACGGAGATACGCTGGTTTCCCGCACACTGGTAAGCACCAAGGAGCTTGCCGCCCCGCGCAGCGCGCTGGTCATTGAGGGACAGCGCGGCGCCGCCATCTCCCGTCTGGACTGGAGCGAGGAGTTCCCGCTGGACGCAAACGGCATACCGGTAAGCTACAAGAAGGTCAAGAGCGGTCAAAAGGCGACCGGCTATTCTGCCGGAGAGAACAGCTACGGCAGCAGCGGCGGATACTGCTATTACGGCACCATTGCCGTTGATCCCAATGAGTATCCCTACGGCACCAAGCTGTATATCCGCAGCAGCGACGGCAGCTTTGTTTACGGCTACGCCCTTGCCAGCGATACCGGCGGATTTATTTCCGGCGCGGTGAATGTAGATGTAGACCTTTTCTACGAGACCTATCTGGAAAGCGCCCTGAACAGCCTGCGCACCGTGGATATTTATGTACTGGAGTGGGGCAACGGCACGCTGTACTACTAAGCGCCGCGGCTGACCGCCGAAATAAAATACAAGTATCAAGTTTACCGCCCGAGGCAGGGAGATCTGCCTTGGGCGGGTTTTTCTTATAGAAAGATCTTTCAACCACGGCACAAACAACGGGTCGCGGTGAGAGGGTGCGGGAACGAATTTTTCCGAGGAATGGGCATCGCAACCGGCACTTGCCGAGCGCTGAAGCAAGACAAGCAGTAGGTAGGTCAGGAACCCCCTCCCCCGCTTCGGGGAAGGGGAGGAGAAGTTTGGGGTCCCTGCAAGGTCGTAAGACCTTGTGGGGAGAGGAGGGCGCACCGCAGCGGAGAGGGCTGCCCGCAGCATAGCGGAGGGGCTGCCCGATTGAAGCGGAGGTTGCGTCCGACGAGGCGGGTCAAAAGTACCACCCCGCCGGTAGGCGGAGACATTAAGACCTAATCAGAAGTTTGCGACGCCGTTAGGCGACATCAAACCGTCGCCATAGTTTCCGCACACCTTTGCCGTACCGGCAAGCCGAAAGCCCGCTATTACCGCTGCTTCTCCCACTAATAATTTGTCCTTATTTCACAAGGATTTTTTTACAATTTTGATTATCCATCAGAAATTCCGCGGATTATCGTTCTAATTCTCTTGAAAATACCATTTAATCTTAAAATTATCTAAAATCGTTTGTGGATAATTGCGATTTTTCTATGTAACATACAATTGATTGTTACATAGGACGGGCGTTATAATTTATGTACAACATGCATAAAGGATAAGATTAAATTGTTAACTTATAGACAAAAATTTGAGTTGATATGTCAGGTCACTGCCGTTGCCATCAATAAGCTGCTGGTGGCACAGCTGCGCGGAGAGCAGGAGATCCGCGACCGGAGACTGCCGGATTACCGGAAAATGTACTTCGACCTCTATGGTGAGACCGAGAATGTCCGCCGTATCCTGCAAAACAGCCTGCGGGAAACCGACGGGCACGAGAACCGCCTGTAAGGAATTTCCCTGTCGGGCGGTTCTCTTTTTATTCCAATTCCGCGAAAAAATAATGAACCCCCTGTAAAGATTTTGCTGGTGCGGTAGACAAGCGGGAGAAAAACCGCTATAATAGGGAACGATATTATGCTGCCGTTTTATGGGCAGTCTGAAAAATTTGGAGGAACCCAAAATGAAGAAATTTGTAAAAGTGCTGGCAGTTCTGATGGCACTCACCCTGTGCGTGGGTCTGACCGCCTGCGGCAACAAGCAGGGCAATGCCGATTCCGCCGTGAATTACAGCCTGGGACTGACCACCGACGGCCGCTTTGAGGGCATCACCGCCAAGGACTATGTCACTCTGGGTCAGTACACCGGTCTGGAGTACGACGAGAGCGCCGTGACCGTCAAGGAGGAGGATATCCAGAAGCAGATCGACTCCATCATGTCCAGCCACACCTACAAAGCCTACGAGGACGAGCGTGAGATCGTGGACGGCGATACCCTGAACATCGACTATGTCGGCAAGGTAGACGGCGTGGAGTTTGAGGGCGGCAGCACCGGCGGCGAAGGCACCGAGGTGACCATCGGCGTGACCAGCTACATTGATGATTTCCTGGAGCAGCTCATCGGTCACAAGGTGGGCGAGACCTTTGATATCAATGTGACCTTCCCCGACCCCTACGAGAGAGATACCACCCTTTCCGGCAAGGAAGCCACCTTTACCGTGACCATCAACCACATCATTGTCACCCGCACCTACGAGCTGACCGATGACTTTGTGGAAAAGAACCTGAAGGATACCTACGGCTACACCAGCGTGGAGAATATGCGCAAGACCATCGCCAAGGACCTGCGCGACAGCCAGGTTTACACCGCGATGATGGAGACCATTCTGGAGAACTGCCCCGTAAGCGAAGTGCCCCAGAAGCTGGTGGATAACGAGATCACCATTGTGATGAAGCAGCTGAAGTACACCGCCCTGCAGTACAGCATGGAGGTTTCCACCCTGCTGACCTACTACTACGGCGTGGACAGCGAGGAAGCGTTCCGCACCAACTACGAGGAGCAGATCCGCGAGACCATCTCCCAGTACATGGTGATGATGGCGATTGCCGAGGACGCGAACCTCTTTGCCACCGAGGACGACCTGAAAGAGTACTTCAAGACCGAGATGAGCGTGGATGACTACTCCGACTATGTGGCGCAGTATGGCTACGGCTACCTGTACCGTGCCGTGACCTTCAATAATGTCGGCACCTACCTGAAGGAGCAGAACCCCGCCCCCAGCTACACCGATATCAGTGAGATCATCGTCCCTGCCACGACCGATGAAGAGACCCCCACCGAGGACGGTACCGAGACCCCCGCTGAGGAAAACACCGAAACCCCCGCGGCATAAACAGAACCCGAACCCCAGCCGCCGTGCCCAAAGCACGGCGGCTTTGCTTATCCCTGCGGGGCGGAAAATGGAGATGACGAAAAAGGAAATGAGATTATCACCTTAGTCTCTGCTGGCAATCCCTCAGTCATGGCTACGCCGTGCCAGCTTCTCGCTGCGGCTCGGTCACGGCGCGGCTCTGATATGCCACCGGCATATCAGAGC
>CAKSYU010000026.1 GCA_934524965.1 uncultured Angelakisella sp.
CAAAAACCCGGTTGTTGCGTAATGTGCAACCGGGTTTCTCGACAAGCTGAAAGCTCCCCCGTGGGGGGAGCTTTTTTAGTTGTTCGGGGAATTACTTGCGCAGCGCAGCGGCAGTGCCCAGAAGCGCTACGACGACCATCGCAGCAGCGATTCCGGTATTCTCCGCCGCACCGGTGGAGGGGTTGCCGGCAGGAGTGGTGGTCTCGCCGCTCTCGGGAACACGGACGGTAGCCTCATCGACTACGGTACCGTTGGCATTCAGGGTCTTGCCCTCGGGGAGGTAAGGTCTTACGCTCTCGGCATCGGTGTAGGTGCCGCCGTTGACGATGACATTGGCGCCGTAGGCGGTGTTATCGCCATACAGCTTTACGCCGCCGATGACATTGGCGTTATCAATGGTCAGGTTGCCGCCGCTCATCTCGATGTTGCCGGTGATGGTGCCGGTGGTATCAATGGTGATGGCAGTCAGGGGATCGGTGTTGTAAACGCCGTTGGGCGCCCAGGAGCCGTCGCAGCTATCGAAAGCGACAAAGCCCTCAAAAGCCTCGATGGAGGTGCTGCCGTTGATGAGCACCTTGCCCTTATTGAAGCTCATGACATAGTCCTTCGCCACATCGCCGCCAAAGAGGTTCTCAGCGATGAAGTGCATATCGGTCAGGGTCACATCGGCGTAGCTCTGGATCAGACGCATGATGTTGCAGTAACGACCGCCGGGGGTGTAGGTATCGTCATTCACCGCGGTGAGGTTGCTGGGATCGATATTGACAGTGCCGCCGACCATCTTAACGGTGGAACCCATAATGAGCTGGAAGCCCGCGGTCTTGGTACCGTAGGAGCCTGCACCGCTGGGAACCAGGGTGTAAGTATAGCCGTTAAAATTGATGACAATGTTCTGACCGGCTTCCACACGGATACCCTGACCGGTGTGGCTGCCCAGCACATTGATGGTCGCCAGGGTGCCGTCGGTGGGGGCGGCTTCCACAGCTTCCTTCAGCGTGGCATACTTCGTTCCGTTCAGCTCGGCATACTCGCCGTCAGCCAGTGCCGTTACCGGCAGCATAACGCATACCATCAGCAGCGCCAGTGCCAGTGCCAAATACTTTTTCATGCTCTTCAACTCTCCTTTACATTTTTTGCCCATACAGAGTGGATCGTGTTTGCATGCAAACACGAATTGCCCATGGGCAATTATTTTAGTTCCCCCGTTTATCTCTGGGAGGCAACTCCATGCTAACAGAAAATTTATGGCAAGTCAATAGACAGATATTTACTTCGCAAATTCTTCAAATTCTGTTCATAAATGGCAGATGCGGATATTATTTCTTTTCGATATAGACCTCGGGGCGGTACCCCTCAAAGATGACGCTGTCAAAACGTTGGAGCGCCATCGGCTCCTTCTCCTCCTGACGCACCGTCCATGCCACACAGGGGGTATGCCACACCCGACGGGTTAGCGAAAGGGTGCGGGTGCGGGGCGCGGTAAGGTAGTTATAGGCAATAAAATCCGGCTGGACCAGCCAGTTAAAAAGCAGCTCCTGCGAACCCCATGTGCCCAAGGAATTGTGCTTCATACCGCCCTCGCCCTCCACATAGCGGTCGGCAAGCAGCCCGCGGGCAACGGCGGGGGCATTTTTCTTCATCCACAGGATCACAAACGGGTGGAACGATTCCACACAGTATTCGCCGGAGTAGGCGGAAAGCATCTCCATCATCTTTTCGCACAGGGCGGCGTAGTTTTTCTGGTACTTTACCTCAACGATCATCGGGATCTTACCCGCCACGATCTCCAACACTTCCTCAAACAGCGGGATATACTCCTCGGTACCCAAAAGCCGCAGCTGCCGCAGCTCCTCGTAGGATTTTTCCTCCACCCTGCCGCTGACACCGCAGACACGGTCCAGCGTATCATCGTGGAAGACGGCGAGCTTGCCATCGGTGGTCAGATGCAGGTCCAGCTCGATGCCGTAGCCTGCCTCCACCGCGCGGCGGAACGCGGTCAGGCTGTTTTCCGGCACGCCCTCGGCGGCGCAGTGCAGCCCGCGGTGGGCATAGCGCCGTCCGGCAAAGCGCGCCATCTTTTCCCGCGCGGCGGGGTTAGGGCGCAGCATCAGCAAGAGCAGCAGGAACAGCGCTGCCAGTACAATAAGAATAATAAGGACGGTTTTCATGGTCGGTTTCCTCTTTTCCGGTTAAATTCGGCTTCCGCCTACCATTATAGCGCGTGGCACAGGCGGTGCAATCCCCAAAACATCAAAAACGCGTAAAAAGGAACACCGCTACCCCGTCTGGACGGGATAGCGGTACCCTATGGGGCGTCGGCGGATGCGAGCTTATCCGTTGCGGCCGACAAGAAAAAGTGCGTAGTCACGCACCGCGCAGCGCTGTTCCTCCGTCAGCCCCTCGGGCAGGAGCAGATCGTCGGCGGTGGAAGCCTTTGGGGACGGCTCATCGCACATTCCCACCAGATAGTCCACACTGACGCCAAAATACTTGGCAAGCCACACTTTGGTTTCATCGCTGGGGTCGCTTTTACCTTTTTCGTAGGAAGATATGGTGTGGTGCGAAACCGACAGCATATTTCCCAGCTCGGCTTGTGACAGTCCCGCTGCTTTGCGCAGCAAATACAAGCGGTATCCTATCATTTCCCATTCCCTTCTCTCTTAAGACTGGGCAAGGTCATTATACCATTTTTTGTGATGGATTGAAAACCCTTTTGTCAAAATCTCCTCATTTTACAAAACAAAATGTTATTATTTGTTGAATTTTACTGGAAACAGGTGCCTGTAAAACTTCCATCATTCTGCGGCTGGGCGCAGGGGGAGGCGGGTTCTATAATAAGGACTGTAAACCATCGTTCTGTGACAAAGGAGGTACATATCATGGAGGTTATGACACTGCATCGGGAAATGACCGGCGAGGAGGGGGAACGGTGCCGCGTGCGCTACGCCCTCACGGCGGAGATGTGCGGCGGGGAATGGCTGTACGGCGTGCGCTGCTGCACCGAGGGGCTTCCCCCGCAGGCAGAACGCTGCGGGGAGCTTCCCGCGTGGCTGAGCGACCGCCGGCTGGGGGAGCTGCTGCTGGAATATCTGGCGGAGCGGGAGGTCACGCCGCCCCAGCTGGAGGATATCCTGACCGAACTGCTGCCGTAAGGCTGAAATATAAAAGGAGAGCGCCTGCCCCGCGTGGGGAGGGCGTTCTTTTTTTGCACCCTCCGTGCGGCGGCGGAATAGGATAGGGCAGCGGGAGACCCCCGCGCCTGACTGATAACTTTTCTTTTCTACATAAAGGTAGGTGGAACTGCCGATGAAACGGACTGTGACGATACTGGGCGGCGATGAACGCATGGCGTGGCTGGCGGAGCACCTGCGGCGGGCGGGCTGCCCCCTGCGGCTGGCGGCGCTGGCGCCCCCCGCCCCATTAAAAGACCGGCTGCCCCCGACGGAAACGCCCGAAGCGGCGCTGCCGCAAAGTGAACGGGTCATTCTCTCAGTGCCCACCGCGACCCCCGAGGGACAGCTGCGCGCCCCCACCGTACCGGAGCGGTACACACTGGCGGGGTGTCTCCTCCTCATTCCGGTGGGAACGGAGGTGCTGGGCGGCACCCTGCCGCCCGACTGCCGCCGCATCGCCGAGGAACGACGCCTTGCCTACACTGACCTGCTGGCACTGCCGGAACTGCAGGAGCTGAACGCCATCGCGACGGCGGAGGGAGCGGTGGCGCTTGCCATGCGGGAGCAGAACACCACCCTGTTCGGGACACGGTGCTTAGTTCTTGGCTACGGGCGCTGCGGCAGCGCGCTGTGCCGCCGCCTAACGGCGCTGGGCGCCAAGGTGACGGCGGCGGCACGCCGTCGGGAGCAGCAGGCGCGCATCTATGCCGATGGCTGTATCCCCTGCGATATCAACCGTCTTTCCCCTGCTCTGGGCGACTGCGAGGTCGTTTTTAATACCGTGCCCGCCCCCGTGCTGCCGCGTGAGCTGCTGCAAAAGCTGCCGCCGGAAGCGCTGGTGGTGGAGCTGGCAAGCGCCCCCGGCGGCTGCATCGCCGCCGAAGCCGAGGCGCTGGGGCTGCGCTACCGTGCCGCACCGGGTCTGCCGGGCAAGGCGGCGCCCCGCACCGCAGGAGAATACTTGGGGCAGGTGATACGCAGCCTGCCGCACTGGGAGGAATGAATGGTGAACGATAAAAAACTGGGCTTTGCCCTCTGCGGCTCCTTCTGCACGCTGGAACCCACCCTGCAAATGATGGCGGGGCTTGCCGCCGCCGGCTGGGAGATCCAGCCCATCATGTCGCCCGCGACCTACGAGACCGATACCCGCTTCGGCACGGCGGAGCACTGGCGCGACCGTGTGGAGGCGCTGTGCGGGCGCCCCATCTGGCACTCGGTGGCACAGGTGGAGCCGGTCGGTCCCCGCCGGCTGCTGGATATCCTGCTGGTGGCGCCCTGCACCGGCAACACGCTGGGCAAGCTTGCCTGCGGCATCACCGATACGCCGGTGACGATGGCGGTAAAGGCGCACCTGCGCAATGACCGCCCCGTGGTGCTGGCGGTTTCCACCAATGACGGACTTTCCGCCAGCGCGCCCAATCTGGGGGCACTGCTGTGCCGCAAGAACTATTACTTTGTTCCCTTCGGGCAAGATGACCCCATCAAAAAGCCGACCAGCCTTGTGGCGCATCTCCCGCTTACCCAGCGCACGCTGGAGGCGGCGCTGGAGGGCAGTCAGTTCCAGCCGCTTCTCCTGCAAAAATGATCTTTGTCATTCACTTTAAGGGGGATTTTGGGGGAACTAAGTGCCAAAATCCCACCAAAACGCAAGAAAGAATTTTCTTTCTTGCGTTTTTTGCTGTAAAACTCTTGATTTTATCCCGCCATTTCGGTATGATAAAGGGGAATACTTTACAGAAAAGAGGGGTTGGGCATGACACAGGATCTGCTTCAGCTTATCAGCAACGAAATGAAAGGCTTTTCCAAGGGGCAGAAGCGCATCGGCGCTTTTATCCTGGAGCATTACGATAAAGCCGCCTTTATGACCGCCGCCAAGCTGGGCGAAACGGTGGGCGTCAGCGAATCCACCGTGGTGCGCTTTGCCGCCGAGCTGGGCTTCGAGGGCTATCCCCAACTCCAGAAATCCCTGCAGGATATCATTCGCAATCGCCTGACCACCGTGCAGCGCATGGAGATCATTGATGAACAGCTCTCCGGCGGCGTTGATGTCCTGCATCGGGTCATGTCCTCCGATGCCGATAAGATCCGCCGCACGCAGGAGGAGATCGACCCCAAGGACTTCGATACCGTCATCGATTCCATTACGGAAGCCCACCGCATCTACATTCTGGGTCTGCGCTCCTCCGGCGTTCTTGCCGGCTTCCTTTCCTTCTACTTCAACCATATCTTTGAAGATGTGGTGAATGTAGGCGCGGCACAGGGCGAAACCTTCGAGCAGATGCTGCGCATCGGTCCCAATGATGTGCTCATCGCCATCAGCTTCCCCCGCTACTCCCAGCGGACGCTGAAGGCGGTGCACTACGCCAAAAAGCAGGGCGCCTGCATCATCGGCATCACCGATTCTACCAGCGCGCCGCTGGCGGCAATGGCGAACCATGTGCTGCTGGCGCGCAGCGAGATGGCGTCCTTTGTCGATTCGCTGGTCGCGCCCATGAGCCTGCTCAACGCCATCATCGTGGCAGTGGGTCTGCGCAAAAAGCACGAGACCAGCAACACCTACGCCATGCTGGAGCGTATCTGGAGCGAATACGATGTGTATGAGAAAAATGAGGAGATCCATTCTGCACCATGAAAAATGAGTTTGACCGTATCATCATCGGCGGCGGTGCGGCTGGGCTGTTTGCTGCCGGCTGGGCGGCGCAGAACGGCGAGCGGGTGCTGGTGCTGGAACGGCGGGAACGCCCCGCGCGAAAAATTCTGGTGACCGGAAAGGGTCGCTGCAATGTAACCAACAATTGCACCCCGCAGGAATTCATTGCTGCTGTGCGGCGCAACCCTCGTTTTTTGATGAGCGCTATCTATGCCATGACCCCACAGGAGACGATGGCGACCTTTGAACGGCTTGGTGTGCCCTTGAAGACCGAGCGCGGCAGCCGTGTATTCCCTGTCAGCGACCGTGCCATGGATATTGCCGATGCCTTAGTGCATTTTGCCCGTGCGGGCGGCGCGCAGATCCGGCAGGCGACGGCAGCCGAGCTGCTGCAAAAGGACGGTACCGTCATCGGTGTAAAAACCGAAGCGGGCGAGGAGTTTTTTGCCCCTCTGACGGTGATTGCTACCGGTGGAAAAAGCTATCCCGCCACCGGCAGTGACGGCAGCGGCTACACACTGGCGGCAGCGGCGGGGCATACCATCATTCCTCCGCGGGCTTCACTGGTGCCCATCATCTGCGAGAACACGGACAAGCAGTTTTCGGCGCTGATGGGACTTTCCCTGCGCAATGTAACGCTAAACCTTATTGAAAAGAAAAGCGGCAAAACGATCTACAGCGAACTGGGTGAAATGCTGTTTACCCATTTCGGCATCAGTGGCCCCTTGGCACTGACTGCCAGCAGCTACATGGAAAACCCCGCAGGCTACCGCATAACGATAGACTGCAAGCCGGCATTGACCGCCGAACAGCTGGACGCCCGACTGCTGCGGGACTTCGAGCAAAGTCCAAACCGCGCCTTTGGCAACGCGCTGGAGGCACTGCTGCCCCGCTCGCTTATCCCCGTTGTAGTGGCAAAAAGCGGTATCCCTGCCGAGCGGCGGGTCAACCAGCTGACCCGTGAGGAGCGGCAGCGGCTGGGCGCACTCATCAAGGCGTTCCCGCTGACCCCGCAGGCGCTGCGCCCCATCGAGGAAGCGGTCATCACCGCAGGCGGCGTCAGCGTCAAGGAGATCGACCCCCGCACCATGCAAAGCAAGCTTGTAAAGGGACTTGCCTTTGCGGGTGAGGTGATCGATGTGGACGCCGTGACCGGCGGCTACAATCTGCAGATCGCGTGGAGCACCGGCTACCTCGCCGGAACCTCCGCGGTCTGAGATCCGGAAAAATCGAAATTTGTGCGGGAAGCCGGCTTACCCGCCGCCCCGCCCGCGCCTGCGGCGCGGTAAAGCGCGCCCCTGCGGGGGCGCGCCTCCGGCGGCAGCCCTATGGGGCTGCCGCCGGAGGGGCGGCGGTACCGCCTTGGCTTCCGGCAAACCATACGAAAGGCAGGGGTGACCCTATGATCTCCATCGCAATCGACGGACCGGCAGGCGCCGGCAAAAGCAGCATCTGCACACGGCTGGCAAAGGAGCTGCATTACCTGCATGTGGATACCGGCGCACTGTACCGCGCGGTGGGTCTTGCCGTGCTGCGGCAGGGCAAAAATCCCGCTGACCCCGTCGAAGTGCTGCCCCTGTTGCCGCATATCCATATCGACCTGCGGTTTGAGGAGGGCGAGCAGCGCATCTTCTTAAACGGCGAAGATGTCTCGGCGGCGATCCGCCTGCCGGAAGCCTCCGCTGCCGCCTCACAGGTCTCCGCCCTGCCACAGGTGCGCACCTTTTTACTGGAGCAGCAGCGCAGTTTGGCGCGGCAGTACAATGTCATCATGGATGGGCGGGATATCGGCACCGTGGTGCTGCCCGATGCCACCATTAAAATTTATCTGACCGCCGCACCCGAAGCCCGCGCCCGCCGCCGCTGGCTGGAGCAACAGCAAAAGGGGATTCAGGAAAGCTATGAAGAAGTTCTTGCCGCTGTAAAAAAGCGGGATTATGATGACAGCCACCGTGTCGCAGCCCCGCTGCGGCAGGCGGAAGATGCCTGGCTCTGTGACAGTACCGAGCTTGACTTTGAGCAAACAGTACACGCCATGCTCGGTTATATCCGCCGACAAATTGGGGGGAGCACATGAAGGTGACCGTCGCCAAAACCGCCGGCTTCTGCTTCGGGGTGCGGCGCGCACTGGAGCTGACGGAAGAAAGCGCAGCCAAACAGCCCACCTGCACACTGGGTGAGCTGATCCACAATCGGCAGGTCGTGCAGGAGCTGGCGCGGCAGGGCGTCCCTGTTATCGAAACGCCGGAGGATGCACCGGCTGGGATCGCTGTCGTGCTGCGCTCCCACGGGGTACCGCCCGCCGTCTACGATACCCTGCAAAGGCAGGGCAATCCCATTGTAGATGCCACCTGCCCCTTTGTCAAACGGCTGCACACCATCGCCGCCGAAGTCCCTCCGCATGGCGTCCTGCTTTTGGCGGGGCAACGGCATCACCCCGAGGTGCAGGGCATCTTAGGCTACTGCCGCGGGCGTGCTTTTCCCTTCGCCGCGGCGGAGGAACTGGCTGAAATACTGGAAAAAGAGGATTTTTCCGGCGAAATCCCCATCATTTTGGCGGCGCAGACCACTTTTTCTTTGCGCGAATGGGAGAAAATCATTTTTTTCGCAAAAAAAGTGTGTACAAATCTAAAAGTATTTGATACAATATGTAGAGCGACCATTGAGCGGCAGTTTGAGGCGGAAACGCTGGCGCAGTCTGCTGACGCCATGATTGTGGTGGGAGGACGGCATAGTGCCAACACCACGGCTCTGGCGGCGCTGTGCGGCAGGATCTGTCCCACGGTGCAGGTCGAAACGGCGGCAGAGCTTTGCCGCCATCGGGAGGTCCTGCGGGACGCCCATTTTATCGGTATTACTGCCGGCGCTTCAACCCCGGCTTGTATCATTAAGGAGGTTCAAAATTCCATGAGCGTATTGGAAAACAACACTGAAGAAATGAACTTTGGGGAGCTGCTCGATCAATACTCCAAAAGTATACATAATGGGGAGAAGGTAACGGCCGTTGTTACAGGCATTAAGCCGACGGAAATTTCTGTTGACGCCGGCACCAAGCATGCCTGTTATGTACCGCTGGATCAGCTGACCAGCGATCCCTCTGCCAAGCCCGAGGACATCGTCAAGATCGGCGATGAGCTGGAGCTGATGGTCGTCCGCGTCAATGACGTGGAAGGCACCGCTATGCTCTCCAAGACCCGTCTGGACGCCGTAGCCGGCTTCGAGAAGGTCATGAACGCGGGCGAGACCGGCGAGATCCTCACCGGCGTTGTCACCGAGGTCATCAAGGGCGGCGTTCTGGTTCTCACCAATGGCGTCAAGGTATTTATCCCCGCCAGCCAGACCGGTGTTCCCCGCGATGGCGACCTGAACACCCTGCTCCGCAAGGAAGTCAGCTTCAAGATCCTCGAGACCAACCGTCAGCGCCGCCGTGCCGTAGGCTCCATCAGCGTGGTAGCCCGCGAAGCCCGCAAGGAGCTGGCTCAGAAGTTCTGGGACGAGGTCGAGGTCGGCAAGGTCTACACCGGCAAGGTCAAGAGCCTCACCAATTTCGGCGCGTTTGTCGATCTGGGCGGCGTCGATGGTCGTATCGGTCTCACCGATCTGACTTGGCTGCGCGTCAAGAGCCCCGCTGAGGTCGTTTCTATCGGCGATACCGTTGAGGTCACCGTAAAGGATATCGATCGCGAGAACAACCGCGTTTCCCTCATCTACAAAAAGACCGAGGACAATCCCTGGGAGAAGATCAAGACCATGTATCAGGTCGGCGATGTCGTTCCCGTCAAGATCATGTCCCTCACCACCTTCGGCGCATTCGCGCAGATCATTCCCGGCATCGACGGTCTGATCCACATTTCTCAGATCGCCCGTGAGCGTGTCGAGAAGGTCGCCGATAAGCTTTCCGTCGGTCAGGTCGTAGATGCCAAGATCACCGAGCTGGACTATGACCGTCATCGCGCCAGTCTCTCCATCAAGGCGCTCCTCACCGAGGAAGCCCCCGAGGAGGAGACCGCAGAGGAAGAGGCTCCCGCCGAGGAATAATTTTCCCTTAAATTTCAGTCCCCCGACCGCCATGGTCGGGGGATATTTTTATCCTCTGGGCTCTGTACAGGGCGGCGGAGCAGGCGACCACAGGTCAAACCGCCCTGCGGACGGTTTCGGCGGGCTTCGCCCGCCGGCGCCGGCTGCGCCGGCGCGACCTGCGGTCGCCCTTCCCCATTTCTCCCTTCCCGCCAATAAAAAGTAAATTTTTTCAAAGTCCCCTCATTCGCCATTGACAAACTCTCTTTCATCTGCTAAACTATAAAAAGTAATAGTTACTGTTTAAGGAGAGACCACATTGAAGTATTCACGCCAAAGGGAGCTGATTTTGGAGACAGTCCGCCGCTCCGACGATCACCCCACCGCCGATACCATTTACGCGCGGGTGCGGGCACAGGATCCCAAGGTAAGCCTTGGCACCGTGTACCGCAACCTGAACCTGCTGTGCGATAACGGACAGCTTCTCAAGGTGCCGATCCCCGGTGCCAGCGACCGCTTTGATCACACGCTGGGCGACCACGCCCATGCCTACTGCACCCAGTGCGGCAGCGTCACCGATGTACTGCCGGAGGCGCTCCCCCTGCTGCAAGGCGCACTCAAGGAGGGCAGCGGCTTTCTGGTCAAACAGATGAACCTCGTGCTGGAGGGCATCTGCCCCGAATGTCAGAAGTCCCTGCAATAATTCCCCCCATACGCAAAGAAGCCCCCACTATGGGAGCTTCTTTTTGTTATCCGGCAATTTTTTAATTTACGCCTCGGCTTTCAGCCCCAGCGCTTCAGCGGCAGCTGTAAAGTCTGTTTTCTTTACATAGATAAAGTACGCTGTTACCATCTCCGACTGCTTGCCGAAGCTGCCGTCACGGGGGCGCTCTGAGGTGACGGCATGGGGCGCCGTACGGCGCACCTCCTGCACGGTGTATTCAATGCCCCGCTCCGCCAGCACACGGCAGATATGGGTCTTTTCCTCCTGCTCATAGGTCACGGCAAGCTGGCGGCGGTTGAAAATGGTGATCATGGTCTCACTCCTTTGATATACAAACTGTAATAAAATTCGACTTTATACTGTTTTGTGTGCAGTTATTCGGCAGCGGCTACGATCGCGATGCCCGCGGAAGCTCCGATACGGTTCGCACCCGCCTCGATCATCGCCATCGCGGTGGCATAGTCACGGATCCCGCCGCTCGCCTTTACGCCCATTTTGGGACCTACGGTCTTGCGCATCAGGGCAATATCATGGGTCGTCGCACCGCCGGTGGAAAAGCCGGTGCTGGTCTTGACAAAGTGCGCGCCCGCGGCCTTTGCCGCCTCGCACGCCTTTACCTTCTCCTCATCGGTCAGCAGGCAGGTCTCAATGATGACCTTAACGGTGCGTCCGGCGGCAGCCTTTACCACACCCTCAATATCCCGCTGCACCAGCGCCCAGTCGCCCGCTTTGGCGGCGCCCACATGGATCACCATATCCAGCTCCTCCGCGCCCATCGCGGCACAGCTCGCGGCTTCGGCGGCTTTCTGCTCCGGCGCAATGGCGCCCAGAGGGAACCCCACCACACAGCAGACCTTCACGCCGGTGTCTTTCAGCAGGCGTGCCGCCAGCGGAATATAAACCGGATTGACGCAGACGCTGGCAAAGTGATACTCGGCAGCCTCGGCACACAGCTTCTCCACCTGCGCGGCGGTGGCTTCCGGCTTTAACAGGGTGTGGTCTATCATCGCGGCAATGGTCTTTTTATCCATGGGGTAGTTTCCTCCGTTTCAGTATATAAATTCTGCCCCCAGTATAGCACAGCACCCGCCTCCGGCGCAAGAGACCGCCCCATTTCTTTCCCTTTTCTTGCAAAAAAAGAGGAGCCCCTCGGCTCCCCTTTCCTGTTTTTGCTCATGCCTCGCCCGCGTAGGTCAGCATATACCAGCCGTAGATCATCGCCGCGATCTTATTATCCTTCGGCTTGCCGGTATCCAGCACCAGTACATCGGCGGCACCGTTGGCTCGCCGGGTAAGGATATAATACCCTGTCGTACCGGTCTTATAGGCGGAAACCATCTGCTGCGGCTCCATATCCTCCCACCGGCAGTAAAGGGCGTCACCCTCCCGGTAGATGGTCAGCGTGTCGCCGTCATCGTTTTCCATGTCCTGCCACCGCCCGCCAAAGGTCTCCTCTATCTCGGTCAGGGGCAATTCCTCGGCAGAGTCCAGCACGCTGGGCAGCTGCTGCCACTCCATTTTCTCCAGCAGTTCATTGGGCACCAGAATGAACCAATCAATCCCATAGTTGTCGTTCTCCATATACTGGGTGCCGCGCAGCACCATTCCCTGTTCGGTCATCTTATAGGCAACGCACGACCAGCTTCGGCTCTGATCTCCGCCGTCCAGCCATTCCGCCACCGGAAGATCCATCTGCGCCGATTTTCCGCTTTTCGGGTCAAAGGCACACAGGGTAAAATGTCCGTTTTCCTGATAGTTGGTTTCCACACTCCACAGGCAGCCATCTTGCTCCATGCCGTAATCCAGCCCCGCCACCGTGCGGGTGGGGGTGCCATAGGGCAGCTCCTCCACGGCAATGCTGTAAAACGCGCTCTCCGATATACCTTCGCCATCGGTAGACAAAACATCTCTTGCCGTCCAGCACAGCTTGCCGTCCAGCAGCATGATGCGCAAAAGGTTGACCACATTCATTTTGCTCTGGTTCAGCCAAACCACCTCCCCGGTGGAAAGGCTGTAGATCCCGTAATCATTACTGTACCGGTAGTATTTGGCGCTGATCACCAGCCGGTCATTATCCAGCCACAGCTCCGGCGCATAATAGCCATCAAGTCCCTGATCTTCCCCATTCAAACCGGCATCAAGCACCACCGTCCCGTTGATGGTCAGGCTGCCGTTTTCGGTACCGTCCGCGATATGCTGTCCATCAGGGCTCCATTCCATCGTGTAAATGTTGCCCTCCGGCACATAGTCACGACTTTCCACCCGACCGTCGCTCCACACCTCGGCTTCCACCAGCCGGTCTATCTGGTTATAGGGGTTTCTCACCCCTATATCGGTGGAATATACCGTCCGGATAATGATCGATCCATCGGCAGCCACCGTGCTGGTTTCCCGCGCTTTGCCGCTCTGATAACTCGTCTTCATCCAGTTCCCGCAGGTCAGGGGCGTTTCTATCACCTCATAGCTGCCGTCGGAGCGCAGCATCATTACCGCAATGGGCGCGCCGTCTTTATAGCTTATTCCCGGTATGACCGGTATCGCCAGGGTGCCGTCCTCCAGTAGAGCGGGCTTCATCGAAGTTTCAAAAACCCGGTTGTATCCATCGCCATCCGGCACCGGACAGGTATACAGCGCTTGCCAGCCGCTGCCGCGCAGCGCCTCGTTCTCATTTAGTGCTTTCATACCGTTCCCCAGTTCGATTGAAACAGCCAAGTTGCTCACATACTTCCAGCTGCCGTCCTCCGCCAGCCGCACCGTCAGTTCTCTGTCATAGATCGGCTCACTGCCGTCGCTGTTGGGCAGCAGCCCAAAGCGGATATGCAAAAGATCTCCCTCCTGCACCGCTTCCTTGGCAAAGTACTGGGGCGCTATCCCTCCATGCTCTATCCACTCAATGCTGCCGTCGTCATCGGGGTCCAGCAAACTCCGCAGCGTTTCCTCGCTGATGTCAAACCGGCTCACCAGCAGGTTCACGACCTCTTGGGTCGGCATGGTGCCGCCCTCATGGTATCCTTCATACTCGCCGGTCATTCCGTCATAAAAGAACATCCATGTCCACGGGTCGGTAATATCCTCCGGCTTGCCGAACTTCGCACCTCCCTGTGCCCACAGCGGCTTCAGATAGGTCTTGGTCAGCTCGTAGCGCTCATTGTAATCGTCATAGGTATCCAATGGTGAAAACACCCAATAAAGCGGGGCATACGCCGGTCCCTCTTCTCCAAAGGAAAGATACCCACAGCTGTTCAGCTTTATCTCCCCCGCCTGCCGGTAAAGAACGCTTTCCCAGTCTATGGCGCTGTTCCAGTCCTCTGTTCTGGTGCTTTGGTAGGAAGCCACCCCGTCTTTCATGGTCAGCCGCCATGCCCAGCACCTACCGTCAGTATCTATATCATAGTAGGTCAGCACTGCGTCCTCCCCCGCCTGCATCTTCTCCACCGCCGCCCGCAGCGGGGCGCTGTCGGTCATCGGCACACCGTTATAGGCAATGACAGTCGCCGTCTCCTCGGCAAGCGCCGCCTTGTACTGGGCGCTTTGCAGCACCTCCTGCGGCACCCCCTCGGTGGAAAGGATCTTCTCCGCTCCCTTTTCTCCACAGCCCGCCGCCAGCAGCAGGATCATCACTGCCGCCAGCAGCACCGCCCATCTTCTTTTCCTCATGTTGTTTCCTCCGTCATTTAGCCCTGTTCACTTCACCGGTCGTCAGGTTTAGCTCATAGGTTCCGCCGTCCGTGCGGTGCTTACCCCCTACATAGAAGACTGCGTAGCCGTCCCTCTGCTGATAGCCATAACTGGAAAAGCTGACCAGTCCTCCCTCTTCGTAACGTTCCAGACTGATCTTGGTATCCCAGTCCTTTTGCAGCTGTCCGGTGATATCCAGCACCGCCGCGTGAACGGTCACATCTGTGGGCAATTTACTCCAACCGTCCCAGTCCGCCGGCAAAGCCACCCAGTAGGCAATGATCATCTTCTCTGCCCGATAGCCTTTTGCCCATATCACATGGGGAACGTCATCTCCGGTTTTCATTTCACTGATGCTCCAGCTGTAAACGGGGCTGCGGTCCTCTGCCACCTCCATAATGGTCTCCGGATCATAGTAAAAGACGCCCCGGTCATCGCTGATCCACAGCAGCCCCTCCGAGGTAAAGCCTAATCTGATATTCGCATAGTTACCCTCATGGGCGTCGTAGCCGTCATTCCACACCTGCGGCACCACCCGCATATTGCCGTTGCTGTCCCACAGCACCACCATTGACTTGTCATAATTTTTGGTAAGGTGGCGGCTGTATGCCCGGTATTGGACGCCCGGGGAATAGAAATCCTCGCTGCCGCCTCCGGCGCCTTCGCCGTTCAGTACATTATCGGCTGCCACGCGGGAGGTCTCCATGACCTCAAGCATCTCATCGGTATAGCCCATCGCCTTTGCCTTGGCAATAAACTTTTCATCGTCATAGGATACGGCGTCCGGGTCATTGGTGCTTACCCGCTGGCTCTGTCCGGTCGTCAGGTTCAGGCACCACCGTTCCCACAGCCGGGTGCCGTCCGACAGGTACTGGCTGCCGCTTTCATCGTAGTAGTTGCTGTAATACATCAGTCCGTCCCGCACGATCACCTCTCCCAGGTCACGGTTCCCCTCGCGACCGCGGAATACATGCTGCGGCAGGGTCAGCGTCCGCTGCGGCTTCGGCTCGTTGTTCTCCACCGTCATGGTCAGCACTTTCCAGTAATAGGGGCTCATTTGGTAGGTCTCGCTTGCGGGCATATCGCTGCTGTCGTAGGGGTAATAAGCCAGCGCCAGCGTATTGCCTCCTCGGTCATCGGCATAGATCCACTCCATATGGACTGCATCACAGCCGTCCAGCTGCAAGTTGGTTTTATCAAAGACCATCAGCGGGCTTTTCGGCTGCGCCGCGTCGCAGATCATCGCCGTTTCGCCGCTCCCCGCTATCAGCTGGATCAGCCTGTCGCTTCCGCCGATCCCCGCGCACTGCCAGTTAGTCTGGTTCTCTATAATGGTGGTCAGGCGGCGGTTCTCCCGGTCATAGATCGAATAATCGACCAGGCGCTCCTCGCCCTCCATCCGGTCATAGTCCACAATAGCGTAACGGGAATTTTCTCCCGCTAATTCGGAACGGAAGGACACATAGCGCGGCTCGCTGCCGCTGTGCTCCACCACAGTGGTACACCAGTTTTTGTCCGCCGCCAGCATAATACTGCAATCGGTGCCGGGACTGTACAGGGTATAGCTGCTGCTCACCGGATCGATAGAAATGACCATGTCCCCAAAATCAAAGGGCGCCGTTTCCTCCTCAATATCGGTGATAAGGGCGTATTCGATCCATTTTGTCACGGTTGGGTTTTCCGTGCCGGAGATCCTTTCGGGGCACTTTTCCCAGTACACCGTTGTGTAGCCCTCCGCCGTCCGGTAAACGCTCACCTGTTTCTGTTTCCAGCCGGTGGCAATGCAGGTTTCCACTGTGCCCTCCACCCGCAAATAGCAGTTCTCCCCAAGGGGGGAATAGACGGCTCGGCTGCCCAGCAGCGTCCAGCCCTCGTCCGATATTTCCTCCGTCTGCAATTCCTGCTGCACCTTCTCATTTTGCAGCAGGTCAAGGGGCTCCGGCTCGCCCTCCGGCTGCGGCAGCGTCACCTTCTGGTGGTAGTTGTCCCTGCCGATATACTTCCAGCCGCCGTCCTCCTCCAGCCGTATGGCAATGACATAAGTCCCGATGGTTTCATGGGTCTCTGTATAGTCCGCCATGTGCTGCGCCAAAAAGCCCTCATCACCGGGCTGGGCATTGACCATGCTGTACTGGATCTTCAGGATATCGTCCTCTATTTCGGCGTTGTCCGCGTAGGCAATGGTTCGTTCGTTCATCTCCCACGCGCTCACAATCAGCGTTGTCCACCCATCGGAAACGCGCTTCCTCATGCGGGTGTCCAGCTGTTCCTCCGTCAGGTCAAAATGCTCCTGGATCGCGGCATAGACCTCCGCCTTGGGCAGATGATAGAACCCGTCGTCCTGATACAGCGCCTCCAGTTCGTCGCGCTTTACGGCATCGGCATCGCCATAGGCAGCCGCCAGCTCCAGGTTGCCCGTCCCCTTATAGCCATACAGCTCATAGGCGGCGTACTGCAGCAGCTGCACCGAGTTCAGCCGCTCATAGTCGTTCCAGTAGTAGGTGTCCCCCATCGCGGCGATCGGCGCCAGATACTTCCGGCTCAGGGCGTCCATGTCATTCAGGTCAATGTTGTACTGGTTATTCTCCTCGGTGGAGGGGGTGCATGCCGCCAGCAGCAGGATCATCACCACCGCCAGCAGCACCGCCCAACCTCTTTTCTTCATACTGTTTCCTCCGTCAGTCCGCCTTCGTCACCTCGCCGGTGATCAGGTTTATCTTGTAGGTACTCCCACTGATGCCATCGGTAGTCACGGTAAAGAACCCATATCCAGCCTCATTATACCTGTTTCCCCCAGGCAAGTAAAGGCTGTGGAACCCCTCTGCCGAGGTTCCCTCCATCACCTCTATACCGGTATCGTAGCTTTGCAGCACCGCGCCGCTTTCGCTCAGCACCGCCACCTGATAGTTTGTTCCGGTTTTTCCGCCGTCCGCCGGCTTCGTCTGGGGGATATCCGCCCAGTAGCACACCAGCTCGCCCCTGTCATTATGTTCCACCGCAAAGAGGAACGCCGTCAGGTTTTCCTTATGTCCCTCCATCTCCGCGGCAAGCCAGCGGCTCTGCGGGGCTCTGTTCCCGGCAACGGTCCATATGGCGTTCACATCGTAGAGGTAGATGCCGTCATAGCTCCCGACCCAGATCTTATCGTTCCCGATAAACCCATAGAAGACCTCCGCGTTCATCGCTAGAACACGGCTGTTCCACAGGGCGGGGATCACCCGAATGGTGCCGTTGGCGTCGGTCAGGTAATATACCGATGGTCCGCTGCCGATCTCAAAATGCCGCAGCCGGTACGCCCCGTCCGGCGAAGTCTCGATCCGCTCGCTCTGCCCGCCCCAGCCGTCATTGGCGGTCAGCAGCTTTTCGGGGTCATAGCGCTCGCTGCGAGCGGCGGTCAGCATGGCGTCGGTATAGCCCAGCGCTTTGGCATTGGCAATAAATTCGCTGTCGCTGTACGCCGCGGCGGTCGTGTCATTGGTCTCTATCAGCTGGCTCTGTCCGGTCGTCAGGTTGATGCACCAGCGCTCCCGCAGCATTCCGCCGTCGGGCAGCGTATGGGTGCCGTCCTCGGCATAGTAGTTGCTGTAATACAGCAGTCCTCCCCGCACAATGATCTCGCCCTGCGGGTAGGTCGACCAGTAGTTGCGTGCCGGGTGCTGCCGCATGGTCAGTATCTGCCACGGCTTCAGCTCGTTGTTTTCCTCCACCGTCATGGTCAGCAGCTTCCACAGGTAGGGGCTTACCTCATATCCGCCTGTGCCCCATACGTCGGTCCTGTCGCTGCTGTCATAGGGGTAGTACATCAGCACGATGGTTTTTCCGTCACGGTCATCGACATAAACACCGCCCATATAAACAGCGTCATAGCCGTCCAGCGGCAGGTTGGTCTTATCATAGACCGCCAGCGGCGCTTCCGGCTTTGCCGCATCGTAAATATAGGCGATATCCTGCAGCACAATGCCGAACAGCGTACCGTCCTCCTCGGTCGAAAGCCGCCAGAAGCCCTCATAGGGGGTATTCTCCAGCAGGGTGGTCAGGCGGTGGGTCACACTGTCATACAGGTAAAAATCATACCGGTTGTAGCTGTTATAGCCATCGGAGGAGATATCCATGCCAAGGTAGTTCCCCAGCAGCCGGTAACGGCTGTTCTCCGCAAAGACACCGCCGCCCTCCTCGCTCAGCGAGATCAGCCCGCTGCCGCTCTGCTCAATGACAATTCCTACCGGGCTGTTTTCCATCACTGCGATAGCACAGTCGCGGCTGGGGCTGTACAGCGAGTACCCGCCGTAGCCCTTCGGGTTCAGGTTGATGACCATATCCGCGAAGTTGAAAAGCGCCGCATCCTCCGGTGTGATAATGCTCTCGGAGACATATCCGTTCCACTTGGTCACCTTGGGGTTTTCCGTGCCGGAGATCACTTCCGGTGTCGCCCGCCAGTACGAAAGAAGATAGCCGTCCTCGGCACGGTAGATGCTCACCGTCTGCTGTTCCCAGCCCAGCAGGTGGCAGCTTTCGGAGCTGCCCTCAATAGAGACATAGGTATCCACCGCGTAGTATTCGGCACGGCTGGCGATCAGCTCCCAACCGGCAGCCACCGCGTCCTCACTCGGGGTCACCTGCAGCTCGCCCTCCGGCTTTTCCATCGTCACGGTAACGGGGTTCCATGTGCATTTTACATACTGCCAGCCGCCGTCCTCCGTCAGCCGTATGGTCACGGCATAGCTCGATTTATTGCCGTAGGTCTCCACATAGTCTTTCATGTGTTGGGCAACAAAGCTCTCGTCGCTCGGAGCCACGCCCACCACATCGTAGGCGATGGTCAGGGTATTGTCCTCCAGCGCCGCTTCGGTGACATAGGCGATCCGGTTATTGGGGGTTCCGCTCCACGGCTCCAGCCGGATGGTATCGGTCTCCGGCTCCATTCTTTCGGCAAGCAGGGCGTTCAGCGTTTCCTCGCTAAAGTCAAAATGCCGCTGAATGGTCGCGTAGACCTCCACCCTCGGCAGATGATAATTGCCGTCCTCGCCCAGCAGTGCCTCCAACTCTGCCCGCTTTTCGGCGTCGGCGGCGCCGTAGATGGCGGCACGGTCTATCTCGCCGGTGCTGTTGTATCCGTACCGCTCATAGGCGGCATAGCCCAGCAGGTCGGCACAGGTCAGCCACATCGGGTAGCCGACATTCCACTCCTTATCGCCAAAGCTCGCGATCGGTGCCAGATACTCCCGGCTCAGGGCGTCGTAGTCGCTCAGGTCGATCCTGCCGTTATTTTTACCGGCAGAGGGGGTACACGCCACCAGCGAACCGGCAACCGCCGCCGCCAGCAGCAGGGCGATCAGCGCCAGTGTTCCCCGCCGCTTCTTCGTGGTATCAAAGATGGTGGAAAGGCGGTTTTTCAGCGTCTTTTTGCCGCTGTAAAAGTTGGTGGTGAACAGGGTGTGGCGGTTCATTCCGGCACGGACGACCGCCAGCAGGCAGCGACCGTACTCCTCACGGAATTCCTCGTCCCGACCGCTGACCACCGCCTCATCGCAGGAAAGCTCCAGATCCCGGTCGGCGGCATGCACCATCAGCCATACCATCGGGTTGAACCAATGGACGGCGTTGGCAAGCATCAGCACCAGCTTATACCAGATATCCCTGCGGCGGTAGTGGATCAGCTCATGCCGGAACACCAGCGAAAGCTGTCCCTCGGTAAATTCCATCTCCGGCAGCAGCAGGGTCGGCTTTACCGCCCCTACGATCATCGGGCTGCCCACCGCCGCGGTGTAAACCGGCAGCGCCTTCCGCAGCCCCGCGGCGGCGGTCTCCTTTTCCAGCGCCGCCAGGGTCCGCTCCTCGGTAACGGGGCGGCGGCTGCGGTGCAGCTTGATCCGCAGCAGCAGGTAGCTACCCAGCTGCCACAGCAGGAACAGCACAGCGCCCGCCGCCCAGCACCAGCCTGCCGCCTCCATCACCGTCACGGTGCGGACTGCGGCGGTCTGCGGCTGGTTCGGGCGGTTTGCCGCGGCGGTATTACCGGTGTTCGGCTCGGTCGTTCCCGTCCCGATCTGCTGGTAAGGGTCACCAGCGGCGGCGTCATCGGGCAGCACCTCTATCGGGTCACCGGCAGGGGTGGGGTCCATCGGTCCGGCGGCGCTCACCGGGTAGGTGATCTCCCCCTGCGGCTGCGGCAGGGTGATTATCGGCTGCGACAGGGTAATGCCAACGGGCAGCAGCAGCCGCACCGCGATCAGTAGCCATGCCCAGTACCGCCAGCGGGCGGTAAAGCGGCGTCCCAGCAGCGGTCCCGCCGCCAGCAGCAGGGCGATCACCAGTGCCATCGGCAGGGTCAGTTCCAGCAAAGCGGTCATCAGTCGTTCCATCGTGGTCAGCTCCTCTCTTTTTCGCGGGCAGCGCGCTGCTCGGCTATAAATTCTTCCAGTTCCTCCAGGTCGTTATCGGTCAGGTCACGGCTTTCCACCAGCGAAGCCACCATGCGGCTGAGGGAGGACTGGTACATCTTCCCCAAAAAGCTGCGGTTTGCCCAGCGGCGGTAGTCCGCCTCACTCACTAAGGGGCGGTACAGGTTGCGGCGTCCCTGCCGCTCCAGCGAAAGGTAGCCCTTTTCCACCAGCTTGGCAAGCAGCGTCAGGACGGTCGTATCCGCCCAGTTGTGGATTTTCAGCTGTTCCTCCAGGTCACTGCGCTGCACCGGCGGCTTGCTTTGCCAGACCGCCAGCATCACATCAAGTTCGGCATCGGATAGCTTTTTCTCGGGAAGTTCCATAGGTATCCTCCTTCATCTTCTACGGGTTTAGAATACAGCTTCATTCTAACATCGTAGAATATTCCTGTCAATACACATTCTGCCGGTTTGGGCGCGTTTATTCTATATTCGTAGAATATTCTTGTTTTCTCTCGTCAACCCCCGCCCAAGGCGCCGGTGACCGCCCCGCAGGGGGCTGCTTCGCAGCCGGCGGGCTTCGCCCGCTCCGCCGGTGCCTGCGGCACCGGCGCCCTGCGGGGCGTCCCTCGGCGCCCCACGGAGCTTCTCACCCTAAATAACGCTTCGAAGTCCCAAAACGCAACAACTTTCTCACAGTTTTTCCCGCATTTTTTCAGCAAAGCTGGCGGCGCAGCAGCTCGCACAGCTCCCCTATCTCTCCGGCATCTGCCGTAAAGCGGTAAAGCTTGCCGCGTGCCGTTTGCAGCTTGCGACTCACCGCCGAGACCGACCGCCCCTCCCCCGCCGCAATGATCTTCAGGGACTTGCCCTCCTCATACCGCAGCCGGATCAGTTCTCTCTCGCGGGCGTCCAGGCAGCGCGCGCAGCCCAGCCGCAGCAGCCGCCGCAGCGCTTCCCGCTCGAGGCAGTTCTCCTCGGTCTCCACCGGAATAAAGTACTCCATGGTGGCATGGGTCAGCGGGCGTCCCGCGCGCCCGCAGGGACGGTATGGTGCTTTCGTGGTAATAATCATGCAGTATCCTCTCCGTTTCTCTGGTGTCCACAAGCTCGAACCGCAGCAGCTCGATGCGTCTTTTCAGGTCGAAGTAGTGCGGTCCGCGCGCCGTTTTGATCTCCTCTTTGAGCTGGGCAAGTCTTTCCTCCAGCAGCTCTACACTGCGGTGGTACTCCCCTGCCAATTCGGTCATTCCCAACATTTTCTCGTTCCTCTCTTTTTTCTCACGATGGTCTGGTAGCGACAGCGGGGAAGGGTCCCGTGAAAGAACATTTGTTCTTGCAATATTTAGCGTACCCTGCTTTTGCCAATCTGTCAACCGCTTTTTGCAAATTCGTCCCATAAACGGGTCTACAAATTTCCGTCCCGAATTTTGGCAAATAAAATTTTGTCGAAAGGCTTGACATTTGCCAAAAAATCACTACGATAAGCTATCCCAAGGGTTTTTGCAGGGGAACGGGGGAAGCGTTCCCTACACAAAGCCCTAAAAGCAGGAGCCAGGAGAGAAGTGGAGGAACGATGGGAAAATACGAGCTGTACGGCACGACCCTGCGGCGGCTACGCCGGTCGCTGGGGCTGACCCAGCAGGCGCTGGGCGAAAAATGCGGGCTTTCCGCCAGCGGCATCGGTATGCTGGAACGGGGGCTGCGGCTGCCCTCGGCGAAGGCGGAGCGGCGGCTGCGCGCCCTTTTACCGGAGCTGCCGCCCCGCCCCAAAAAGCCGGTACGCCGTGCCGATCTGCTGACGGTGCTGCGGCGGGGGTAGCCGGTGCAGGGAGCCGGTCGGGGCGCAGGCAAGCCGCCCCAGGCGGCTTCGGCGGGCTTCGCCCGCCGGCTCCGGCTGTGCCGGAGCGCCTGCGCCCCTCCCCCCTCCCCCTGCCGCAAAAGAAAAAGCCCCGACGGGGTCTCCCCGCCGAAGCCGTTTTCTTCTGTTTTGGGGTTCAGCCCAGCTTATCGCCGTTGGCGGCGGGCTGCTGCGGCGTAATGAGGATCACGCCGCCGGCGGAATAGGTGCCGAGCACCAGCACCTCGCTCATAAAATCCGCGATCTGTCGGGGCGGGAAGTTGACCACCGCCAGCACCTGCAGCCCTACCAGCTCCTCCGGACGGTAATGCTCGGTGATCTGCGCCGAGGAGCGCTTTACCCCGATCTCCTCACCGAAATCGATGGTGAGCTGATATGCCGGTCGGCGGGCTTTGGGGAAAGGCTTTGCCTCCCGCACCGTCCCGACCCTGATATCCAGCTTGGAAAAATCGTCTATCGTCGCCATATCTTTCTCCGTCAAATCAAATACTGATCTCGCGGGCGACCTTGTAGTACAGCTCGTTGATGTCCTTTTTGAGTGCCAGCGCCTCGTCAATGTCGATATCGTAGATGCGGTTCGCCTTGACCCCGACGATGCGGCTGCCGACGCCCTCCTCCAACAGCTCGATGGCACGGTAGCCCATGGCACTGGCATAAACGCGCTCCATGGCAGTGGCGTTGCCGCCGCGCTGCACATGGCCCAGCACCGTCAGGCGGGTCTCCACACCGGTGCGCTGCTCGATGTAGTAGCACATATCCTTGCTGTTGCCCACGCCCTCCGCCACGACAACGATGAAGTGGTGCTTGCCGGTGGTCATGGTGGCTTTCATGCGGTCTACCACATCATGGTCAAGGTTAAAGGGGCGCTCTGGAATGAGAGTGGCGATGGCGCCGGTGGCAAGTCCGGCATACAGCGCCAAATGACCGGCGTTGCGCCCCATGACCTCCACAACGGAGCAGCGATCGTGGGATTGGGAGGTATCGCGCAGCTTATCGATGCTTTCCACGGCGGTATTCAGGGCGGTATCAAAGCCGATGGTGTACTCGGTGGAGGCAATGTCGTTATCGATGGTGCCGGGGATACCGATGGTGGGAATACCCAGTGCCGAGAGCTTCTGCGCGCCGCGGAATGAACCGTCGCCGCCGATGACGACCAGACCGTCGATGCCGCGGGAACGGAGGATCTCCGCCGCCTTTTTCTGACCCTCCTCGGTCATGAATTCCTTGCTGCGGGCGGTGTAAAGAATAGTGCCGCCGCGGCTGATGATATTGCTGACAGAACGCTCCTGAAGCTCGTCCATGCGATCCTCCATCAAGCCCTCATAGCCGTGGAAGATGCCGTAAACGCTGTGACCCTTGTGCAGGGCGGTGCGCACCACGCTGCGGACCGCGGCATTCATGCCGGGGGCATCGCCGCCGCTGGTAAGAACTGCAAATGTTTTCTTGGTTTCGCTCATGATCTTCTCCTCCTTGTAGCTGCCCCTGTCCGGCAAAAACCGTTTGTTTTCTTTTCGGGCAAAGGCGCTTGATATAGCTTTCCTTGATTTATCTCCTTGGTGTATCAGTAAGCCTGCTCCGGCGGGGCTTTGGGGGCTTCGGGCGGCAGCAGGGCAACATTTTCCTCGCCCAGCACACGCCGCAACTCGCCCAGCAGCGCCGGATTGGCATCGCTGTTATAGTCACTGCCCGCTTTCAGCAGGCGTCCGGTCTCGGCTTCCCGCACCAGCAGGGAGATCTCCCCCTCGAAGATGGAGAACAGCAGCCGCAGCTTTTCCCACTGCTCGCCCTTTGCCTGCGCCACCCGAATGAGCAGCCTGCTGCCTGCCGCGGCGGGGGCAGCGCTTTGGGGACGCTGTTCCGTTTGGCGGGCGGACTGCCGTTCCCGCGGCGGGCGGGACTGGGGTGCCCGTACCGGCGGGGCGTTTTTCCGCTCCTCGATGGTGTACAGGGTATCCAGCACCAGCTTGGTGTCATCCTCCTCCCGCAGCGAGACCCTGCCGCGGAAGAAATAGGGCTGCCCCACCGTCAGCTTCTGGCTGACCTCGGTATAGGTGCGGGAAAACGCCATGACCTCCATGCTGCCGGTCATATCCTCCACGGTAAGCATGGCAAGGATATCGCCCCGCTTGGTGGTGCGCATTTTCTTATCCGCTAAGATGCCGAAGATCTCGACCCAGGCGTTATCATAGGGGGCGTTGGTCTCGGCGCTTTGCAGCCGTCCGATACGTACCGCCTGATAACGGTCGTAAAGCTCCAGATACTGGCTCATGGGGTGACCGGAAAGGTACATGCCGGTGACTTCCTTTTCGTAGGCAAGCAGCTCGGAATGGGGGAATTCCTCGCAGGAGGAAAGCCGGTAATCGGCGGTGGCGCCGCCCTCCCCAAAGAGGGAAAGCTGCCCGCCCGCAAGGTATTTATCCTCCTCGGCAATGGCTTCCGCCAGCGAGGAGTAGTTTTCCAGCATCTCCCGCCGGTTGGCGCCCAGCCCATCTAAAGCGCCGCATTTGATGAGGCTTTCCACCCCACGGCGGTTCAGGTCGCCGGAGGCGGTGCGGCGGCAGAACGCTACAAAATCGGTGAATACACCGTTTTCCTCCCGTTCCTTCAGGATCTCCTCAATCACGCTGCGTCCCATGTTTTTGATAGCAAGCAAACCGAAGCGGATCCCCTCCGGCGTGACGGTAAAGACCATATCGCTCTGGTTGATATCGGGGGACAGCACGGGGATCTCCAGGCGGGAACATTCCTCGATGTATTCCATCAGCTTGGCGGTGTTATCCAGCACGCTGGTCATCAGCGCCGCCATGTATTC
>CAKSYU010000027.1 GCA_934524965.1 uncultured Angelakisella sp.
CAAAAACCCGGTTGTTGCGTAATGTGCAACCGGGTTTCTCGACAAGCTGAAAGCTCCCCCGTGGGGGGAGCTTTTTTGTAATGTTTGTAATGCTCGGGGGACTTACTTCTTCTCGATCACGGTGATGCGGCCCTGACCGTAAGGATCGGCATAATCATCGCCGACCACGCCGCCCAGTACATCAACAATGTAGTTGATAAGCACCTGGTTGTCGATCATGACGGAATCCTGCAGCAGGTTGCAGCCCTGGAACATCGCCATGCCGTCACCGGCGGATTTGAGCATATAGTTGTGGCTTGCCAGCGTGTAGGTCTTGGCAAGGTCCAGCGGCTCGCCGCCGACCGTGACATTCTTCACGCGGTACTCACCGCTGACGCCGGTGAACATGCCGTCCGCGTTTACCTCTACGGTAGGCTCCACATTCAGGTCGATCTCATAGGTCATGCCGGAAACCTGCAGGAAGCCGCCGCACTCGCCGGGGGCGTTGCGCGCGCCCATTTCCAGCGCGTCCAGGATCTGCTGACCGGTGGCTTCCACGACGCACATTTCGTTGCCGAAGGGGTGTACCGCGATGATCTGACCGTAGGTGATGTCGCCCGCGGGGATATCCACACGGATGCCGCCGCCGTTTACAACGGCGATATCGGCGCCGGACATGGCGCGGTAGGCATCGGCGCACAGGTCGCCGAGGTTGGTCTCCTGACGGCGAATCAGACGGATAGAGGAATCAGCGGGGTCATAGATGGAGAGGGTGACCTTGGTGTTCGCGACCACGGTGTTGACGATCTCCTCGTAGCCTGCCTTGATCTCGGAAATGGTGTCGCCCACGCCGTCATCGTTGATGAGGGCGGTGGTCAGCTTGCCGTCGGGGGTGATGGTCAGGCAGCCGATATTGGCGAGCTTGGTGCCGGTGGAGGTCAGGATAACATCTTTGCCCTCTTTGTTTTTCACAATATCGCCGGCAATGGTGGAGTGGGAGTGACCGTCCAGAACGGCGTCAATGCCGCTGGTGTTCACAATGACATCGGAGGAGGTCCAGGGCTGGCAGTCCGCCTCGATGCCGAGGTGCGCCATGGCGATGACATACTTCGCACCCTCCTTGCGGGCGGCGTCTACGGCGCTCTGTACGGCGGTGTACAGCTTTTCACCGGTCTCGTCCTGCATAAAGCCGTAAATATAGTTGCCGTTCCCGTCCTGGAAGTAGGTGGGGGTGGAGGTGGTGATGGTCTTGGGGGTGGAAATGCCGACGAAAGCGATCTTGGTGCCGTCTGCCTCTTTGATGACATAGGGCTTCAGCACAGTGTTTTCGTCCTTATCCACAAAGTTGACGCTGACATAGTCAAAGTTCGCCTTTTCGGTCAGGGAAAGGAACTGCGCCATGCCGTAGTCGAATTCATGGTTGCCGGGGGTGGCTACATCGTAGCCGACCTTGTTCATGATGTCGATGATGTACTCGCCCTTGGAAAGGGTGCCGATGGTGTCGCCCTGAATGGCGTCGCCGTTATCCACCAGCAGCACATTATCGCCGGCGGCGGTCAGCGCGCTCTTTACGGCGGCAAGACCCTGGTAGCCCAGCCCGTCCTCAATGCCGCAGTGGGCGTCGTTGGTGTACAGGATTACAATGTTCTTTGCGGCGGGGGTCGTGCTGCCGGTGCCGCAGCCTGCCAGTACCATAATGAGTGCCAGCATCAGTGCCAGAATACGAAATTTCTTCATTCTGTTGATCCTCCTTAGCTTCATCTTCATTTTTATCCTACGGCAGCGGCGCCTGCCCTGCCGCAAGCCCAGCATACCATAACTATGTGACCGGTTACAACCAAAAGAAGCCGTTGCGGAAAAGTTTGTCATATCTGTCAAATTTTGAGATATTTTTTGACCGCCCCGTAGAATTTCTCCCCTGCTGCAAAAAATACCGCCCCTCCCCCGTTTGGGAGAAAGGCGGTCGGTCATAAAAGGCGTTATTCAGCGTTTGTGGGAGGTAAACAGCAGCACGGCGGCGATCACCACCACAACAGCCATGGCAATAATGGCAATGGGGACGATGCTGTTGTCACCGGTCACAGGGGCGGCAGCCAGCGCCGCACAGGGAAACTTCATGGGACGACCTCCAAGCATAGTGGAATGTACAGCTTGTATTATACCCCGCCGCTCCCCGCCTGTCAATCAATGACACCGAATTGTAACGGATATGAAACCGATGGAGCGCTTGTCAAAACGGAAGGATATGGTATGATAAAGGCAGGTACCCCGCCCGTTCCGATAAGAAGATCAACAACATGACAGGGAGGTCCCAAGATGAGAAAACAAAGCAAGATCAGGCTCCTTTGCCTGCTGCTGATGGCAGCGCTGCTCCTTACCGCCTGCGGCGGGAAGGAAAATACCAATGTTCCGCCGCAGACCGATCAATCACAGACCGATCAACAGCCCGACCCGCAGCCCCAGCCTGACCCACAGCCGCAGGAGCCGGATTTTTCCGCCCATGAGAAGGAGTTTATCCCCAGCCCCGCCGATGAGAATATTGCCGCGGCGTGCATCACCGATGGCGGCAGCAGCTACCTTGTCCTGCGGCAGATAGAGCAGGAGACCGGCGAAATGACCTACAGCGCGCTGGTCACGCTGCCGGATCTGGAAAATGGGCTGGGCGGATTGGTCTGGTCGCCGGACGGCACGCGACTGGCGTATCTGGAGGAGGAAAGCAGTGACGGCATGGGCAAGTATTGTTGGGTCGTCATTTATACCATTGGCGGAACATCGGTCAAAACCGGTGTGCTGGACTGGTGGGAAGACCTGATGCCCGCCCCCACCAAGGAGTGGTTCTCCGATAGTGACCGTCTGCTCATTGCCAGTCGTCCGCTGACCATTTACAGCTGTTCCGCCAAAGATTATATTTTGGTTTCGCAGGATACCCTTGTTTCTCAGGACAGCCCTTTTGCTGCGGAGGAGAACGCGAAAAGCATGGACGCGACCCTTTCACCCGATGAAAAGTATGTCGCCTATGAATTGATCACCGATGGCGGCATCGATCTGATGCTGTACGAGACAGCGACCGGTACGCGCCGGGTGCTGACCCGCCATACCATGCCATTCGAGATGTGCGTCGGTTCCTCCAAACCCATCTGGTTAAGTACGACCGAGGTGCAGTGGTGGGGGGAGACCTATAGCCTGAAAGAATACCCATAAAAGCGCAGCCGCCGGAGTGATCCGGCGGCTGTTCTATGGAAGAGAGAATGAAAAGAGAAAATGTCAGGTCAATCGGGCAGTACCACGGTAAGGGCACTGCGCGGAAAGGAGCAGCACGGGTGGAACATGCCGTCTGTCGGTGCGCCAGCCCGCGCGGGATCGGTCCATACCTTTCCCGTCAGCAGCTTTGCGCGGCAAAAGCCGCAGGAACCGCTGCGGCAGTAGGCGCGGGGGGATACCCCGGCGCGTTCCAGCGCCACCAGCACCGTCTCCTCCGCGGCAGCGGTTACCGTGACGGTACGGCTGCCTGCCATGATTGTCAGTGGATAATGTTCTTCGACAGAGACGGGATAGGGCGGACGGTGCAGCTCACCCGGAACCTCCTGATGATAGCGCGCCGGAGCGACTCCACCGGCAGTCAAACCGTCGTGCAGGCTGCGGTACATCGCCTGCGGACCACACAGGTAGTAGGCGGCTTCGGCGGCATCGGTGCGGCTCAGGATATCTTCGGCGGTGAAATATCCGTGCTTATCCCCGGGCAGGGGATCCCGCAGCACCGCAAAATACACATGGATACGGTCGCAGCGCTCGGCAAGTGCGGTAAATTCCTCGCGATACAGCATTTCCCCGTTGGTATCCCACCCGCAGAAAAGGGTGATCTCCCGCTCGGTCAGTTCATCGGCAATGCTGCGTGCCATGGCGCGCAGCGGGGTCACGCTCATGCCGCCGCTGATGCCGACGATCTTTCGGGGGGTATCTGCGGTGATGCAGTATTCCCCCAGCGGGTGGGAAGCCATGATGGTATCCCCCACGGTAATATGCTTGCCCAGCCAGTGGGAGGTAAAGCCGCCGCCCACGTGGATAAACAGGTCATAGTACCCGCCTACGGCGGCTTCCCGCGTGGAGGAGGCAATGGAATAGGGACGGCAGGCGGTCGTACCGTCTATCTCGTAGTAAAGGCAGATATATTGCCCGGGCAGAAATGGCGCAGGAGTTCCCACCGCTGCGGTAAAGCGGTAACGGTTTACACAGGGGTTGATCTGCTCGATCTCCGTCACTCGCAGGGTTTGCTTAGTGTGATCCATACTGCCCCTCCCACCGCGCAAAAGCCTCCAGCGCTGTAATGATCTCATTTTGCTCGCCCTGCATGGCAAGCAGACCGCCGTCCACATAGTCGGCAACGCTTTCGGCGACATCGCTTTCGTAGGGGGCTACATTATTCAGGATAGAGGCTGTTGCCATGCCGCGCAGCCTGCCGATGACAAACAGGGCGGAGGTCTCCAGATCGGCGCCCAGAACTCCGCGGGCAGACCATGTCCGGCAGATCTCCATTTCACGGTCGGTATAAAAGCTGTCGTGGCTGCGCACCAGCCCGCAGCAGTGGGCAAAGCCCTGCTCCTCTGCTGCCGCGCGGCAGCATTCTAGCAACCGATGGTCGGCAACGGCAGGGAACCCCAGCGGCAGGTAAGCGGCGGAAGCACCGTCATCACGCACCGCGCCCTCGGCAAGCACCAGTTCGCCGGGGGCAATGCTGTGCTGTAAAGCGCCGCAGCTGCCGATACGGATGGCACATTTTACACCGCAGTTGTGCAGCTCTTCCACGGCAATACCCATGGAAGCGCCGCCGATGCCGGTGGAGACCGCTAGCACCGGTACACCCTTGTAGGTGCCGGCGATGCTGCGGTATTCCCGGTTACAGGCAAGCTCTCTGACATTTTGCAGATGTACGGCGATCCGGTCGATTCTGCCGGGGTCTCCGGGCAGCAGGGCATAGCGTATATTCAGTGATGAATCCAAACGGATATGGGCTTGCAAAGTTCCCATTCAAGATCCCTCGCTTTGTGCAATAGTGTTAAAGTTTTAACCCTGGTTCAGGAACTGCATCAGCTCGATGTGTACGCCATCGGGATCCAGCGCATGTACCCAGGTGATGTTCAGCTCCGGTACTACCATGACCTCGCTTGCCATTTTATATCCGGCTTTCTCCAGATAGGCAACCATGGCCTGCAGGTCATATACCTCAAAGGAGATGTGTCCTACACCAATGTGGTTCGGCTCCAGCGGGGAATCGGTGCCCGCTTCATCAAGGAATTGGATCAGCTCCACTTCGGCGCCGTAGCCGACCAGCTGCGCCAGTTCCAGCTTGCAGCCGGGCACACACATTCCTACATCACACTGCTCCGCCGTCTCGATCCAGCGCATCTTCAGGTCCATCTTAAGGACATCCTGATAGAAGTGCAGAGAGCGGTCTAGATCCTTTACAATAAAGCCGGAATGATGCAGCTTTTTGATGCAGTCTTTTACTTCAAAGCTCATAACAGTATGCTCCTTCTTTTCTTGAATTGGTTGAATACTTCAGCCGGCAGCCTGCAGCTTGCGGGCTTTTGCCTGTTTGCGGGCGGAAACAATGACCAGTCCGATAACGGTAGCAAGGTAGGGGATCATGGCGACCAGATCCGCCTTGAGGTTCATAGTTGCCAGTGTGATGGAAGCGGCGTTGGCGGTGCCGAAGCCAAGGGACGCCAGCAGGGTGGCAAGACAGCGCCCGTCCGCCAGTGTCGCGGCGGCAATGCCAATGTAGCCGCGCCCCGCCATCATATCGCGGGCAAAGTAGGAAAGATAACCCATGGACATAAACGCGCCGCCCAGCGAGGCGAACAGTCCGGAAAGCAGGAAGGCGTCAAATTTGATGCGGCGCACGCTGATACCCACCGAGGAAGCCGCATTGGGATTGAAGCCCACTGCACGGATCCGCAGACCCATGCGGCTGCGGAAGACCAGCACCCAGCACAGGAATACCGCTACCAGTGCCAGATAGGTCAGGATATTGTGACCGGAAAGAACCGACCCCAGCACGGGGATATCCTTGATGAGCGGCAGCTCTACATTGGGCAGGTTGATGCTGGGCAGCAGACGACTGGTGCCCTTATCGCCGCAGACAAGGTACAAAAGGTACACAGTGCCGCCGGAAGCCATGGTGTTCAGTGCCAGACCGGTGATGATAAGGTCGGAATCCTTGTAGAGATGCAGCCACGCGAACAGCAGTGACATCAGCAGTCCGCCAACTATGGCGCCCAACAGTCCTGCCCAGCAGCTCTGCATCCATGCGCTGAACATGACAGCCAGCAGCGAGGCAGTCAGCATAATGCCTTCCAGCGCCATGTTGATGGCGCCGGCATGGTTGGCGATCAGGGCACCCAGAGCACAGAAGATGATGGGTGTGGACATACGGATCACCGAAAACAGGAAAGAGATCAAATAATCGACAGTCAGGAATTGAGACATCTGTTACACCTCCTTGTTCTGCTGCGCCAGCCGCACGACGGCACGTTTGCGGAAGGAATCCAGGAACAGCGTGGCGGCGACCAGCAGGATGATAATGGCTTGAATGACCATAACGAATTCGGAGGGAACATCGGTGGTGGTCCCCACGATATTGGCACCGATCTGCAAATAGGCGAACAGCAGCGCCACAAAGGGAATGGCAATGGGGTTGTTGCGGGCAAGCACGGTGATCATCAGCCCGCTGAAGCCGTAGCCGGTCTGCGCCGTCCACAGGAAGCGGTCGTATTTGCCCAGAATTTCTACCGCGCCGCCGATGCCGCCCAGCGCGCCGCCAATGATCTGTGCCAGCAGCATGGCGCTGGCTACATTGATGCCGATGTATTTGGCAAAGCTGCGGTTCTGACCGGTCACCTTGATCTCAAAGCCCTTGGTGGTGCGGTTCATGAACCACCAGGTAAAGATGGCTGCGAGAATGACAATAAAGATGCCGGCATGCAGATCGGTCCCGCGCAGCAGCACCGGCAGCTTGGCGCCCGCCGCAATGCGGTTGGAGCCGAGATAGGTCACGGTGTTGTCGCGCATCCAGTAGCGCAGCACATAGGTGGAGGCATAGGTCAGCACATAGTTCAGCATGATGGTGACAACGACCACATTGGCGTTCCACTTGATATTCAGCAATGCGGGAATGGCACCGCAGATCCCACCGACCACCGCACCGGCAAGAATACAGACCGCGGGGAACAGCACCGGCGGGAAATCGGCAGGCAATACCGTGGAAGCGAGCCATGCGGTAATGGCGCCAGAGAGCATAAAGCCGCCCTCAACGATCAAGTTGAATTCGCCTGCCCGCAGCATAAAGCACATACCCAGCGAGGTGAACAGCAGCGGGATCGCCAGTTCTATGATATTAAAGAAACGACGGGTACTTTGGAACGGACCCAGAATAAAGGTGCGGATAGCGTTCATGGGGTCTTTGCTGACAAACAGCAGGAACACCAGTGCCAGTGCGAAGCCGATCAGCACTGCCGCCGCAATGCGGATCAGCTCAAAGTGCTTGATGGCAAAATGCGAAGATTTTTTCATTGCAGCGCCTCCTGTATTTCCTCGGCAGACATGCGCCGGACTCCCAGCATATATTCACCCAGCATCAGATCGGTCACCTGACTGGAATCCGGGAAGTAGGCGGTGATCTCGCCGCCGAACATCACGATCAGACTGTCGCTCAGCTGCAGCAGCTCAGTCAAATCGGCAGAAACCAGCAGCACGGCAGCATTCTGTTCACGGGAAAGCCGCACCAGTTGCTGATGAATAAACTCGGAGGAGCCTACATCAATGCCGCGGGTGGGCTGGTTCGCCACGATCACGCGGGCGCCGCTGGTAAATTCCCGTGCGGCTATCATCTTCTGGATATTGCCGCCGGAGAGCATGCCGGACATGCTGGAGGAACTGGGGCATACCACATCAAAGGTCTTTATCAGCTCCTCCACATCGCGGTGGATCGCCTTGACGTCCAGCCGGATCCCATGGGAATACCTGCCGCTGTGGTAGCGGTCGGCTATGATGTTATCGGTCACGCTCATGGTGGGGGCACAGCCGTAGGTCATGCGGTCCTCGGAGATATTGCTGATGCCCATTTGCCGGATCTGCCGCACCGTTTTTCCCTTAATGCTCGTGCCTTCCAGCGTAATGTCACCGTGGGTAAAGGGACGCAGTCCGGTCAGGATCTCGCTCAGCTCCTTTTGTCCGTTGCCTTCCACACCGGCAACACCCAAAATACGCCCGTGGTACAAAGAGAAGGAAACATGCTGCAGCAGCGGCTTGCCGCTGGCGCTGTTGTAGCACAAATCAACGGTGCGCAGCACCTCCTTCTTTTCGCCGGCAGGGGCGCTCTTTTCCACCTGCAGAGAAACGTCGCGTCCCACCATCAGGTTGGAAAGCTCCTGCTCGCTGTAATCCCCCACATTGCCTACCGCAACGGTTTTGCCGCGCCGCAGAATGGTAAAGCAGTCGCAAAGCTCCTTTACCTCATTCAGCTTGTGAGAGATAAATACAATGGTATGCCCCATATCCCGCAGCTTCTTCAGTTCAATAAAAAGCTCTGTAACCTCCTGCGGGGTCAGTACGGCGGTCGGCTCGTCTAATATCAGGATCTCGGCGCCGCGCAGCAGTGCCTTCATGATCTCGATTTTCTGCTTTACGCCGACGGAGCATTCGGCAACGGTAGCGCGCGGATCTACCTCGAAATTATATTTTTCGGCAATCTCGTCGGTGATCCGCACGGCTTCTTCCATATCAAACAGCCCGTGGCGCAGCGGCTCCATGCCCAGCACCAGGTTTTCTGCAACGGTCAGCTCGTCCACCAGCATAAAGTGCTGGTGAACCATGCCCACCCCATGCCTGATGGCGTCCAGCGAGTCCTTGAAGCGGATCGGCTGCCCTTTCAGAACAATCTGACCCTCGGTCGGCTCCAAAAAGCCGAACAGCACCTTCATCAGGGTGGTTTTGCCGGCGCCGTTTTCTCCCAGCAGCGCGTGAATGGATCCGCGCTCGCAGGTCAAGCACACATTCCGATTGGCGGCAAAGCCGTTGGGATAAATCACGGTGATGTTATCCATCTGTAAAATTTGTTCTGACATATTGACCTCCGGTAGTACGGGATAAGGGAACGCCGGAGGGGAAGGTTCTTCCCGCCCCGGCGTATCCACGGTAAGCGTACTGCTTATTTTACAGTTACGGAATTCTTCAGTGCGAGATACTGGTCTTCGGTCATATCAAAGTAGGAGGGGCAGGAGACTTCGCCCTTGGTCACAGCCTCTACCAGTGCGTCCATCTCGGCGCGGATCTCGGCAGGGACCTGCTTTTCGTAGATAGCGTTCTCAATGATCTTGCAGCCGCCGCCCGCAACGCCATAAACCTCTACGCCGCCCCAGTTGATGTCGGTGGCGCCTTCCAGAACACGCTTGACCCAGTTGTAGGAGATATTGCCCCAATCCTTATAGGCGGAGGTGATGATGCAGTCAGCCTGGGCGTCATCAACGCCGATAAACTGGGCAGCCAGGTCGGTATCGCAGCCGATGCCCCATACGCCGGACTCCTTGCAGGCTTCCAGAGTACCGAAGGAGGAGGCAGCGCCTACCGCGTAGATGACATCGCAGCCCTGACGGATCTGAGCCAGTGCGGTCTCCTTGGCAGCAGCCTGGTCAACAAAGTCGCCGGAAGCGGAAACCGCAACCTGAGCATCGGGATTGGCATACTGGGCACCGCTGATGTAGCCGGTGATGAAGTCGCTCAGGGTGGGGTACTCAACGCCTACCACAATGCCGACCTTGCCGGTTTTGCTCATGCGCATGGCAAGGTAGCCGGTCAGGAAGGAAACCTCATTCTGGGAGCACAGAACGCCTACAAAGTTGCTCAGCTCGCTGATGCCAGCCTGAGAAAGAGCGGTATCCAGCACCATGAACTTGATGTCGGGGTATTTGGGCGCCGCGGCGATCACTTCATCGATCATGCCGTTATTGGCAGAGGTGAAGATCATAGCGGGCTTCTGGTCGCAGGCGTCCAGCAGGGTCGCCTTATAGGCGGAAGGATCGGTGGGCAGTTCGACATAGGTGCCGTCCACGGGCAGTTCGTTTACGATGCGCTGGAAGCCCTCGTAGGTGGAGTCGGCAATGCCGGCATCGCCCAGCGTACCGCCAATGTAAATGACCTTGGTCTTTTCACTGCCCTGGTTGTCGGGACCCTGGGGCTGGTTGCTGTTGTCACCGCACGCCGCCAGAGAGAACACCATCAGCAGGGCAAGTACTGCGCAGATAAGCTTTTTCATTTTGGTTTCTCCTTTTGTCTGTTTCATTTTCTTTTCTTTTGTTGTGCATTTTCGTGCATTTATTACAGGCGCTGTGCGCCGCGTAACCGTCTCATTGTCCCTTTTCAGCCGCGGGATAAAATGCTATACTAAAAATAAAGTACATGTTACGGCGTCAGGGGAGGGGTATTATGGCAATAGACATTCTGGAGCTGGCAGCGTCCGCGCCGCCGGAGATCCGGCATAAATTCCAGCAGAAAGAATATCCGGCGGGGGCGTGCATCATTTCTCCCAGCCAAATGCCGGCTTGCTGTCTTTACATCATCTGTTCCGGCGTGGTAGAGGTGCAGAAGGAATCGGGCGGCGGTAATGCCATTGTGGTCAATACCTTTTCCACCGGCGAGGTATTCGGGGAGGTGGAGATCTTTTCTCCGGAGTACAAGCCCTACGAAGTACGGGCAAAAACCGCCTGCCGTATTCTGGCGATGGATAAGGAGACGGTGTTCCACTGGATGCGGGAAGTGTTCGATTTCGACCTTTATCTTTGCGAAATGCTTACCCGCCGCATGTATGTTACCTCCGATTCCATGTCGCGCATCGCCCTTTTGCCCATCAAGGAGCGCGTTCTGGGCTGCATCTGGAGCTATTACAGCAGGGGTCAGCTTTCCCATCTTACCAAGGAGGAGCTGGTCTCTCAGGTGCGTGCACCGCTGCGCAGCGTCAATCGTGTGGTACGGAGCTGCGTTCAGCAGGGGATCATTGATTATCGCAAAAAATGCTTTGTGGTGAAGGACGCCGAAGCACTGGAACGCTTCTCCAGCAACTACAGTCTGTAGTGCTTCCCGCTGTCTGAAAAATAGCACAGCGCCCGATAAAAGAAAAGGTCATATGACCAATTCTTATACTTTGTCCGTAAAGTATAAATAACCCCACGCTTTTTTGACCAATATCACAACGGGTCGTTAAGAAAACCACAAAAATGAGCAAGAGTATTTATTGTCGCCATTTCAAAAGCAAATAGAATTTCCATTAAAAAAGGAGCCTCCCCTCGGCTCCTTTTTTCTATACAATATTTTATTTTATGGCTTACGCGCCCCGTGTGCCGGTCAGCAGCGCCATCAGCGCTATCCTGCCCGTGACCTTCACCTTGCCGTAGATATTGGAAAGATGCTTGCTCAGGGTGGCGGGCGCCAGGTACAGCTTTTCGCAGATCTCCTCGGTGGAAAGGTTGCGGCACACCAGCTCGGCGATCTCGGTCTCCCGCTTGGTCAGCCCGTAGCTTGCCGCCGCCTGCCGCAGACGCTCGGCGGGCAGCGCGCAGGCAGTCGGCTCCGCCAGCAGGTCGTAGAATTTCCGCTCCAGCGCGTCCTTCAGCGTGTGCAGAATGTGGAATTCCTTGGGGTTAAAATCCGACTTGTCCCGATCACGGAACAACGCCAGTAGTGCCAGCGGGCGGTCGCGGTACTGGATGGTCGCACCCAGTGCCCAGTAAAGGTGGCACGGCTCCCAGATGTTCTGGTAGATATCGGAGTGGATCCAGTCCTCGGCGGCGATAAGATCGGACTGCAAAAAGACGGTGCTGTGCGGCGCCATGATAAACTGCGACCAGCGCGGAATGACCTCTCGGTTCAAAAACGGGTTTTTCTTCGGGTCATTCGGCATACCGACGGTGTACGGCTCACTCACCGTACCCTGCCCGTTCTGCCTGCCGGTCTGGAAGACCACCGCGCGGTCAAAGGGGATCAGCGTCGGGAGCTGATCCTCCAGCAGCAGGCGGCACAGCTCCTCATAGCTGGGGGCATAGTGGATACGGGTGATCATCTGGGTGAGGAACTGCCATTCATAGTCGAACAAAGAGGAACGCATCGGTGGGGGAACTCCTTTCGGTACCTTAAAAAGTAGTGCTACGCAATATTAAGTAGAAAACTGCGGAGATTGTAGCATAACCACAAGAAAATTGCAAGATAATGCAACAGCATTGATTATTTCCTTTCAAATGGGCGATAGCTATAATAGCGGTAGTCAGTCGGGTGCTCCGCGCCAAGGGAGTTACCCGCCGCTGACCCATCGGACATGGATTTTCCCCGTAACCTCCTTGATTTTGGGGCGCTCCGGCGGTTGCCGCTTATTGCAGAGGAAGCGGCGAGAACCGCCGGAGCTGCTTCGCCCTCGGGGGAATTTATGTACGATACGCTATATTCCCATCGAAAAGAAGTATAAAGAATTCGCCAAGAAAACGGCATTTTTTGGATCGGGAGGGACAAGATGAAGCAGCTCCAGATGCTCCTGTGGCTCACCCAGCTGGGCGTCTCCATGGTCGCTCCGCCGCTTTTGTGTGTGTTCCTCGGGCACCTTGCGCAAAGCAGATGGGGCTGGGGCACATGGGTCATGGTCGCCGCCATTCTCATCGGGCTTGCCGCCTCGGCGTGCAGCGCCGCCTCGTTCCTCCGCTACTGCAAAAGGACCTCGCAAAAGGAAAGTAAGGGCGAAAAGCCCATTGCCTATAACGACCACGAATAGCGCTTTGCCGCGAAAGGGGACAAGTCCCTCACCGGCAAACGATAAAAGGAAGGTGCAGAAAAAATGAAGCTCCAAAAATCAGTCATGAAGGAAGTACGGCACATCGCCATCGGCACGGCTGCGTGCGCCGCGGTGCAGATCGCGGTCTTCGCCGTGCTGGGTCGGCTGGATAGTACCGTCTGGCTGGGTACGGCAGTCGGCGCGTGCTTTGCGGTCTTCAATTTCGTCCTGCTGGGCTTTACCATGCAGCGGGCGGCGGCAGATGCCGAAAAAGCCAAAAAGATCGCCCAGCTTTCCTACTCGCTGCGGATGCTCCTCACCTGCGTCATCGCGGTGCTGGGCTTCCGGCTCGCCGCTCTCAATGGCGTAGCCACCGCGCTGGCACTGTTCTTCCCCCGCATCACCATCTCGGTCATGCAGCTTCTGGGGTTCTATAAACCGCAGCCAAAGGAGGCGCCCGCCGCATGAATATCGAGATCACCGGCTCTCCGGTCTTTACCACACTGCCCATTCTGGGCGGCATTCCCATCACCGCCACACTGGTGGTCACATGGGGCATCATGCTGCTGCTCACCGTGTTCTGCATCTGGCTCACCCATGATCTGCGGGTCGATCATGTCACCACCCGTCAGACCATCGCCGAGTTTCTGGTCAATACCGCGCAGAACTTTGTAGACAGCAATATGGGACCGCGCTTTTCCCACTACGCGCCGTTCATCGCCGCCATCTTCTCGTTGTCGCTGCTCTCCAGCCTTTCGGGTCTTTTGGGCCTTTTCTCTCCCACGGCGGATCTTTCCACCGAGCTGGGCTGGGCGGTACTGGTATTCGTGCTCATCACCGCCACCAAGATCAAGACCAACGGCGTCGGCGGGTACCTCAAGGGCTACACCCAGCCCATCGCGGTGCTCACCCCATTCAATATCATCAGCGAGATCGCTACCCCCATCTCGATGGCGTTCCGTCACTTCGGCAATATCGTTTCCGGCACCGTCATCAGCACCCTCATCTATGCGGCGCTCGGCACCGCCAGCCACGCGCTGTTCGGGCTGCTGCCCGGCGTTGTGGGGGATCTCCTTTCGCAGATCCCGTTCCTTTCGGTCGGTATCCCCGCCGTGTTCTCGCTCTATTTCGATTGGTTCTCCAGCTTCATGCAGGCGTTCATTTTCTGCATGCTCACCATGATGTATATCGCGGCAGCCGCCGAAGCGGACTGACCGGCTCTACATAATCCAAAAAAACCTTATCAGGGAGGAAATCACTATGGAAAAAGCAATCATTCTGGCAGGCTGCGCCATCGGCGCTGGTATCGCTCTTATCGCCGGTATCGGACCTGGTATCGGTGAAGGCTACGCCGTCGGTAAATCCTGCGAAGCCATCGCCCGTCAGCCCGAATCCAAGGGCGAGGTCACTTCCACCATGCTGCTGGGCTGCGCCATCGCCGAGACCACCGGTATCTACGGCTTTGTTACCGGTCTGCTGCTCATGTTCGTGGTGCCCCGCATCTTCATCGGACTTCTGTAATTCATCAAGGGAGGAGGAACGAAACCATGGATAATCTGTCTCTTGTCGGTGTCGTTCCATGGGAATTCATCGCCCAGATCGCCAACCTGCTCATTCAGGCGGCGCTGTTCAAGAAATTCCTGTTTAAGCCCGTGCAGGGCATCATTGCCAAGCGCCGCGGCGAGGTCAACGCCATCTATGGCGAAGCCGAAGCCGCCCGCACCGCCGCCAATGAGGAAAAAGCGGAATATGAACGCCTGATGCGGGAAGCCCGCGTCGAGGCGGGTCAGCTCGTCAAGACCGCTTCCGAGAATGCCGAAGCCCGTGCCGCGCAGGTATTGCAGTCCGCGCAGCAGGAGGCGGCAGGCATCAAGGAAAAGGCGTTTGCCGAAATTGACCGTGAAAAGAAAAAGGCAGTCAATGAGATCAAGGATAACATCTCCGGCATGGTCGTCGCTCTGGCGGAAAAGGTCGTGGAAAAGGAGATCAACGCCGGCGATCAGCAGGCGCTCATTGATCAGTTTATGAAAGAAATGGGTGAATCCGCATGACAGCGACCGGTATGACCTACGGCGACGCGCTGTACGAGCTGGCGGCGGAGGAAGCGCTCACCGATGAGCTGCTAGAGCAGGTCAACCTGCTTTCGGCGCTTTTCCGGCAGAACCCGCGCTACCTCACCCTGCTCACCAGCCCCGATGTCCCGCTGGAGGAGCGCCTTCGTCTCATCGGCGAATCGCTTTCGGGGCAGGTACACCCCTATCTTGTCAGCTTCCTGCGCCTGCTGTGTCAGCGGGGCAGGCTCCCCGCCTACTATGACTGCGCCGCCCGTTTCGAGCAGCGCTGGCTGGAAGCGCACAATACCGTCAAGGGTCGCGTGACCTCCGCGGTGCCGCTTTCCGAAGAACAGCTCGCGGCGCTCTCTGCCCGTATGGGAGAGACGCTCGGCAAGCGTGTCCTGCTGGAAAGCAGCGTCTCCCCGTCGCTCATCGGCGGCGTGCGGGTCGAGATCGACGGCAGAGTGTGGGATGGCTCCCTCCGCGGCCGTCTGGAGGAGCTGGGCGGACTTTTGCGCGGTGCCGTACTGTAAACATATAAAGAAAGCTGGTGGTTCCATGGAACTGAGACCGGAGGAAATAACCAAGATCATCAAGTCCCAGATCAAAAATTATGAAAACCACATCGTGCAGGAGGAGGTCGGCACCGTTCTGGTAGTCGGCGACGGCATTGCCCGTGCCTCCGGCTTGGAAAAATGCATGATGAACGAATTGCTGGAATTCCCCAACGGGGAATACGGCATTGCCCAGAACTTAGAGGAAAATACCGTCGCCGTTATCATTCTGGGTGATGACGCCGGCATCAAGGAGGGCGACACCGTCCGCCGTACCGGTCGTGTCGTCTCGGTGCCGGTGGGCGAAGCGCTCATCGGTCGTGTCGTCAATGCCCTCGGCGCGCCCATCGACGGCAAAGGCCCCGTCGAGGCTGCCGGTTACGCGCCGGTGGAAAGCCCCGCACCCGGCATCATCGAGCGTCAGCCCGTTACCGTGCCGCTTCAGACCGGTATCAAGGCGATCGACAGCATGATCCCCATCGGTCGCGGTCAGCGTGAGCTGATCATCGGCGACCGTCAGACCGGCAAGACCTCCATCGCGCTGGATACCATTCTAAACCAGAAGGGCAACGGCGTCATCTGCGTCTATGTCGCCATCGGTCAGAAGCGCTCTACCGTCGCGCAGGTCGTGGAAACGCTCACCGCGGGCGGCGCCATGGATTACACCATCGTCGTTTCCGCCTCCGCTTCGGAGCTTTCCCCCCTGCAATATATCGCTCCCTACAGCGGCTGCACCATGGGCGAGTATTTCATGAAGCAGGGCAAGGACGTTCTGGTCGTCTACGATGACCTCACCAAGCACGCCGTCGCCTACCGCACGCTATCTCTGCTGATCCGGCGCCCGCCGGGAAGAGAAGCCTACCCCGGCGATGTATTCTATCTCCATTCCCGCCTGCTGGAGCGCGCCGCGCGTCTCTCCGAGGAGGAGGGCGGCGGTTCCCTTACCGCGCTGCCCATCATTGAAACGCAGGCAGGTGATGTTTCCGCCTACATTCCCACCAACGTCATCTCCATCACCGATGGTCAGATCTTCCTCGAGACCGAGCTGTTCCATTCCGGTGTTATGCCCGCCATCAATCCCGGTATTTCGGTTTCCCGTGTCGGCGGCGCCGCGCAGATCAAGGCAATGAAGTCGGTCGCCGGTACACTCAAGCTGGTTTACAGCCAGTACCGTGAGCTGCAGAGCTTCGCGCAGTTCGGCTCCGATCTGGACGCCAATACCAAGGCGACTCTGGCACAGGGCGAGCGCATCGTGGAGGTGCTCAAGCAGCACAATAATTCCCCCGTAGAGGTCGTCCATCAGGTCGCTATCCTCTACGCCGTCACCAAGGGCTACCTCAAGGAAGTCCCCGCCGAAAAGATCGGCGAGTACGAAGCGTTCCTGTATGAGACACTGGATGCCCGCTATACCGACCTGCTGGCGGCGATCCGCTCCACCGGCAAGCTGGAAAAGGCGACCGAGCAGCAGCTTGCCTCCGCCATCACCGAGACCGTCTCCGCGTTCCTCGCGGCGCTGTAAGGGGAGGGAAGACCGATGGCTGGAGCCTCCATGAAAAGCATCAAGCTGCGGATCCACAGTATGCAGAATACCCGGCAGATCACCAAGGCAATGGAAATGGTGGCTGCCTCCAAGATGAATAAGGCGCAGGAAAAAGCCCTGCGCACCCGTCCCTACTACACCACCCTGCATCAGACGCTCAGCCGCATCGCTGCCGCCACCCGCGATTTTTCCTCCCCCTATCTGCAAAAGCGGGAGGAAAAACGGGTCTGCTGCGTCACCATCGCCGGCGACCGCGGGCTTGCGGGCGGCTACAACAGCAATGTGCTGCGGCTTGCCGCCTCCACCCTCACCGGCGAGGAAAGCTGTGTCGTTCCCATCGGCAAAAAGGCAGGGGAATACTTCCGCCGCCTCGGCACCGAGATCCTCACCGAGGACTGGCTCACCGCCGAAGATGTTTCGGTGGGCGGCTGCTTTACGCTGGCGCGCCATCTGGCGGGGCTGTACCGCTCCGGTCAGGTCGATGCCATCGAGCTGGTCTTTACCCGCTGGAACAGTATCCTCTCGCAGGAGCCCTGCGTGCTGCGGCTGCTGCCGCTGCCCCAGCCGGAAAAACCGACGGAAAGCGGCGATAAGCGCCCCGCGGAGATCCTCTACGAGCCGGATTGCGGCACGGTGTTCAATGCCATGATACCGGAATACCTCGGCGGCGTCATCTACGGCGCGCTGTGCGAATCGCTGGCAAGCGAGCTTTCCGCCCGCCGCATGGCAATGGATTCCGCCACCCAGAATGCCGATGAAATGATCGACAAGCTGAATTTGCAGTATAACCGCGCACGGCAGGGCAGCATCACGCAGGAGCTGACCGAGATCGTGGCAGGCGCGGAAGAATAACACAAAAGGAGTGAAGAAACATGTCCTCCCATCAACATAAGGGCATCGTGACGCAGATCATCGGACCTGTGCTGGATATCCGCTTCGCGGAGGGCGAGCTGCCCGAGCTGCGCAATGCCATCACCATTCAGCACGGGGAGCGCGTCATCACCGCCGAGGTCGCCCAGCACATCGGTGATAATGTGGTGCGCTGCATCGCCATGAACAGCACCGACGGTCTGGTGCGCGGCATGGGGGCGACCGATACCGGCGCGCCCATCAGCGTACCGGTCGGCGAGGAATGCCTCGGACGCATTTTCAATCTTTTGGGCGAGCCCATCGATCACGGCGAGCCTGTCAAGGCCGAGGAGCGCTGGGCGATCCACCGTCCCGCCCCCTCGTTTGAGGATCAGCAGGGCGCTACCGAGATTTTGGAGACCGGCATCAAGGTCGTCGACCTCATCTGCCCCTATGCCAAGGGCGGCAAGATCGGTCTGTTCGGCGGCGCCGGCGTCGGCAAGACCGTCCTCATCATGGAGCTTATCAATAACGTTGCCACCCAGCACGGCGGTCTGTCGGTATTCACCGGCGTCGGCGAGCGTACCCGTGAGGGCAACGACCTTTATAACGAGATGAAGGAAAGTGGCGTTCTCAATAAGACCGCCTTGGTCTATGGTCAGATGAACGAACCCCCCGGGGCAAGAATGCGTGTCGGTCTGACCGGTCTTACCATGGCGGAGTACTTCCGTGATGTCAAAAATCAGGACGTTCTGCTCTTCATCGATAACATTTTCCGTTTCACACAGGCAGGCAGCGAGGTCTCCGCTCTGCTGGGGCGTATGCCCTCCGCGGTAGGCTATCAGCCCACCCTCGCCACCGAAATGGGCGCTTTGCAGGAGCGCATCACCTCCACCCGCAAAGGCTCCATCACCTCGGTGCAGGCGGTCTATGTCCCCGCCGATGACCTTACCGACCCCGCCCCCGCCACCACCTTCACCCATCTGGATGCCACCACCGTTCTGGATCGTGCCATCGCCTCTCTCGGCATCTATCCGGCGGTAGACCCGCTGGATTCCACCAGCCGTATCCTCTCGCCGGAGGTCGTCGGGCAGGAGCACTACGAGGTCGCCCGCGCCGTCCAGCGCATTCTGCAGCGCTACAAGGAGCTTCAGGATATCATCGCCATCATGGGCATGGAGGAGCTTTCCGAAGAGGATAAGAAGACCGTCAGCCGCGCCCGTAAGATCCAGCGCTTCCTGTCTCAGCCCTTCCATGTGGCGGAGCAGTACACCGGCATGGCGGGCAAGTATGTCCCGCTGCGGGAGACCATTCGCGGCTTCCGCGAGATCATCGAGGGTCGCCACGACGACCTGCCCGAGGGCGCGTTCCTGTATGCCGGCACCATCGATGAAGTGGTGGAAAAGGCGAAAAAAGGAGAGTAAGCCATGACGGAATTTCCGCTTGATATCGTCACGCCGGATGGCGAGATTTTCTCCGGCAATGCCGAAAGCCTGCGGCTGCGCTCCATCGAGGGCGATCTCTGTATCCGTGCCCGCCACACCGATTATGTTACGGCACTGGGCATGGGCGCCGCCGAGGTCATCGTCGCCGGCGAAAAGCATATCGCCGCCTGCATGGGCGGTATGGTCTCGGTGCTGGGCGGTCATGTCACCCTCACCGCCACCACCTTTGAGTGGGCGGAGGACATCGACGCCGCCCGCAGCCACGCCTCGGAAGAACGGGCGCGGGAAAAGCTGGGACACGGCGACCTCACCGATACCGAGCTGGCACTGGCGGAAGCCCGCCTCAAGCGTGCCTTGATCCGCCAGCAGGTCAGCCACATCGCCCACCAGTAAGCGTATCCCCCGTTTTGGCGGGCGCCCCTCCGCTCACGGTCGTGCTGACACTGTTGGGCAGCCCTCCCCGCTGCGGTGCGCCCGCCCTTACCGATCATAAGCAACCCCAAGATCTTCATAGAAAAAAGGCTCCGCGGTCTCCTTCCACCGCCGAGCCTTTTCTCTTTCTTCTCCCCCGTTATTTTACTCGGCGGTCTTTTGCCCCCTCTATAGCGGCGCAGACAAAAGTTTGCAGCAAACATCTTCGCAAAAAATTCCCCTCGCGCGCGGCGCGCCCGTGCCCGCGCGTACCCACCCCCGCGCGGGAAAAAAGAAATAAAAGAGCACAGCCTGCATAAAACTCTTGACAGGCGCCCCAGCCGTATGGTAAAATAATCGAGCAGCCAAAAATGGACGATTAGCTCAGCTGGAAGAGCATCCGCTTGACGTGCGGAGGGTCACAGGTTCAAGTCCTGTATCGTCCACCAAATGTACCACAGCGGGAAATCGCAAAGCAATTTGTGGTCTCCCGCTAATGGTGCATAGAAACAAAAAACGCAAAGTCAAAAAAAGAAAGAAAATACTTTTTAGTGTCGCAAGGGGCAGAACCGATCGAGGAGCTGGACGCCGGCGCATCACACGCCTGTTACCTTGATTTGTCCTTTCTTCCACGTTACTGTACCGACCCGCTCTCCTGTTGCGAACAGGATCATGGCAGGTTCCCGATGGCACAGAGGTATCGATTTCCGCATCGACTTTGCAATTACCCAGTCAGCGTTCTGTGATCTACTGACAGGCGCCGGAGCCTTCATGCGCAAAGGGGATCCGGCTGCGATGGGCTATGTGTCAGATAGCCCGTGGTAATTGGTTTTTCAAAGTGCAAACGCATGGCACAAAAAGAAAAGCCAAGCCCCGTTCTTTAGTGAAGAAACGATACGCTTGACTTTCGGTATCAAATCGTGCTATGGTAAGCACGAAAACAAGACACTCGGTGTATAAAGTCTGCGTGATCGGCTAAGGATCACAAAGATGGGTGGCGGAAGGACGGCAATCCTTTCCCACCCCGCAGGGTGTTTTTTTCTTTTGTGCTCTTATTGTACGACTTATTGGGCTGGTTGTCAATGGTAAATGTAGAATTCTTTGCCATGTTATCCTTGGCAAAACAGAGAAATTACGGCGGATATTTGGACACATTTCCCAAAGGCAGCACCGCATTTACGGTTATGCGCCACATTGCCGCCCGCCGGTGTTCAACTTGAACATCAATAAAAGAAGCAGCCCCCTGCTGGCATTTCCGCCTGCAGAGGGCTGTGTTTTTATAGTTTGGGTTGCCGATCGTCCGCATTGCATCTTCCACCGTTTCGGCAATCATTTCTTGATCCGTTTTTGAATGTCCTCAACGGAGGGGAGCTGCTTGCTCAATGCTTCCGGCAAACTGCTGGTGATTTTATATTCACTGACACCAATGGGCTTGGACATATCCTTCAGTGCGTACTCGGCGACAAGGTCATTCTTGCTCTTGCAGAGCAGCAGTCCGATAGAGGGATTGTCCTCCGGACGTTTGATGATGCCATCTACTGCAGACAGATAGAAATTGAGCTGTCCGGCATACTCCGGCTTAAACTCACCGGTTTTCAGTTCGATCACCACATAGCAGCGCAGGTTAAGGTTATAGAACAAGAGGTCGATATAAAAGTCATCGCCGCCTACATTGAGGTGATACTGATTACCAAGGAAAGCAAAGCCGGTGCCAAGCTCCAAGAGCAGCTTGGTAACATCCTTGACCAAAGCATTCTCTATATCACGCTCGACCATATCTTCGCTGAACGGGATAAAATCAAAGATATACGGGTCTTTCATTGTCTGTGCCGCCAGCTCACTTTGCGGGGAAGCAAGACGGATCTCAAAGTTTGAAATCTTTTCCGCAAGCGCTTGACGCTCATACAAACCGCTTTCGATTTGATGGATAAGGACATTGTGTGACCAACCATTCTCAGCTGTCTTTTTGATATACCAAACCCGCTGCTCAGCATCTTTGACCTTATCTAAAATAGCCGTATTGTGCGACCACGGAATTTGTGCAGACACCGTCTGCACAAATTCTTCGTCAGGATAAGTCTCCGCGAACTTCGCCATATACTTCAGATTTCGCACAGAATAACCCTTGACATTCGGGAAGGAAATGCGAATATCTGCGGCAAGATTTTCAACAAACTTGCTGCCCCAGGTTTTATGCTCGTTTATGACCATGCCGATATGGTAGTAGAGCATAATCAGTTCACGGTTCACATTGAGTGCAGCCTTATACTGCGCTCCTCTGATCTCACTTTTTATAGTTTCTATAATCTCGATGTATTCATTGTTGTTCATCAACATTGTGATGCCCTCCAATTTCCTGTTTCAAAAATCTGTTTCCACACTCCTGATAACATGGATATTTCCGCTCTTATAAAATTCGTCCATTTCGCTGCTATTATCATACCTTCCACTGGGAAGCCTGTCAACAAAGTCGTCGGTGTTCAACTTGAACATCAATAGAAAAAGCAGCCCCCTGCTGGCATTTCTGCCTGCGGAGGGCTGTGTTTTTCTGTTGTGAGTGAGCAGGTGTTCAACTTGAACATCTGCCATCAGCGGTGCTGTCCCCGCGCCGGAGCCTCCGGCTTCTGCGCACGCAGCTCGGCTGCTTCCCGCTCGGCTTCGGCGATAATTTTGGTGGTAAGGGCTTCCCGTTGAAGTTCTGCTCTCATCAAATTTTCCAGCCGTCTAATATCAGGAAATACAACATTCTTGCCATTGTAAACGAGCTGGCGTGCTCGCGTCGCATTAGAACGAATTTGCCGGGCGATCGAGTGGCGGACTGGAACCGGATTTCCATTTCTGGTATGTATATGATCCAAATACTTTTCCGTAACTGGAAACATATTCTGAATTAGAAATGCGGCTTGCCGCCCATCATATTCTCCAATAACAATGGTTAAGCAACGACCATACCTCGCAACCTGTTTATCCATAATTGCTTGGAACTTTTCCGTTCTTGAACTCATCGGGACAACCCAAAGAAGTCCATCGATTTTTTGATCCCTCATGCAAAAGAATGTTGGACGGTAGGCGCCGCCCTCCTTGTTGCGCATAAGCTTATCATCTTGGACTTTTTGGAAATAGTCATCTTTTATATGATATACATACCCCTCTTGAAACAGCATATTCGTCTCCCTTTATGTAGAAAGGTAGCCCTATCTCTCGATAGGGCTACCACACATTTTCGAGCCGTTCATTTGTATTGCCGCCAACGGTGGGCAAGCGATATTTATCGAGCCGTTCATTTGTATTGCCGCCAACGGTGGGCGAACCATATTTTCCTTGGGGCATCTCTGCCCTGTACTATTATTGTACTCATGAAGCCGGATTATGTCAAGAGTTTTGCAATGTTATCTTGTCATGTTCCGCGCCTCCTCTCTTGGAAACAATCTTACCATGCAGGTATAAGATATGCAAGACAGCATTGTTGTTCAAGTTGAACATCAATAGAAAAAGCAGCCCTCTGCCGACATTTCTGCTTGCAGAGGGCTGTACTTTCCCGCGATCAGTGGGTACCGTCGTCCGTCTCCGACTCCTTCACTTCCAAAACATTGCCCCACGCATCATAAACGATGGTGACGGCTGGCTCCTCGTCCCACATCTCCTCCGGCATCGGATCCTCCGGAATGGACTTCAAAAAATCGGTCAGTTCTTTCTTCTTGGTTTCGCTCATTACATTGTTCCTCCCTTATATGTTTTATTTATCTTCCAGCGCAAGCACCAATTCCTCCTCGCAGCACTCGCTGTCGTTGGTGTCTTGGTGGTTGTTGCTTTTTTCAAGGCTCGCTCTGTTGTTGTAAATATCTTCTAATTTCATGGTATCACTCTTTTCCTCCCCTTGTCAATCTGTTTTTTGCCGTCGCAGGCTTTGCAGCATCCGGCGGAGTGCTTTTATATTCTCTCGGTTTTTCACAAGTGGATTCGGATTATAGCTCCATGGATAAGCACGGCAGCCGCTGCGCCGAAGCTCAGCCGTCAGCTCCTGCGCTTTTCGCGCGGCGGCTGGGTACAGGATATACTCCACGGTTCCCGCCACATCGCTGTTATCCTGGATGAATTCCAGCAGCTCCGGCGTCTCCCACGGCGCTGTCCCGCAGCAAAGCAACCGATACGGTGCCTGGAAGAACTCAATATACCCGCGACCGGCAAGCTGTCCCATATCCAGCACCACCACATCGAAGCGGGACTGCATCCCTTGATCGAAGAACAAGGTCACGCCGGAAACCGTCACCGCGCCGGAAAGCTCCTGCAGCTCGTGCTCCTGGCACATGGCATCCAAAATCCGATGTTCAACTTGAACACCGACCTTGTAATGCTGCCGCGCAAGCTCCGCCGCGACCTCCAGTGCCAGATGAGTAGCGCCGCCTCGCTTCTGAAGAGCTGCCACAGCGATCCGCTGCGGCTCGGCGCCGCCGGCGGGACGAGGCGGCTGCCGATCCAGGAGCCGCTGCATTTTCTCATTCAGCAGCAGCTCCTCCTCTTTTTCCTCGGCGTTTCCGTTCAGCGTCTCCGGCGCCGGCTGGGGCAGCGCTGCTGCCGGCACCCACTCATCGTCCTCCGCAGGCACCTCGATCAGACTGTCCGCCTCCTCAGCGACGCGATCCCGCTCGATGGCGTCCTGCAGCAGCTCGCAGTCGATAGTACCGACCAGGATACTGCCGACACCCTGCTGCCGCAGAAAGTCTTTTGTCTGCCGGAAATCCTCGTCCTTATTCCCATAGATGAACACGACCTTGCAGCGCTCGGCAGCGATGCGGAGCCGCTGTACGACCTCCAGCAGATCGCCCTTACCGCCTAACTCGCGCGAGAGGACGACGGCATGGGGATTGTAGGAGATCACAGCGTCAATGACCTGCTCCTTCTTCCTTACTCGGGTCAGAACATCGACGGTATCAATGCTGCCAATCAAGCGCTCCAGTGCCTTATCTCCGACAGCGGAGACGACCTTAATACTCATTTTCCAGCTCTCCTTTCTCTTTCTTCTTGATGTTCAACTTGAACATCGGCCAGCTTGTCGAGAAACCCGGTTGCACATTACGCAACAACCGGGTTTTTGGTATGTTCGCGGAAGAAAGTGTGGAAAA
>CAKSYU010000028.1 GCA_934524965.1 uncultured Angelakisella sp.
ACTCCTTTTGGCATAGCAAAGCACCCCACTTGTTAGATAGTATATCATACTGTCTAACAAATGGGGTGCTGTTCACGGCAGAGACCGGCGGCTTATTTTTTTAGGGGATAGTTTTACCGCTTTGGGGCTGTGCTTTCCGTCCCTGTTCATACTTCCAGCCCTTTCGCGCATAGACTTTCGAGAAGATATTCCATGGAAAGGAGGCTGCCTATGCCGCGATTTGTCCGGAGGGACGCTGTACCGGCGCTGGGCTGCCTTGCCGGAGCGGTGCTGCTGATCGTCTATGCCCCTGCCGCTTCCGCCGGCGCGGTGCGGGGACTTGCCGCCTGCGGCGGCATCATACTGCCGGCGGTATTCCCGTTTTTGGCAGTCTCGGTATTCCTGGCGGGCGCTGGCGGCGCGGGGCTGGCGGCGGCGCTTTCCGGCATTGTCCGGCGGGGCTTCCGGCTGCCCGCGGAGACGGCTCCCGCCCTGCTGATGAGCTGGATCGGCGGGTACCCGGCAGGGGCGAAAACGCTGGCGGAGCTGAAAAAGCAGGGGCTTCTCTCGGCACGGGAGGCGCAGAGCGGCGCGGTGGTGGTGATCCACAGCGGTCCCGCCTATATGGTGGGGGTGGTGGGTGCCAATATTTTCGGCTCGGCGGGGGTGGGACTGCTGCTGTTTTTGTGCCAGCTTGCCGCGGGGCTGCTGACGGCGCGTATTTTTGCCATCGGCAGAGCCGTGCCGCCCCGGAAAGCGGTTCCCCCTGCCGGTAAAAAACCGGAGCCGACGGCGGCGCTGCTGGTGCGGTCGGTCGGTACGGCGGCGGGGACGGCGGTCAATATCTGTGCCTTCGTGGTGCTGCTGTCGGCATTTGCCGAGGTATTTGCCGCGTGCGGCATCTTCCCGCTGCTGGGGCGGGGACTGGCGCTGCTCTCCGGCGGAAAAATAAGCGGTGAGACCGCCGACTGCCTGTTGACGGGGCTTCTGGAGATCTGCGCCGGAAGTGCTAAGGCAGCGGCGCTGCCGCCCTCCGAAGCCGCGAAGATCCTGCCGTTTTTGCTTTCCTTTGGCGGGCTTTCGGTGTGCTGTCAGGTGGCGGCGTGCTTTGGGGAGGACGCCCTGCCGTGGGGGAAGCTGCTGATGGGACGGCTGCTGCACGGGACGCTGACCGCGCTGATGGCGGCACCGTGGCTGAAGCGGGCGGCGGTGCAGGCGGTGACCGGCGCGGCGATCCCTGCTTTTTCGGCGGGGCGAATGCTGTGGGGCAGCGGGGCGATGCTGCTGCTGTGCCTGCTGCTGGCGGCGCGCTGGGAGCGCGGGCTGCCGGAGGAGGGAATTGTTACCGGAAAGTAAATTCGGCGGTAAGACGGTTCCCAGCGGGGAAACGGTGTGGTATAATGGGGTCGAAAAATGCGGCGGGATAAAACGGTGAGATGGTGCGAGGGGAGCGCCCGCAGGACGCTCCGGCGCAGCCGGAGCCGGCGGCGAAGCCGCCGAAGCCGCCGCAGGCGGCTTGCCCTGCGGGCGTCTGAGCCCCGCCGCAGCGTATGGGGGAAGAAGCGGATACATGCCCCGCCTGAAAGCAGGACAGGACTGAATGATCCGCACGAGGTGTGGGTGGAACACAAAAAGGGAGGAAGTAAAAATGGGCAGCAAATTTTTTGACCGGGAGATAGACCCCGCGTGCCGCTACTGCGCCGTGGGGACACCCAATGTGGATAAGGATTTTGTGCTGTGCCCCAAGCGGGGGGTCATGGCGGCGGACGACCACTGCGCCGCGTTCCGTTATGACCCGCTGCGGCGGGAGATCCGGCGGGCGCCGAAGCTGCCTGCCGGAGATTACCGTCCCGAGGACTTTGTGCTGTAAAGCACCGGCGGAGTGAGTGGAGGTCGCGCCGCAGCGGGGAGGGCTGCCCGTCAGGGTCAGCACGATGGGAAGCGGAGGCGCGCCCGATGGAAGAAGCGTATCCCCTTTTATCGGGGAAGGCATAGACCAGCGAGGAAACCGAAATGAAGCAGAAAACCGGAAAACTGACTGTAATTACCGTACTGCTGCTCACCCTGTGCATCGGGGCGGGCGCCATTGGGCTGCCCCGCCTGCTGGGGGAGAGTATTTCGCTGCCCGAGGCGGCGGAGCCGGCGCTTTCCGGCACCGCGCTGTGGGTTGGCATGGACGAGCTGCCGCTGGTAATTTCTGCAGAGAAAGCCAGTACAGATGCGGTAAATCCCCCTCAGCTTTCGGCACGGGAACGGGAGAAAGCCGAAAAAGAGGCGCTGCGGCAGTTGCTCATCTTTGCGCGGGAGAACCGCATAGAGACGCTGTACTGGCAGGTGGCGGACGAGGAGGATTACGCCCGCCTGGAGCTGCTGTGCAAGGCGGCGAGCGGCAGCCCTGCCGTATGGGCGGCGGTGACGGGGGACTACACCCCGACCAAAAAGCTGAAGACCCAGCCAGCCGGTGTGGCGCTGCTGGGGGACGGGCTGACCGCTGCCGGGATACAGAGTAAGCTGGAGGGACTGGCGGAAAGCGACCTGCCGCTGGCGCTGCGCTGTGACGCTGCCCTGACCGGCGAGGAACTGACCACGCTGACCGAACAGTTTGGGATAAGCCGCCTGCTGCCGGTGCTGCCGGACTATGCCGGTAAGGACTACATGACGCTGTGCGAGGGCTGGCAGAACACCGGCGCCGAGGTGACGCCGGTGGTGACGGCGCTGCAAAGCGGCGTGACCGGCAGCCAACTTTTCTATAACGGGAGAAATAATAAGACGGCGGGCTTTGTGCTGGCAAACTACGGCGAGATAAGCGGCGACACCGCCGCAAGGGGTCTGCTGCTGAGCTATACAGCGGCGGCGGAGACTAAGCCGCTGACGGCGGTCTCGCTGGAATATGAAAAGTCGCTGCACATTGGCTACCCCAGCAATAACGCGACCATCTATACCGCGGGGCTGTTCATTATGGGCACCAGCGACCCCGACGCGGAGCTGACGATGAACGGCAAGATGGTGGAGCGCACCGGCGAGGGCGGCTGCTTTGGCGTGGCTGTAACGCTGAGCTACGGCAGCAATACCTTTACCTTCCGCAACGGCGGCGAAACGCAGACCCTGACCGTCCGGCGTGCCGACAGCGGCAGCGGGACGACCTCTACCTTGACCTCCCGCTTCCCGACCAGCGACGCGGCGGTATGGGCGGGGCAGGAGCTGACTTTCCGCTGTGTGGCGCCCAGCGGCAGTAAGGTCACGGCGGTCATCAACGGACAGACCGTGACGATGCAGCAGGCGGCGGCGACCGCCAAGAACGGTGTTGCCGCGACCTACAAGGGCGTTTACAAGGTGCCGTCCGATCTGCCTGCCGGAAAGCTGCAGGACTGGGGACCAATTAAATACACGCTGGTGTGGAACGGTAAGACCACGACCTATGAATCTGCCGGCAGGCTGTACGCCGCCGGTGCCGATACCACGCCCGCGGTGCTGGCGGATACCGAGAATGTGAGCCTGCTGACCGACTATACCGATGACAGCAGCTTTATTGCGACCTACCACCGCGGGGCAAGGATCCCGATGGTGAGCTGCTTCCAGTACAACGGAACCATCTTCTACGAGGTGGCGGGGGGCTACATCAGCAGTGACCGTGCCACTGTGGCGCCGGAGCCTGCCGTGACTGAAACGGTGATCGGGAGCGTGACAAGCGTGACCGAGGGACGGCTGACCACCATAACGCTGCCCTGCGGCAGCTACCCTGCCGCGACCGCCAAGCGGGAGGGAAACTTGCTGACCGTGTATCTGGAGAATACCGCCCTGCCGCAGAGCACCGAGGGCATAGCCGCCCCGATGGTGACCGAAGCCCGCTGGGAGGCGGCGGAGGGCGGGGTGAACCTGCTGCTGACGCTGGACGAGGAGAACTACTGGGGCTATGACCTGCAATATACCGAGGAGGGCGACCTGCTGTTTTCGCTGAAGCAGCCGCCGAGACTGAGCGCGACGGCGGGCAAGCCGCTGGAGGGCGTGACGGTGATGGTAGACCCGGGACACGGCAACAAGGACTGCGGTGCTTACGGCGCGGCGGGACTTTACGGTCCTGCCGAGGCGGAGCTGAACCTGGCGGTGAGCCTGGCGCTGCGTGACCGGCTGGAGCAGATGGGGGCGACGGTCATCATGACCAGAGAGACCGACGACCGCAGCGTGCCGAAGATCGTGCTGGACGAGCGGGTGGAAATGGCGGTGGAGGCAAAGCCGGACTTTTTCCTTTCCGTCCACCATAACAGCACGGGGCTGACCAAAAATGTGACTGCCGACTGGACGGTGAGCTATTACTGCGAACCGCAGAGTGAGAGCTATGCTGCCAATCTGGCGGCGGCGGTGACCGGCGCGACCGACCGTGACACCGACGGCGAGGAGTGGGGCTACTACTATGTGACCCGACTGGGCTTCTGTCCGGCGGTGCTGTTTGAGGTAGGGTTTATCCCTAACCCGACGCAGTACGAGGCGTGCGCCGACTGGGAGACCATCTGCGAGACGGCTTCCGGCTTGGCGGAGGGACTGCTGCGAAGCGTACCGCGGTAAGAACAAAAAAGATTTGGACGGCGCGCCCCCGTGGGGCGCGCCGCTTTGAAAACAGGGAAGACCGGAAGAAGGGGCGTAACAAAGATATTGCAGAGATCCGGCAAGGAGAGAAAGGGGGCGCTGCCATGCGGCGGGAGCTGTGGTTGAACGGTATGGACCTGAGCTACGAGTGGGAGAAAAAATGGGTGAAGAACCTGAACCTGCGGGTGCGCCCTGATGGGAGTATTCATGTTTCCACGGCGGGGTGGGTGCCTCCGGCGGCGGTGGACGACTTTGTGAGGAGCCGCGCCGACCTGATACAGAAAGCCCGCCTGCGCTGGCAGAACGAGCGTCCGAGCGAAGCCTTTGAGGTGGAGGACGGCGCGGTACTGCCCTGCATGGGGCGGGAGATGACGCTGACGTTGCGAAGGGGCAGCCTGAAGGGGGCGGCGGTGCAGGGCGACCGGCTGGTGCTGATGCTGCCCGATCCGACCGACCGGAAAGCGGCGGAACGCCTTTTTGCGGGGTGGTGGAAGGAGACCTGCGAGGCGGTTTTTGCGGCGGCGCTGGAAAAGTGGTACCCCCGCTTTGCGCGATGGAACATTCCGAAGCCGGTGCTGCGCCACCGCCGCATGAAGAGCCGCTGGGGGAGCTGCCAGCCAGCCACGGCGGTCATTATGATGAACGAGCGGCTGCTGCACGCCCCGCCGGAGTGTACCGAATACATCATGGTGCATGAGTTGGCGCATCTGGTGCGGGCAGACCATTCACCGGCGTTCCACGCGGTCGTGACTGAGGTGATGCCGGACTGGAAAGCGCGCAAAAAGCGGCTGCAGGAGACGAAAATTCCGCTATAAACGGGATAAAACGACGAAATTATACAAATTGTAATGAAAACAATAGCGATAGAATTAGAGAAAAGCGGCGGCACGGCTGACGAGGTGAGATATGGCGACGCATGAATTTGGCATAATGCCGGCGGCACCGGCGGCGGGACAGCGGTTTGAGAAATATGAGCCGGGGAAATACCATTGTATCCGTGTGGACGATGCAGAGATAGAGCGGCTGCAGCCCGAGACGCTGGGGCTGGAATTATACTGGCATACGGTGGACCGTGCTGGCAAGGGGCTTGCCTATACAGGCATTACGCTGATACCGCCCGCGGCGCTGCCGAAGCTGCGGGAGACGGTGCGGCGGCAGGACGGCATGGCGGAGCTGGCGGCACTGCTGCGGCGTGCCGAGCGGGAGAATAAGTGGGTGATCCACTATGGAATTTGATCGCAGTTACCCGTAAACAGAAAAAAGCACCCGTGGGGGTGCTTTTTTAGTGGGGAGCCTTAAAAAACCAGCTCCATGACGATCTCATCTTCTTCGACTTCACCGGTGTGCCGAAAGCCGAACTTTTCGTACAGCTTTTTTGCGGGTTCATCGCCATCGACATAGCAGAGGACGACTTTGCGGAATACGCCGTCGGCTTTCATTTTTTGCAGAATAAGCCGGACGGCTTCGGTTCCGTACCCCCTTTGCTGGTAACGGCAGTCGACGAAAAACTGCGAGAAATTGTACGCATGAAGCTCGTCCAGATCGTAGTACAATGCCATTCCGACCGTTGTTTCATCATTACAGATGAGGAGTGCTTCGCTGCGGCTGTTCCGGCAGGCGTAAGCCCTGGCGAGAATAGCGTCGCAGTCGGCGACATATTTGCGCTGATCTTCCCGAACACGAAGTCCGCACCGCCAGTTTTCCGGTGTGATCGGCTGTAAATGGATCAAGGGGATCGCCTCCTGTGAGGTAAAGTCTCTGATGATTTTTGCTGGTCAAATTATAGCAGATGGTGCAGGAAAAATCCACTGGAAAAGGGGGACGGGGCAAGTCGCCCGCAGGGCGCTCCGGCGCAGCTGGAGCCGACGGAGCTGCTGCGGTGTGCCGAGCAGGAGAATAAGTGGGTGGTCCACTATGGAATATAAGGTAATCCTCCGCATGGGTGAGCTCATGCGGAGGATTTATGATGCCCATGTTATTTTTTTAGCGCGTTATATTGTTCGGCAAAGCCATCAGATTTTATAGAGAATAAATAATTTGTAGTGGGGCTATTGCTGTCTTCAATATAGAAAAGTGTAACTGAACCCTCGATCTGGCTAAAGAATCTATTACCGTGGAAATATAATTTGGATCAATAAAAATTCTATCAGAACCACAATACATAGTTCCTGTAAAACTGTAGTCTGTACCATCGGAGGTTCTCATTTTAATATTGTAAATGTCATTATAAGAGTTAGAGTTGTTTTTTACTGGTGATGATCCATATTCAAGCATATGAATAGAAATGTTTTCTTTATCAACTACCACTTTGACAAAGAGTTCGGAATCTGTGGTCGCGCTGTTGCAAAAGCTTCCTATTGTTGCGGTTACAATGTAACCATAATCTGTAGGCTGCTTAAATTCATCTACATAGTACTGTGTTCCCCATGGAACATAGACATCTTCATCACTTGAACCATTTTCAGGAGTTTGCTGCGGCGGAATGTCTGCATTGGAAGCAGTTTGGTTTTCACCTTTGGTGCAGGCACTCAAAGATAACAACAGTATAATTGCTATAATGGCAAGCCAAGTCTTTTTCATCAGATACACTTCCTTTATATAGAGATTATAAAAATTTTACCATACTGGAAGAAAAAAGGTCAACAAAAGGCAAAGCGGAAGAATATTGATTGACACGGTGGGGGAATGGTGCTATAAATAAGAGGATTTTGTAAAACAGAACCGGAGAGGAGGGCACGGAGCGTGGAAAAATGGAAAAGCGCCGCGGCGCACATGGGGGCATACCCTGCCGTGCTGGGCAAATGGCTGGCGGTGGGAGCGCTCATCGGCGGCATCGGCGGCGGGATTGGCTCGCTGTTCCACATCGGTGTCAACTACGCGACCCGCTGGCGGGCGGCGCACCCGTGGGTGCTGTACCTGCTGCCGGTGCTGGGGCTTATCATTGCGGGGCTGTACCGTGTGACCAAGGTAGAGGGCAAGGATACCAACGCGATCATCGAATCGGTACACTTCGGCAAGAATGTGCCGGTGCTGCTGGTGCCGGTCATCTTCCTTTCCACCGTGCTGACCCATCTGGGCGGCGGCAGCGCCGGTCGTGAGGGCGCGGCGCTGCAGATCGGCGGCGGCATCGGCTTTGAGGCGGGGCGGCTGCTGCGGCTGGGCGAAAAAGACCTGCCGCTGGCGACCCTTTGCGGTATGAGCGCGGTATTCTCCGCACTGTTCGGCACCCCGCTGACCGCGACGGTATTCGCCATGGAGGTCATCAGCGTGGGGGTATTCTACTACGCGGGGCTGATCCCGTGCCTTACGGCTTCGCTGGTCGGGTATCTGGTAAGCCTGCTGATGGGCGTACCGCCCACCCGATTTACAGTGATCGAGCAGGGGCTGGACGTCCGCACCATGCTGCTGGTGATTCTTTTAGCCATCGGCTGCGCGGTGGTCAGTATCCTGTTCTGCCGCGGCATGCAGGAGACGGGACGGCTGGCGGCGCGGCTTCTGCCCAACCCCTTTTGGAAAGCGGCAGTGGGCGGCGTGCTGGTCATCGCACTGACGCTGCTGGTGGGGAACACCGACTACAACGGCGCGGGTATGGAGATCGTGGAGCGCGCCATAAGCGGGCAGGCGGAGCCATGGGCGTGGCTTTGGAAGCTGCTGTTCACCGCCGTGACCATTGGCTTTGGCTTTAAGGGCGGCGAGGTGGTACCCTCGTTCTTTGTAGGCGCCTGCTTCGGGTGCGTGCTTGGCGGACTGCTGGGGCTGCCGGCGGGCTTCGGTGCCGCCATTGGGCTGGTGGCGGTGTTCTGCGGGGTGGTAAACTGTCCCATTGCCTCGGTATTTTTAAGTATCGAGCTGTTCGGCACCGGCGACCTTTTGTACTTTGCGATGGCGTGTGCCATCAGCTACCTGCTTTCCGGCTACTGCGGGCTTTACAGCAGCCAGACCATTCTTTATTCCAAGATGCGCGCGGAATTTATCAATATCCACACCAACGAAAACGAGGAGCACCACGGGTAAGAGAATCCCTCCCTCAGCCATATGAGAGATATGGCAGGGGGAGGGGATTTTTTGTGCTTCTGAGGGAGAGAGCCGTGGTGCCCGCGGGCGCGGTTCACTTGCGAAGAGAGGGGGACTATGGTATCATAGGGCAGAAACCTTTGAAAAAGGGGGCGGCAGTATGCCAAAGGAAATGACCGCCGGAGAGCTGGCGGAGCGCAGCCTGATCACCAAATACCGCAAGACCATCTGGAACCGGTTCATCGGGGGCTGCAAGGATTACGAGCTGATCCAGCCGAATGACCGCATTGCCGTCTGCATCAGCGGCGGCAAAGACAGTATGCTGCTGGCAAAATGCATGCAGCATTTGCAGAAATACAGCGATTTTCCCTTTGAGGTGGAGTATCTGGTGATGGACCCCGGGTACAGCCCGCCCAATCGGGAGCTGATCGAGCAGAACGCCCGCGCGCTGGAGCTGCCGATCCGCGTCTTTGAAAGTCCCATCTTCGGAGTGGTGGACGAGGTGGAGGGCGGTTCGCCCTGCTACCTCTGTGCGCGAATGCGGCGCGGGTATCTCTACAAGGAGGCACAGGCGCTGGGCTGCAATAAAATCGCGCTGGGACACCACTTTAACGATGTGATAGAGACAACGCTGATGAGTATGCTGTACGGCGCGGAGATCAAAACGATGCTGCCCAAGCTGCACAGCACCAACTTTACGGGCATGGAGCTGATCCGTCCGCTGTATCTGGTGCGGGAGGAGGATATCATCAGCTGGGGGCAGTATAACCACCTGCGCTTTTTGCAGTGCGCCTGCCGCTTTACCGAGCGGACGGAGCATCACGGTGAGGACAGCGCCCGCAAGGAGATGAAGCAGCTGATCGCCGAGATGAAGCGGCATAATAAAAACGTGGATATCAATATTTTCCGCAGTATGCACAATGTAAACCTTGCCACAGCGGTGGGCTATCGGCTGGGCGATGACGACGAGCTGCACAGCTTTTTGGAGAAATACAACGAGAAAGAGAAAATGTAAACTCTTGTTGCGGAAATGGGAAGCAGGCGCGGTGGACACGACTGATGAGCGTTTGATAGGATAAGGGCATCAATCAAACGGAGGTACTTTATAATGAGGCTATCGGAGAAAATCGTGCAGCTGAGAAAAGAACAGGGGCTTTCCCAAGAGGAACTGGCGGAGCGGTTGGGATTGTCCCGTCAGGCAGTCTCCCGCTGGGAGAGCGGCACGGCGCTGCCCGATGCCGGAAATCTGCTGCAGCTCAGCCGGCTTTTTGGCGTGACGGCGGATTACCTGCTGGACGAGGAACGGGAAAGCCCCGAGGTGCCGACCGCTGCCAATGCCGCAAAGCCTCACCGGACGAATGGAAAGGTGATCGCCGGCGGTGCGATGGCAATGCTGGGCTTTTGGGGGAATGTGATCATCTATATCGCTTCCCGATTTGTGGAGGTGATGATTCCCCGCAAGGTGTGGAGCACTGATCACAGCACGTGGCAATACTGGTGGAACAGCAATGTGACCGGACACAGCTGGAAGTTCTTTGTGCAGAAATATGATCTGGAATGGATCGTGGCGGCACTGACGGTACTGCTGATCGTGGGTCTGGTGCTGCTGATACGGGAGAAAAGGAAACAACGGTAAAAGCGGAAAGCAAAAAGGAGGAGAATCATGACTTACGCAGAATTTGCGAAAATGCAGATAGACTTGGGAGCGCTGGGGGCAGAGGGCGGCAGGAATGCCGTGCGCTACATCTGCACGCCCAAGGGTGCAAACATCTTCGGCTGGGCGGGGGTGGACGGGATCCACTTCTGTACGGTGAAGGGGTGCGGGGAGACGGTGTTTTCCGTCAGCCCCATGAATATGGGGCAGGACTGCGTGCAGCCCCTCGCACGGGATACGGGCGACTTTTTGCGGCTGCTGCTTGCCTGCGGAGATACCGCCGCGCTGGAGCAGGCGTGGATGTGGACGGAAGAACAGTTTAAGGACTTCCTGCGGGAAAACCCGCCAACCGAGGAACAGCGGACAGTCATGCGGGAGATCGAGGAAAAGTGCGGGTTGACCCCGATGGAGCGCCCGTGGCAATACCTGAAAGAAGTGCGGGCGGAGACCGATTGCTCCATGCTGCGCTTTGATAAGGAATATGAGGAGCTGCTGCACCCGGAAAAGCGGGAGCCTCAGGAATGGGCAGTCTATTTTGAATACGGCTTCGGCGGCAAAAAGCCCCGCCGCCGCACCGCCGGCAGCGAGGTGCCATTGAATAAGACCTTCCTGTGGGACGGGGAGGAATGGCTGGCGCCTGCCCTGTACTGCTGCAGTGAGGGGCTGGTGCTGGATCTTTTGAAAAAGGTGCCGGTGGAGACGCTGCGCCGCTTTGCCGAAAAGTGGGGAATGGACGAAAACGGTGCGCCGCAGCGGGAACTGACCGCGGAGGAGCAGGACGAATTAGAAGCCGAGAACCCGATGGAGGAACATTTCTGCACAAAGGTAACGGTAAATGGCAGAGAACTGCAGGTAAGCACCGGCTACGGGAGGATATACTGGTACCCCGATGACGGCTGCCGGGAGGGAGAAGCCGACGGCGTGCTGACGCACTACGGCTTACCGCGGGACTGTGGCTGGGTCATCTGGCGGCTGTGCTGCCCGTGGGACGGCAAAAAGCTGACCCCCGATACGCTGGAGCTGACGCTGACGGCGGAAAAGACAGCACGGGCGGGCGTGACCTTTACGGCGGAAGCGGGAAAAGAGGTACCGCTGACCGACCCGCGCACGGGGCTGCCCCACATACTGCGGGTGATTTCCTTGAAGCAGGAAACAATGGAGCAGAACAGCCTGCTGGCAAGGGGCATGGTCTACCCACGGAAGTACACAGAGCTGCGCTATACGCTGGAGCCGCCGCTGCCGGCAGGGGACTTTACCGTGCAGGACGCCACGCCAAACGATGAGGTACACTTTAGCTCTGCGGAGGACGGAATTTCAATGGAGGGCAGCGCCTGCATCGGCATCATCGGCGGGGCGGACGGTCCGACGGCGGTTTTTGTCACAGGGGAAAAGGGCAAGACCGCCGACGAGGTGCGGACGGCATATTCCTCGCTGCGATATGAACCGGCAAAAACGGTGACATGGCGGATCCGTTTTATGGAGCGTCCCAAGGAGGATATAACGGTCGCGCTGCTGCCGTAAACAAAACAGAATACCGGAAGGTCGGTGCAGCCCCGTGGGACTGCGCCGATTTTTTGTGGAAAGAAAGCCTCGATTTTGCAGGAACAGATGAAATCAAAATGCGTATAATGAAACGGAAGAAAGACATAAGGTGCAAAAATGACCGTCAAAATAGACAAAAAACGAGAAAAGCAGGAACATTAAGCGCAAGCGCCGCATAAAAATGAATTATTCTAAAAGAAAAACTTGCAAAAACGCTTTACAAAATGAAATTTAGTGCTATACTGTGAAACATATTCAAACTGTGATACGAGGTGTAACCATTATGTCAACCGCTAAAAAGAAACTGTCACTGGCAGGCTGGATCTTCATTGCACTGATTTTGGGCTGTCTGCTCGGCTGGGGTCTTATCTATCTGCCGGAGGGCGCCGCATTTGCCACCAAATATATAAAGCCCATCGGTACCATCTTCGTCAACCTGCTCAAGTTCATTGTAGTGCCCATCGTGCTGTTCTCGATGGTGTGCGGCATGATCAGCATGAAGGATATCAAGAAGGTCGGTTCCATCGGCTGGAAAACGATGGTCTACTACATCTGCACCACCATTGTGGCGCTGGTGATCGGGCTGGTGCTTGCCAATCTCTTTAAGGGCGGCTTCCCGCGGCTTTCCACCGAGGGGCTGGGCACCTGGGATAAACCGGTGAGCGCCGACTTTATGACCACGCTGGTGGATATCTTCCCCAGCAATATCATTACTCCTTTCGCTAATTCCTCGATGCTGCAGATCATTGTCATCGCGCTGTTCATCGGTGCCGGCATTATCCTTGCCGGTGAAAAGGGCAAGCCCGCCGCCGAGCTGTTCGAGAGCCTGAACGAGGTGTTCATGCGGGTGATGATGTTCATTATCAAGGTTTCTCCCATCGGTGTTTTCTGCATGATGACCTGGGTGGTCGCGGTGCAGGGACCGGAAATTCTGGGCGACCTTGCCAAGGTGCTGGGTGTTGCCTATCTCGGCTACATTCTGCACGCTGTCATTACTTATTCCATCACTGTCAAGACGATGGGCGGCATGAGCCCCATCAAGTTCTTCAAGGGCATGATCCCCGCCATGGCTTTCGCGTTCTCCTCCACCTCCAGCGTGGCGACGCTGCCCATCAATAAGGAATGTGCCGTGAAGCTGGGCGCCAGCGAGGAGATCTCCTCCTTTGTGCTGCCGTTGGGCGCAACCATCAATATGGACGGTACCGCTGTTTACATGGCGGTAAACACCATCTTCCTTGCCTGCTGCTACGGCATGGAGCTGACCATCGGACAGCTTGTGATGGTTGTTGTGACCGCAACCCTTGCCTCCATCGGCACGGCGGGCGTCAGCGGCGCCGGTGTGGTCATGCTGGCGATGGTGCTGACCAGCGTTGGTATCCCCGTCGAGGGTATTCTGCTCATCTACGGCATCGACCGTCTGTTTGATATGGGCCGTACAACCATCAACATCGTGGGCGATGCGGCGTGCGCCGTCATTGTCAGCCGGCTGGAAGCCAAGAAAGAGGCAAAGAAAGCCGCTATGGTGAAATAATATCAAGACACTTTCTTCTTTTCATAAATCTCTTCCTGAACACAAACCGCGCGGGTCGCATGACCCGCGCGGTTTGCCGTTAATTACTTTGTTTATTTGCCCAAAAGAAAATACAGCGCAAATCCAAATACCGCAAGCAGAACTGCTGCAAGGAAACACCGCAGTGCAAGGCTGTCTTCTTTTGGCTCTTCCTGTGTGGCTTTGGTGGGCACAGTGCAGTCGCCAGCTTTTTTCTGGCGTTCGGCTTCCCGCTTTTCCGCCAGCCTCTGCTTCTGCCGCTCACGCTCTTCCTGCTGCTTTTTTCTCAGCATGGAAAGTGGGTCGGTTTGGGTGAGGATGCTTCTTTCAAATTCTTCAATGAACCGGATATCTTCTTCTGTTGCATACCATTCTTCAAAGGAGACTTCCCCATGGGAAAGCTGGTTGCGTTTATGTCGTACCTCTTTTAAGGTGCTCAGATATTTTTCCCAGCCGTTTACGGTTCCCCAGCCAATGCTGCTTTTGGCGGTCATATCGTTGATATAACTTGTTACCCCGTGCTTTTCCCCGTAGATCTGACTGCAAAGCTGCTCCAGCTTACCGAAGCATTCAACCAGCCTTGTATTTTCCTCATAGTACATCTTACCGCCTCCCTTGCACAGCTTTTCCAGCTACAGCATACCACAATGCAGGCAGTGGGGCAAGGTCTCTCCATCTCCGCCAAATAAAAAAGGAGCCAAAAGGCTCCTTTTTTATTTGGCGGAGATGGAGAGATTCGAACTCTCGAACCGCTTTTGACGGTTACACGATTTCCAGTCGTGCGCCCTCGACCAACTAGGCGACATCTCCATGTCGTGATCAGGACGGTCAAGTAAAGCCCTGACGAGAATTCATTATACCGTATCACCGGCGCAAAAGCAACCCCTTTTTTACAAAAAAGTTGCGGCAGAACACAATTTTTGCACTGTGGGCAAAGAAAGGATTGCACGAGCGCCCTGGGCGTACTATAATATTATAAATCACTTTCGGAAAAAAGGAAGGAAGTCCCATGAAACGAGTAGAGATCAATGCACTGTTTGCGGAGCCTGCCCGCTATACTGCGGAGCCGGTGACGGTCTGTGGCTGGGTGCGCACTCTGCGCTCCAGCAAAGCCCTCGGCTTTATCGAGCTGAACGACGGCAGCTATTTCAGCAATCTGCAGGTGGTGTTTGAGGAAAATAAACTGGCAAATTACGATGAGATCTCCCGCCAGAATGTCGGCGCGGCGCTCATCGTCACCGGTCGCCTGCTGCTGACCCCCGAAGCGAAGCAGCCCTTCGAGATCCATGCCGAGGAGATCACCGTGGAGGGCGCCTCCACCCCCGATTATCCCCTGCAGAAAAAGCGCCACAGCATGGAGTTTTTGCGCACCATTCAGCACCTGCGTCCCCGCACCAATACCTTCAGCGCAGCTTTCCGCGTGCGTTCCGTTGCGGCGCAGGGGATCCACAAGTTCTTTACCGAGCGCGGCTTTGTGTATGCCCATACCCCGCTCATCACCGGCAGCGACTGCGAGGGCGCCGGCGAGATGTTCCGTGTCACCACCATCGATCCCGCCGATCCTCCCATGACCGAGGACGGCAAGATCGATTACAGCCAGGATTTCTTCGGCAAAGCCACCAACCTCACCGTCAGCGGTCAGCTGGAGGGCGAGTGCATGGCAATGGCATTCGGCAAGATCTACACCTTCGGTCCCACTTTCCGCGCCGAAAAATCCTACACCGGTCGCCACGCCGCCGAGTTCTGGATGATCGAGCCGGAGATCGCCTTTGCCGATCTGGAGGATAATATGGCGCTGGCGGAGGATATGATAAAGTATGTGCTGCGCTATGTGATGGAGCAGTGCCCCCGTGAGCTGGAGTTCTTCAATAACTTTGTGGATAAGGGGCTGCTGGAGCGCCTGAACCATGTGGTGAACAGCGACTTTGCCGTGTGCAGCTACACCGAAGCCATCGAGCGGCTGCAAAAGGCAGATGTGGAGTTTGAGTACCCCGTCAGCTGGGGCGTTGACCTGCAGACCGAGCACGAGCGCTACCTCACCGAAAAGATCTTCGGCAAACCGGTCTTTGTCACCAATTATCCCAAGGAGATCAAGGCGTTCTATATGCGCCTGAACGATGACGGCAAGACTGTCGCGGCGGTGGATCTGCTGGTGCCCGGTATCGGCGAGATCATCGGCGGCAGCCAGCGTGAGGAGCGTCTGGATATCCTGCTGGATCGGATCCACGAGCTGGGTCTCAATGAGGAGGACTACTGGTGGTACCTCGATCTGCGCCGCTTCGGCGGGGCGCGCCACGCGGGCTTCGGTCTGGGCTTCGAGCGCCTGATCATGTATGTCACCGGTATCCCCAATATCCGTGATGTGCTGCCCTTCCCCCGCACCACCGGCTTCGCGGAATTCTAAAAAACGGAATAAACACAAAGAAGGAACCCCTCCGTATTGCACACCATACGGAGGGGTTCTTGTATCGAAAGGCAGCCGGAGAGTTAATGGCTGCGGGAGGAAGGCGATGCGGCAGTGTCGAGCGGACAATACACCGAGGCGTAGAACATGCCGTCCTTTGCCTCGAACCGGCAGACGCCCCCGCGCTGGGCGGCAATGCTTTTTACTGACTGGGTGCCAAGCCCGCGCCCGCGGTGCTTGGTGGAAAGCAGCTCGCCGCCGGTGGTGCGTCGGGGCGCTGTGGTGCAGGTGTTATCCACGGTGACGCACAGGGCGTTCCCGTCGGTATCGGCGCGAATGATGATCCGCCGGCTTTCGGCGTGCTCCTTTTTGCACGCCTCTACCGCGTTTTCCGGCAGGTTCCCCAGCAGAACGGAAATATCGGGGTCCGGTATGGGAAGCTCCCGCGGAATATTGGTCTTTACGGTGTATTCTATCCCGCTTTCCTTTGCCTGCTGCGCAAAGTACAGCAGCACGGCATTGGCGGCGGGGTTTTCGCAGTAGCAGAGCGGGGAATCGTCCGGCAGGCTTTTGCCGTAGCGGTTCAGGTAATCCCGCAGCGCGGCGTAGTTTCCCTCGTTCAGGTATTCCTGCATCAGCGTAATGTGGTGGCGCACATCATGCTTGGCACGGCGCGCCTCGGCTATCTTCTCCTGCAGGTTGCCGTACGGCATGGTCTGCATGGCAAGCTGGTGGTTCTGCTCGCCCAGCACCAGCTGAAAACAGGTGAGCAGCAGAATAAGCAGCCCCGTGACCCTGCGGGAAAAGCACAGGCTGTGCCGGAACGGATACAGTGCCAGCACCAGAAAGGGAAGAAAATTCAGCAGGGAGTAAACCGCGACCTCTGCGATGCGGTAAAGCGGGGGCATTGTCATTTTCCTCCTTTGCGCAGCTGTTCAAATAAAATGGATATCATCATCAACAACAGCGATCTTCACAGCGGCTCCCCTCTCCCGTTTTTTGAACACAAAATCATTCATTATGAATTGTAACACACAATTGTGAAGAAAAAATGACGGAAGCAGGAAAAGCGTGACCGTTTGTGCCATTTTTTAACCGTTTGTGCCAAATCCCTTGTTGATTTTGGACGATTTCATTACAATATGGTCGAACTTTTGGCGGCGAGAGGGTCAAAAAGTGGTAAAAAATGTAGCGTTTCGTCGAATGGGAACAAATGTCAATTCTGAACGAGGGAGCGCTTCCGGAAGCGTCTGGCACCGATAAACTGACCCGTTTATTGGACTTTTCTCTTCGCTTATACCAAAAGAGAAGGCGTACTCGAACCGTATTGTTTTTTTACGGATGGAGCGCGTCTTTTTGCGGTTTTTCCCGGAAGGCTTTCCCGCCCGCTGTACCGCCGCGCCGCTTTGAAAGGAGTATGCATATGAGGCAGAGAAAATGGCTGGCACTGCTGCTGGCTTTGATGATGGTCGTTACCGTCACGCCGGTAGCGCATGCCGAGTAGGAGACCGTAATAGAGACCGTGACGGAACCAGAAACCGTCGCGGAGAGCGGCGGCGATTCGGCGGAGGAGGAAGTGCCTGTGGAGGAACCGGTGGAAGCATCGGCGGAAACGCAGGAGCTGCAGCTGATGGCAAGCACCTCGTGGCAGCCAAAGCCCACTCGCACGGTATCCTCTGCCAGCAGCTTCCCGCTGACACTGAATAACGGTGATGTGCTGCTCATCAACGGGTCCATCAGTTTCAGCGCTTCTGCGGGTCAAAGCCCCATTACACTGGCTTCCGGCGCGAGCGCTAAGATCATCATTAACGGCAGCGTGACCCTGCGCGGCGCCGATGCCAGCGGCATCACGGGCGCTACGGCGGCGATCAATGTGCCGGAGGGCGCGGTGCTTACCATTTACAGCGCCCACGATGAGGAGCTTTCCACCTCCCGTTCCGCACCCAAGGATACCCTGACCGTGACCGGCGGCAATGCTGCGGCGGGCACCGCGGGCGGCGACGCCCTGAAAGATGTCGCCATAGAGCACGGACCCACTTATCATTATCGGTGGTACTTCGGCGGCGGAAACGGCGGCGGTGCTGCTGCTGCCATCGGCGGAAGCGGCGGCGCGGGCGGTGCGGCAGGTCGTGCCGGCAGCAGCGGCTCCGCCGGTACGCAGACCGGCACCGACGGTCACGGCTGGAATGACGCCAAACTCGGCAACGGCGGCAGCGACGGCTCCGGCGTGGGCATAAACGGCACTGCCGCTTCGGGCAGCGGCGGCATAGAAAATGAAAAAGGCGATAAGAAATATAACGGCGGCGATGGCGGCGCGGGCGGTGAATCCGTTGTGCTGAGGGCATGGCACACCACCGGCAGCTTGATCCTTTCCACCGCGGCAAATCTCAATACCTACTCCTGGGGCGACGGCGGCGGACAGGGTTCCTCGTCCACCCTTACCCCCCTTGTCATCTACGATCTGATGGATTGTCAGATCAACCTGAACCAGAGCGTCTATACCTACACCGGCAGTGCCTTCAAGCCGAGGATCACCTCGGTCAGCTACAGCGCCGCCAGCGACCGTGACGGCAGAAGCATCTCCGGCAGCAATAAAACGCTTTCCGGCGGCTATTCCGCCTACAGCTACGGCGAGAATATCCACTGTCCCACCGGTGCGGTCACCGTCCTCGGCTCGCAGAATTCCAAGCGGACCACCGTCACGAACGATGGCTCGGTCATCGGTATCGTCGAAAAGGAATTCACCATCAAAAAGGCAACGCTGACAGCGCCCATCACGCTCAGCACCACCAAGCCCTATGTCGGGCAGAGCATGACGGCGACGCTTGGCGGCTATACCTCCTCCACCGCGGGCAGCGGCAGCTTAAGCACCCTGCTGCGGGCAAGCAGCGCCAAGGCGGAGGGACCGAAGGTAACATGGTCGCTGACCGGCGTCGCGGTAAGCCTTACTTACACCACGCAGGTCACCATCAGCCTTGCCGAAGGGCAGGCAAGCCTTTATTTTGCCAATCCATCCCGCTCCAATCAGGATATCGTCCTGCAGATCGTGGTGCAGGATGTGGTGCTGGCACAGTCCGGCACCATCTCCCCCGGCAAGCAGGTCACGACCCTCGATCTTTTGGAGGGCGCGGCGGATCAGCTTTCCGCCGGCGGCTACAACGGCGAATTCGTGGTGCTGTATTACCAGCCGGATACCCACGAAAAAACCATCGTCAATACCCAGATCCCCGTGAATATCACGGTACAGTAATGTTTCGTTCAAGATGCGCACAGCGTTTTGAAATATAAAATTTTGCAAAGGAGCATGTCAAAATGAAAACCAGAAAAGTATTTGCAGCGTTTCTTGCCCTGATGCTTCTTATGGGTCTTTCCACCGTCGCTTACGCGGCTGGCAGCGATAGCACCCATACCGCCATGGGCAGCGAGACCATCGGCGTCGCGGGCTCTTACAGCGGCAGCGGCACAGCAGCCACTGTTTACAGCGTTAAGATCGAGTGGGGCGAGATGACCTTCACCTACGAGACCACCGGCGATAAGACCTGGGTCCCCGAGACCCATACCTACAATTTCACCGATGGTGATGGCTGGAAAGCCACCGGCAACGATGTTACCGTCACCAACCACTCCAATGCCCCCGTCAATGTCGCGTTCTCCTCCACCAAGGATACGACCCCTTATAAGGGCGAATACACCGGCAGCATGAGCGTTGCCGAGCGTCAGCTCGCCGCGGGCGTCGAGAATAAACCCGACGAGGCGGACAGCGTTACCAGCACCCTCACCCTCACCGGCGGACTGAACCGCACCGTCAGCAGCTCCACCAAGCTGGGCGAGATCACCGTTTCCCTCACCGAGGTAACGGCAGAGCCGTAAGACCTTTGCAGAGTGACCCCGCGGGGCGGGCTTTCCCGCCCCGCGGAACGGTGCTTTGCGATATCTGCCCCAAGGGACGCTTTTCGCTTTTGGGTCGGATATGACAAAGCACGGAATGACCGGAGCTTGCGGAAAGGAGCATGGCGGCATGAAAAAAAGAATATTACCGGCTGTGGCGGTGCTGTGCGCCGCTGCCATCGTTGTCATGGCCATGGCGCTGACCCGCAGCGGGCAGCAGGGCTTCACCCCGCCGCCCTTCGAGCCGGAGGCGCAGTCGGGGCAGCCCACCGTCCCGCAGGATGTCGGCTACGGCGAGCTGGACGCCCGCGCGTTCCGCTTTTCCGCGGCGGGCGAGCTGCTCGCTTTGGACGGCGAGGTGGAGGTATGGCTGACCAATCCGGCGGAGAATACCGTTTGGCTCAAGGTGCGTATTTTGGATGAGGCGGGCAATATACTGGGGGAGAGCGGCTTGCTGCGCCCCGGGGGAATATGTCCGCGCGGTCAGGCTGGAAAAGATCCCGAAGCAGCCGACCCCCGTATCACTCAAGATCATGGCATACGAGCCGGAGACCTACTACAGCGCCGGCTCGGCGGTATTAAAGACGACCTTAAAGGTCGTGTAAAAGGAGGAAGCAGGCATGAAACGATGGATCGCGTCGCTGGCGGCACTGCTGATGATCTGCTGCACCGCATGGGCGGCGGAGGCGACCGCCGGAGCGGTATCGGGCGGACAGAGCATTGATGTAAACGGGAACCGTGTGGACCGCAAGAATTATTACGAGATCACCCCTTGGCATTGCCGGCATGGATAGCGTAGAGCTGCCGGAGAAGATCACCCTCAGCGGTGTAAGCGACGCGGCGGACCGCGGACTGAGGGTCGTCATCATTCCAGTCACGGCAGGGGAGGAGCCGCAGGCATTCGCGTGGCTCAGCGGCGCGGCGGCGTCCCTCGGGCAGGAGCCGGTCGCTTATTACCTTGCCTTCTACCGCGGTAGTACCCCCGTCCGGCCGCAGGGCAGCGTCACCATTACCATGACCTCAAGGGCGGGCTACGAGCAGTCAAGGCTGTACTATATGGACGGCGACGCGAAAGCGAAGGCCGTTTCCACCCTGGCGGAGCGGGACAATTACCGCTTCGGCATGGTGGAAAGCGGGTATTACCTGCTGGTCAAGGTCAAGGATACCTCGCCTTCGGTCATTGTCCGTCCCTCCAATCCGGGGACAGGTGCCCCCGCCGGCAGCAGCCTTGCCGCTCTTTCGGCAGCGCTTTTGATGATGGGTGCCTTGGTATTTGCCATTCGCCGCAAAAGGAAATAACCAAGCCGAATAAAAAAGGACTGTACACCGGTCCTTTTTTGCTGTTTTCATACTTTGGTATGATTTACACCGCCCACATGACCTGCTAAAATAGAAAAAAGAGAGGCATTGGCGGGGAATTTCCCTGCAATATGCCCCCGCCGTCCCCCAAAGGAATGATTTTCGGGACGGAGGAAACGGAGGAGGACCATGTCAAAAAGCATCATCATCAAGCCGTCGGTGCGGCAGCAGTACGATAAGTTCATGGCGCGGGGCAGGGTGCTGTTTTTCAGCGCGCCCTGCGGCTTTGGCAAAAGCAGTCTGGCAGAGGCGCTTCTGGCGGAGGAGACGGTCTGCGCGCTGACCGCCGGCACGCCGGAATACGCCCTCCCCGAGGGGGAGGACTGGTCGGTGCTGCTGGTCGATGATCTGCAGCAGATGCAGGACGAGACCGAGCAGCAGGCACTCTGTGACCTGATCCGGGAGCGGGGCGACCGCCGCTTTGTGCTGCTTTCGCGCGGGGCGCCCCCCGGCTGGCTCATGGCGTTCCAGTACGCGGGGCTTATGACGGTGCTGAATGCCGATGCCCTGCTGTTCGATCGGGAAGATGTCCGTGCCCTGTTCCGCCGGCAGGAAATACCGGTCTCCGAAACCGAGATCAGCGGTATCTTAAAGGAGACCAGCGGCTACCCGCTGGGCGTGGCGATCACGGCGCACAACATGGCGGGCGGCAGAGCCTTCGGCTCGGAGCTGATTGCCCAGTGCTACCACGAGGTGTTTTTCTACTTCGAGGCGGCGGTCTACCACCGCTTCGATCTGCCCATTCGCCGCTTTTTGCTGGAGCTTGCCCCGTTTGAGAGCTTTGATGTGGAAATGGCGCGCATGGTCAGCGGCGACCCCAAGGCGGGCGAGCTGCTGGGCTGGCTGCAGCGCAATACCACCATGCTGCGCCCCGATGGGGTGGGGCGTTACCGCTTCTGGGCGCAGTTCCGCACCTTCCTGCTGTGGGAAATGGACAGGGAATATACCGTGGAAAAGCGCCGCACCGTGCTGAACCGCGGCGGACTTTACTACGAGCTGAAAGAGGATTACAGCCACGCGCTGGAATGTTATACCCTTGGCGGCGACCATTCCAAGGTTAGCGAGCTGCTGGTGCGCAATGCCGAGCTGCACCCCGGTATGGGACATTACAGCGAGATGGAAAAATACTACCGCAGCCTGCCGGAGGAGGAGATCAGCGCTTCTCCGGCGCTGATGCAGGGTATGAGCATGCTTTCGGCGCTGGCGGCGGATTACGATGCCTCCGAGCGCTGGTACAATGAGCTTTCCCGCTTTGCGGCAAGCCGCGGCAAAAGCGACGCGGCGGGCCGGCAGGCACGGGGCAGGCTGGCATGGCTGGATATCTCGCTGCCGCAGCGCGGCGTTACCGATCTTACCGCCATCATTCCGGCGGCGTACCGCCTGCTGGTCAATAAGGAGGTCACGCTGCCCGCCTTTTCGGTCACCAGCGCCCTGCCCAGTATTATGAACGGCGGCAAGGATTTCAGCGAATGGAGCCGTCGGGACGACCTTTTGTACCAAACGATCCGCACACCGGTGGAGGCGATCTTGGGCAAGGACGGCGTCGGTCTGCCGGACTGCGCCATTGCCGAAAGTAAGTTTGAAAAGGGTGAGGATATCTCCGCCCGCATGCTGTCGGTCATGTCCCGCCTGGGCGAGATCCAGCGCAGCGGCACACCGGATATCGAGTTTGCCGCCGTGGGGCTGCTGGCGCGCAGTCAGATCGACAACGGGAACGCGCAGGACGCCGGCAGAACGCTGGAAAGCCTGCGGGAACGCTTTACAGAATACGGTCACACCCGCTTTTTGCTCAATATCGATGCCATGCTGTGCCGTGTGGCGCTGCACACCGGCGATATGGATACCGTGGACAGCTGGTACCGGGAAAAAGCGCCGCGCGACCTTCTGAACATCAATATCATGAAGCGGTACCAGTACCTCACGCAGGCAATGGCGGAGCTGGCGCAGGGTCGCCCGCAGGCGGCGCTGCTGACCCTGGCGCCGCTGGAGCCGTTCTGCGAGATCTGCCGCCGGCATATCGACCTTATTTACCTTGGCATTCTGCGGGCGATCGCCCTGTACCGGCGTAAGGACGAAAGCTGGCGGGAGTCGCTCACCGCGGCGCTGGAGACCGCTGCCGGCTTCAATTTTATCCGACCGGTAAGTATGTACGGCGGGGCGGTGCTGCCACTTTTGGAGGAAGTAGACTGGCAGGGCGAGGAAAGCTGGTTCCGTCGGGTCATTGCCGCCGCCCGTTTGCAGGCGGCGCGGTATCCCTTCTATCTGCAGCCGCCGCTTTCGCCGGAGGAGGCGCTGACCGCCACCGAGCTGCAGGTGCTGCGGCTGATGTGCGCCGATAAAAGCAATGCCGAGATCGGCGAGATACTGGATATCAAGTTGCCCACCGTCAAAACTCATGTCAGCCATATCCTTACCAAGCTGAATGTCAGCCGCCGCAGCGAGGCAAAGACCGCCGCCCGCAAGTTGTGGCTGGTGGAATAACGCAGATACCGTGGGGGAGGAGCCTTGCCGTTCTTCCCCCATTCCGTTTCATCTGTGAATTGAACCGGCGGGCGAATTATGCTATACTGTGAAGAGAAGCGGTATATCCCACTGCCGGAGCGTGCCGCGTTTTTCCTGTCGGGAGGGCATATGAATACCTTTTTGAAGCTGGCTTTTCTGTTCTATATCGGTTCCTCGCTGGGCTGGGTGCTGGAGCTTTTGTTCCGCCGCTTTATCTCCGGCAACAATCCGGAGCGCAAGTGGATCAACCCCGGGTTCATGGTGGGTCCCTATGTGCCGCTGTACGGTACGGGGCTTTGTATTCTGTATCTGGTCTCCCGTCTGGCGGAAAGCCGTCAGGGCGCCGACCCCGTTTGGAACAATATCTTGATGCTGGCGCTGATGGCGGCGGCAATGACCGCCATCGAGTACATTGCCGGTATTATGCTGCTGAAGGTGATGAATGCCCGACTGTGGGATTACAGCCGCCGCTGGGGAAATATTGACGGACTGATCTGCCCGCTGTTTTCGGCAATTTGGGCGGTAATGGGCGCAGCTTACTATTTTCTTGTCGATCCCTATATCTTGCGGGCGCTGGACTGGCTTTCCCGCAATCTGGCGTTCTCCTTCGTCATCGGCATGTTCTTCGGCATTTTCGCCATCGACTTTGTCTACTCCACCCACCTTATGGTGAAGATAAGGACCTTCGCCCGCGAGAAGAATGTGGTGGTACGCTACGAGGAACTGAAAGCCTACCTGAAGGAGGGCAGGGAAAAGGGACGGCAGCACTTCTTTTTGGCGCTGCACACCGACCTGCCGATGCGGGAGCAGCTGCAGCAGTACTATGAATACCGCAAAGCCCGCCGTGAGGAGCTGGACAGGATCCTCCACAGGGAGAATGACGGCAATACCCCTGCCAAAGCACAGTAAAATACCGCAGACCGAAAGCGCGCCGCAAGGTGCGCTTTTTCCGTGCAAGATAGTCTCCGCCTGCGGCGGGTCGCGCGCCCGCACCCTCTCGCCGCGATCCGTTCTATGACTTCGTTCCATGTCGCCTGACGGCGTCGCAAAGTTTTAATTAGGGCTTGGTCTGTATCTCCGCCTACCGGCGGGGTGGTACTTTTGACCCGCCAAAAGTACCCAAAAGCGTTTTAGGGCTGCTGCCCTAAAAACCCGCGTCGCTTGGCTGCGCTGGATACGAATATTGTTTTTCTGCG
>CAKSYU010000029.1 GCA_934524965.1 uncultured Angelakisella sp.
GGAGAGCGTACAAAGCAGCTGCCCTTATTCTTTGATTATAGCATCCCACGGTTTGCGCCGCCAAGGGTTAAGAAAACCGTTGACGCTTTTTCTATTTCTGGCTATAATAGGCGCACCGAGGATGGACGCCTTTCCGCCTGTTTTTCTATGACCACAACGCGTACCACAGACGCTTCCGGGACACATGGTTACAACGGGAAAAAGAGGCCACAAGACCATTTACATTCCAGCCGAAAGCGCTGGAAATGTTTGAAAATCAATACAAATCAGAGCTTTTAATTCGTTCGCATCGCGGAGGCCGAGGGTTCGAATCCCTTCGGGTCCACCAAGCAGAAAGCCTCAGTTTCAGGCATGAAACTGAGGCTTTTCCTTTGTTCAAAAAGGCGATCATTTATCGCTTGCCGGATCCTCGGTAATGACGATCTGCTGACCATTGGGGAGGATATATGCCAACTTGCAGCCGCAGAATTCCGCCACCTTGATAAGGTCATGGGCGCTCCAGCCGTCACGCCCGAATTTATTATTCATCGTCTGGCGCAGCATACCGAAATGCTCCGCCAGTTCTACCTGCTTTTTCCCTGTAAGGGCAAGCAATGCCTTTGTGCTGCTTGATGCTGACATATGATCTCCCCTTTCTTAATAATTTGTAACTTTCCGCATGATCTGACGGACTATAACATAGACTACAACAAAAAGTAACAGGAACTTGATTTCGCTCATAAGTGTACCTCCTTGACAGCTTTTAGTTTTTTTCTTATTCTTGGACTGCGCCGCGCGTTTTGTGCGGCGCTTTTTATTTTCCACCATATTCTTACTTTTTTCCTGCAATTACATTGTATCAAATGTAAATTTACTTATCTATACTATTTATCTAAAATAATTAGATAATTCTAATTAGATAATTCTGCGAATGTCGTTGGCAGATGGGTACGAAAGGTGCATAATGTGCATGGAACGAGCGGAATGGCTATGGTGCCAAAATACTATCGCACAAAATCCGGATAAAGGCATTAAAGGGCGGTGAAAGCTGAAGTAAGTTTCTCTTGCCTATGAAGCCGCGGAGGTATATGTATGAAAAGATCTTATCCTATCGTTTTAACGCCGGTCGAAACAGGCTATGTGGTGTATATTCCTGATTTCGACATTAACACCGAGGGCGATACCTTTGCAGAGGCGGTCGAAATGGCACGCGATGCCATTGGTATTGTGGGCATTGATATGCAAGATGACGGGGAAGCCCTCCCAGAGCCATCTGCCATTGCAACAGTCCAAAAAATTGCTGCGGACAGAGATGTTGTTGCATCTGTCGATGTGGATTTTGCAGAATACCGCAGAAAAATGAACTCTATGCCATGAAACGGACGAAGTACCTTCAACGGTCTCCTAATAAATAGATATTGACAGCCGTGTTTAAGGCGGAAATATTGGAAAGCCGAATTTCCGCTCCCCTTGCAGGAAAAGCGTGAAAAAACGGCACTAGCACTATATGCATAGCACTATAATACTGCTTGCTTTACAGATTTAGTCTGCATCTATCCGAGGTGACAACGATATGAAGAAAATTATCAGCCTGCTGCTTATTCTGGCACTGCTGGCGACCGGCTGCTCGCCGACGCAGGGCAATACGCCGACCCCGACCCCGACGCCGGAGCCGACGCCTGTTGAGCCGCAGCCGACCCCTGATGACGGGGTTAAAACACCGACCGCCGAGCAGCTCCTTGCCGAGATGACGCTGGAGGAAAAGATCGGGCAGCTGTTTATTATCCGACCGGAGTCGCTTGACCCCGCGCTGACGCCGGAGCAGGTACACAGCACCAGCGACTACGGGGTGCAGCAGCTGACCGAAGAGATGGCGGCACAGCTGGCGAAGTGCCCCGCCGGCGGGATCGTCTTTTTCGGAAAGAATATAGCCAACCCCGAGCAGCTGGAGCACTTCCTTACCGACCTGAACCAAGCCAGCGCTGTGCCGCTTTTCCTGTGCACCGATGAGGAGGGCGGCAGCGTCTCCCGCATTGCCAACGCCGCGGGCTTTGATGTGCCAAGGTTTGAAAGTGCCACCGCGGTGGGCGCCACCGGCGATACGGCGCAAGCCCGCGAGATGGGCAGCGTGATCGGGGGTTACCTGAAGCAATACGGCTTTAACCTGGACTTCGCGCCGGTCGCGGATATCAATTCCGACCCCGATCATATCATCATCGGTTCCCGTGCCTTCGGCAGTGACCCGCAAACCGTTTCCGGCATGGTGAACGCCATGATAGACGGGCTGCACAGCGCCGGCGTGATGGCTTGCATCAAGCACTTCCCCGGACACGGGGAGGCAAGCGGCGACACCCACAACGGCTATTCCGAGGTAAACAAAAACTGGGAGGAGCTGCTGGCGTGCGAGCTGGTTCCCTTTATGGGCGCACTGGAAAAGACCGACCTGATTATGGCGGCGCACCTGACCACACCGTTAGTGACAAAAGACGGTCTGCCCGCTTCCCTTTCCCACGCCATGCTGACCGACCGCCTGCGCGGAGAGCTGGGCTATGACGGGGTCATCATCACCGACGCGCTGGCGATGGGCGCGATCACCCAGAACTATACCCCGGCGGAAAGCGCTGTGCTGGCGCTTAATGCCGGTGCGGATATTCTGCTGATGCCGTATGACTATGCCGCGGCGTATCAGGGTGTGCTGGCGGCGGTGGAAAACGGCAGGCTTTCCGTTGACCGCATTGATGAAAGCGTACTGCGTATCCTGCGGCTGAAGCTCGCCTACGGCGTGATCGCGTAAACTGCACAAAAACACATTCCCATTACCGCCGCTGCGGGCGTTGAACCGCTCCGGCGGTATTTTTTCGTTTTGGAATGTAAAATTTTGAACATATTTGCGATACCGTTTTGCTTTTGGCGAAAAACATGGTAAAATATAATGTTAAGAGACAGTTTTTTCCGCGCCCCGACCGTGGGCGCGGGAGAGGAGATGAATCTATATCATGGAGCGTAAGAAACTGCTGATCGCGGACGATTCGGAACTGAACCGCGCGATCCTTGCCAATATGCTGGAGCAGGACTTTGAGGTGGTGGAGGCTGCCGACGGGCAGGAGACGCTTGCCGTGCTGCAAAGCTGCCACGGGGAGCTTGCCGCCCTGCTGCTGGACGTGGTGATGCCGGAGACAGACGGCTTTGCGGTACTGGAGGAAATGAAGCGCCGCGGCTGGCTGGAGGAGATCCCGGTCATCATGATCTCGGCGGAAAGCGGCAGCGGCTACATCGACCATGCCTTTGAGCTGGGGGCTTCCGACTACATCAGCCGCCCCTTTGCCACCGGTGCCGTTCGCCGCCGCATCATCAACGCTATTTTGCTGCATGCCAAAAAGCAGCAGCTGATGGATACACTTACCGGTCGCTTTTTGCAGGGGGAGCGCAACAAGGATATCGTTATCGCTATCCTGGACTATATGCTGGAGATCCGCTGCGGCGAAGGCGGCAAGCATATGTCCGGCGTGGGGCACATTACCCGCCTGCTGCTGCGCCGCCTGCTGAAAAAGACCGACCGCTACGCGCTGGATCCCGACGATGTGGAGGTGATCTCTCTGGCGGCGGGTCTGCACGATGTAGGCAAAATACTGATCCCCGAGGAGATCCTGAAAAAGCCTGCCAGACTGACCGCCGAGGAATACGAGGTCGTGAAGCAGCACCCCGTGCTGGGTGCGCAGCTGGTGGCGGAAATGCCGGTGTATCGCAGCGAAAAGCTGGTGAAGTACACCATCGAGATCTGCCGCTGGCACCACGAGCGCTGGAACGGCGAGGGCTACCCCGACGGACTGCGGGGCGACGGCTGCCCCATCGCGGCGCAGGTCGCCGCCCTTGCCGATGTGTACGACGCCCTGACCAGCCGCCGCAGCTACAAGGAGGCTTTCTCCCACGAAAAGGCGATCGATATGATCCACAACGGGGAGTGCGGCAGCTTTAACCCGCTGCTGCTGGAGTGTCTAGACGAGGTCTCGGATATCATCAAGCGGGATATCGCCTCCATTGACGCCGGACAGGACCCCGTGGCGAACCACCGCACCGGCGATTCGCTGTACCGGGAGCGGGATATTGCCTCGGCACGCATGACCCGCCAGCTGGAGGAAAGCCTTGCCCGCAAGAGCTTTTTTACCGGACTGAGCCGCGAGATGTGGTTTGAGTATCAGGCGCAGCCCTCCTCCCTGCAGCTTTCCCGCGGGGCGGTGGAGCAGACGGGACTGCCTGCCGTTATCGTAGACCCGCTGCAAAGCAGCGATTTTCTTACCCTCATCGGGGCGGAGACGGTCGCGGCGATCCGGCGCCAGCTGCAGGAGATGACCCCCGACGAGCTGTATGCCGAAGTCCCCGCCCGCCTGCTGCTGAACGGCGAGCTGCGGCGCTGCCGGCTCTCGCTGCTCATTGCGTGGTCGGCTTCGGAGCCGATCCGCTGCTGCGGGCTGTTTGGCAAAGTGACCGATGTGGATACCCGCTACACCTGCATGGAGGAGCTGGGAAAAACGACACAGACACCCATGGCACCGCAGGAGCAGGTGCTGCTGCCGATGCCCTCGGCGGACGGTGCCATACACATCACCTCCGACCAGGTGGGGACCCTGCTGCAATTCTGCCGCGGCATGTTCCGCATGGTGCGGCTGGTCGATCCCGATATCTGTATGCAGCTTACCGACGGGGACGGTCGTTCACCGGAGACCGCCGAACCGTGCTATGCCCTGTGGGGCAGAAAGCAGCGCTGCGACAACTGCATCTCGCAGGAGGTGGTGCGCACCCGCCGCACCCAGAACAAAATAGATGCTATCGGCAATGACCTGTACTATGTGCTTGCCATGTGCGTGGAGATCGACGGCGTGCCCTATTCGCTGGAATGCGTGAACCCTATTCACCCCGAAAATATGCGTGCCGCCGAAAACGACAGCCTGCTCAATCAGCTGCTGGTGCGCAACCGGCAGATATTTACCGATTCGCTGACCCACGCCCTTAACCGCCGCTACTATGATGACCGGCTGCGGACTTTAAGCGGTACATACGCCCTTGCCATGATCGATATTGATAACCTGAAGCAGATCAACGACTGCTACGGGCACCCCGCGGGCGACATTGCCCTGATGCGTGCGGTGCAGACCCTGCGCGCGCAGCTGCGCGGCGGCGATGTGCTGGTGCGCTACGGCGGCGATGAATTCCTACTGCTGTTCCACGGGCTGCCGCAGTGGGAGCTGCGGCAGAAGCTGGAGGCGCTGTGCGCTGCCGTGCGGGAACTGCGCTTTGAGGAGCAGCCCGAACTGCGGGTGAGCATCAGCGTGGGCAGCATTTACGCCGAGGGGACGATAGCGGAGCTGGTACAAAAGGCGGATACCGCCCTGTACCGCGCCAAAGCGATGAAGGACTGTGCCGTGCTGTACGAGGATGTGCCCCATGACGCTGAGTGAATTCTACGCCGCCGTGGGCGGAAACTATGCCGACGCCGCGGCGCGCCTGCGCAAAGACAGGCTGATAGCATCATTCCTGCGGAGACTGCCGCAGGAGCCCAGCAGTGCACTGCTGGGCGACGCCCTCCGCGCAGGGGACGCGAAAACCGCCTTCCGTGCGGCGCATACCCTGAAAGGCATTGCGCTGAACCTGAGCCTTGATGCCCTTGCCGCGGCGTGCGGCGGGCTGACCGAAGCGCTGCGGGGGCAGGATACCCTGCCGCCCGAAGCAAAAGCGCTGTACCATGGGGTGCAGGCGGAATACGAGCGGGTGCTGGAAGCACTGGCGCTGCTGGAAACACCCCCTGCCGATTAGAAAAGACCCGACCGAAACAAGGAGACGGCACATGAAAAGAGAAAGCGAAAAAAAGCTGAATTACCACCTTGCCGCCAATATCATACTGCTGTTCCTTATGGTGGCTGCCATTATAGGGCTTTCCACCCGCCAGAACTATACCCGACTGATTGAGCAGATCGACCAGTATGTAGATACCCTGAGCACCCGTACCGCCCTGCATGTCAGCGATGTATTCAGCGATAAGCTGTCCGCGATCCGTTCCATTGCCTATCTATACGGGCAGACACTGTATTCCACCGGGGAAGATCCCTCCTACCTTGCGTCGCTGGAGCAGGATTCCGGCTTTGACTGGATCCGCTATGTCGATCCCGACGGCTTTGTGAGCTCCAGCACCGACCAGATCCGCTATGTCGGCGACCGTTCCTACTTCGTGGACGCCATGAAGGGCAACAGCGGCTTTCTTGCCATTATGCAGTCCCGCATCACCGGCACCAAGCTCATCAGCTTTTACGCGCCGGTGTATTATCAGGGGGAGATCTGCGGCGTGATGATCGGCTCGCTGGAGGAGCCGACGGTCTCCGCTATTTTGAAAACCGACCTGTACGGCTACCCCGCCGTTACCATGATGGTGGACGCCGACGGCACCGTGCTGGGGCAGTACCTGGTGCCGATGCTGGAGGACGCCGAGGATCTGTGCGATACACTGGCGCTGATCGGCACCGGCGAGGACGAGGCGATCTTTGCCGCCGTAGCGGGGCAGGAAAAATTCAGCTTTTCCTTTGTCGGCAGCAGCGGCTCCTCCGGCGGCGAAGTTCAGCCCATTCTGGGCACCGAGTGGTCGCTTTTGCAGCTGTTTCCCTCCGGCGCCGTGCGCCAGTTTTCCAATGAAGTAAATGCCGATGAGCACCTTACCATGTTCCTTTTTGCTGTGGCGGTTCTGGTTGCCGGTACGCAGTTTATCTACATCGCGCGGCGGCGTGCCAAGCTGCGGCAGGAAAACGAGAGCCACGGCAGGGTGATCTCGCTGCTGCAAAGCCTTTCCGATGACTATATCAGCCTGATCAATGTTGACCTGAGCACCGGCAGGCAGGAGCACTACCAGCTGCGCCACAACGATAAGGTGCAGGACTGGAGCGGCGGCAGCAATGATTACGCCGACTGTGTGGGGCGCTACGCCCAGAAGGTCGTGTGTCCCCATGACCGCGAGCGGTTCCGCGCGGCGACCCGCCTTGCCACCATGCAGGGCATTCTTGCCAGCCAAAAGAGCTTTTACATAGAATATGACGCCAATCTCGGCGGCGAGCTGCGGCGCCTGCAGGGAAAGTTCTCCATTGACCGTGAGAACCCCAAGGAGCCGCATATGCTGGTGGGGATCCGGGATATCACCGAGCAGACCGAGGAGCATATCCGCAACCGCACCAGCATGGATCTGATCGTTTCCGCCGCCAGCACCGTTTATCCGTTTATTATGGAGGAAAACCTTTCCCGCAACGAGGCTAAGACCATCTACAATAACAGTATCGTCAACACCGGTCAGCTGGGCAGCTTCGGCATTGATGAGCTGCTGGAGGGGCTGCGCGCTTCAATAGAAAATCCCGAGGACTATGACCGCCTGTGCCACTGCATGAACCGCAAAGCGCAGCTTGCCGCCTACGAGCGGGGCGAGCGCACCCTGCGGGTGCAGGTGCGGCAGCGCGGTGATGACGGCGAGCTGCACTGGATGGAAACCAGCAATATCCTGATGGAGAACCTTTCCGGTGATATCTGCTGTATTTCCATGACCCGCTGCATTGATGAGGATATGCGCCGCACCGCGGAGCTGGAGCAGGCAAAGGACGCCGCCGAAAGCGCCAACCGTGCCAAGAGCGCCTTCCTTTTCAATATGTCCCACGATATCCGCACCCCCATGAATGCCATCATCGGGTTTTCCTCGCTGGCGGAAAAGTACGCCGACGACCCCGAAAAGGTGGTGGACTGCCTGCAGAAGATCAATCTTTCCGGCGAGCATCTGCTGCGGCTCATCAATAATGTCCTTGACCTCGCGCGCATCGAAAGCGGCAAGCAGACGCTGGATATCCGTCCGCACGATATCCCTGAAACGCTGCGGAATGTGCAGTACATCTTCCAGGTAGACCTGCAGAAGAAAGACCTGACGCTGGAGGTGCACTGTGATGTGCAGCACCGCATTGCCTGCTTTGACGACCTGAAAATGAATCAGATCGAGCTGAACCTCATCGGCAATGCCGTAAAGTACACCCCTGCCGGCGGCAGGATCCTCTACACGATGGAGGAGACCAGCAGCGGGGAGGGCTGTGCCCACTACCGCATCTCGGTAAAGGATAACGGCATCGGCATGAGCGAAGAATTCCAGCAGCAGCTGTTCCAGGCGTTCGAGCGGGAGAACACCAGCGTTGTCACCGGCATCGAGGGCTTCGGGCTGGGGCTTTCCATCACCAAGCGTCTGGTGGAGGCGATGGGCGGCAGCATCACCTGCCGCAGCGAAGCGGGCAAAGGCTCGGAGTTCATCTGCGAGTTCACCTTCCCCACCGGCACGGCGGCTGACCTGCACCCCGAGGAAGCCCCCGCGCCCGACCGCGCCCTGCTGCGCGGACGGCGGGTCCTGCTGGTAGAGGATAACGAGCTGAACCGTGAGATCTCCCGCGAAATCCTGCAAAGCGACGGGCTGGCGGTGGAGGAAGCCGAGGACGGCGATATTGCTGTGGAGATGGTGAAAAAAGCCGCGCCCCACTACTATGACCTGATCCTGATGGACATTCAGATGCCGCGTATGGACGGCTACGAGGCGGCACGCCGGATCCGCGCGCTGCCCAATCCCGCCCTTGCCGGTATTCCCATCGTGGCGGTGACGGCAAACGCCTTCGAGGAGGACTGCCGTGCCGCGCTGGCGGCAGGCATGAACGGGCATATCTTCAAGCCCATTGATGAAAAGGCGCTGCTGGGCGTAATGGAAAAACTGCTGGGCAAGGAGTGATCCGTCCGTGACCGTGTGGAAAAGCATTTGTTTCATTTTTGCAACTTGTTTCATATTTGCACCAAAGCATTTTGTTAAGAAAAATTTGTGGAAAATTATAAAAATGCTTTATTCATGCGGATAATTCAATAAGCATTTTTTTAGGGCGGCATAATCTGTTGCAAAAACGCACCAGATTATGCCGCCATTTTTCCGGTTTTGCCCCTGTAATAGACCAAAATCGTCAAATTCGCCTTTGGAGAGAGATAAAAAACTGTCCAAAGGAAATCCGTACCGATTTACGCACCTGCCAAACTTTTGTCAAGGTCATTTACAAGCCCACTTCCCCTCGCTATAATCAGTTCAAAAGCGGAACGAACCGGCATTTTTCGCACCCCTGCTGCCGCTTTACAGGGGAAAATGTGTTGAAACAAGAGGTTTATGAAATGGAACAGACTTTGAACAAAACTCCGATCAAGTGGCGGGCTTCCGCCATTGTGCTGGCGGTTTGTCTGGTGCTGATGGTCGTTACCTCCGTGATCGGTCATAACATTCAGACCAGCGGCGGCACCGTGCGCACCGAGGAGATCACCTTCACCACCGATGTAGGTGCCACCAGCCACGCCAAGCTCTTTATCCCCGAAACGGCGACTGCCGAAACCCCCGCGCCCGCTATCCTGCTGTGCCACGGCTATACCGCCAGCGAGGACGCCATGGAAGCGAATGCCATTGAGCTGAGCCGCCGCGGATATGTAGTCATGGCGCTGGATATGTACGGTCACGGCGAAAGCACCCTGCCCCCCGACGGCTACAAGCAGGCGGAAATGGGCAATGTGGAAAACTACGCCCCCGACCTCGGCAGCTACTCTGCCCTACAGCAGTTCAAGAACTATGACTTTATCGACCTGACCAAGATCGGTATGCTGGGTCACTCGATGGGTACCGCCGCTATTCAGGAGGGCGCTTACCTTGCCTATGCCAAGTGGCAGGCTGCCTACACCGCCGCCTACACCGAGGCACTGACCGCCGGCAGCGATGAGACCACCGCCGCCTACACCGCCTATGCCGCCGCCATGAACGCCGGCATCGTGCTGCCCGGTTCCATGGTACTTACCGGCTACAACTACAATGTCCGCAACATCAATGACCTGACTTACATCGGCGTCACTGCCGATAACGGCGTATTCCCGCTGTATGCCGCGCCGGTCAACATCTGCACCATTCAGGGCACCTACGATGAATTCTCCGGTCTTCTGTGGGGCGTGGAGGATTCCAGCCAGTACACCACCAGCTTTAAGTTCGCCTACGGCACCGGCGGCGCTACCAATGTTCCCTCCGGCACCTACTTTATGTACGGCGATGCCAGCGCCACACCCCTCACCCGTGAGGAAGCCGTGACCGCTGCCGCCAGCGCTGCCGTGACCATGAAGCCCATTCGTGCCGCTTACAGCTTTGTGGGTACCCATTCCGATACCTACTATGACGAGACCGCCATCAGCTACGGCATCGATTTCTTTGATATCACCCTGCGGGGCGGCGTCGCCACCATCGATCCCACCCAGCAGGTCTGGCACGGTCGTGCCGCCTGCGGTCTCATCGGGCTTTGCGCTACGCTGGTCGCCTTTGTCGCACTGGCGCTCACCCTGCTGCGTGTTCCCTTCTTCTCCACCATCGTGCGCCCCGCTGCTCCCTCCATGAGCACCGTTCACGGCGCCAAGGGCGTCATCGGCTACATCATTCCCTACATCATCTTCCTGCTGCCCGCGCCCCTGCTGTACTACTGGCTAATCGGTTATCCCTACTACATGCAGCCCCAGTGGTTCAAGTTCCTCACCAAGTTCATGCCCAACAGCTTCTTCAATATGGCTCCCATGAACTCCCTGATGCTGTTTAACGGCGTCGTGGGCGGGATGTTCCTGGTGCTTTATCTGCTGGTGTTCTTCCTCATCGGGCGCAAGAAGGGCGCTGCCTTTGATAACACCGGTCTTAAGCTCCCCTTTGTGCAGATCCTGAAGAGCCTGCTGCTGGCAGTCCTCTCCTTCGCCGGTATCTACGCGGTGGTCTATGCCTGCTCCGCCCTTTCCGGCACCAACTTCTCCTTCTTCAAGTTCAACATCATGCCGATGGACAGCACCCACTGGGTCGCGTTCTTCAAGTATCTGCCCGTCTGGCTGCTGTTCTTCCTGCTGTGCAGCGTCATCTACAATTCCCTTACCCGCATCAATAATGCCCCCGCGTGGCTCAATTACCTGCTGTGCGCGGTGGTCTCCTGCGGCGGTCTTGCCGTGATGTTCGCCTATGACTACGGCAAGCTGTTTGCCACCGGTGTCCGCGGTATCCAGTATATTCCCGGCACCACCTCCCCCGAATGGCTCGCCGCCGTGGGTATGTCCTTCCCCACCGCGCTTGCCGGCATCATGCTGTTCGGTCTGCTGTTCATTCTGCCCATCACCGCCGTGATGAGCCGTGTGCTGCACAAAAAGACCGGCTCCGTATGGCTGGGCGGCTTCCTGACAGCCTTCATCGTCCTTGTTTTCACCATCTCCCATATGGTCGTTTCCATCTGATTTTTCCTCCTCAAAATAAAAACTCAGGAAACGAAGTGGATCTCTGCCCGTGCCGGTTTTCCGGCGGCTCCCGGTAGGGGGAGCCGCCGGAGGCGCACGGAGCATCACGCATCGGCCACAGCGCGCCGGTGCGTGCTTTGCTTTTCTACTCAACTTCCCCCACGAAAGGCAGGTATTCCCTATGTCCACCCAGACCCAGAGCCTGCAGCGTCCCCGCTGCGTCTTCCGCGGGGAGCTGGCGCTTTGCATCATCGCGGTGCTCAATAGCTTTGCCGTCTACCTGATGCTTTACAGCGGCGCCGGCATTTCCTCCATTTCCTCGGTGCCGTACATCATCTCGGAGGTGCTGCCGGTGCTGAGCCTCGGCACATGGACTTACATCTTCCAGACCTCGCTGGTAGCGGTACTGATGCTGCTGCGGCGGAAGTTTGTCCCCAGCTATCTGCTGGCGTTTTTGGTGGGCTTTGTCTTTGGCGAGATGATGGACGTCCACGCCCTGTGGATCGACAAGCTGCCGCTGACCCCCGTGCTGCGGGTCGTCTATTTCCTCATCAGCTTTGCGGCGCTTACCCTTGGCATTGCCCTATCCAACCACTGCAAGCTGCCCATTATCCCCACCGACCTGTTCCCCCGCGAGCTGGCGGTCATTCTGAACAAACCCTACAAGACGGTCAAGACCCGTTTTGACCTTGGGTGCCTCACCGTAACGGTCACGCTGTCGCTCCTTTTCCTGCACGAAATTCGCGGCATCGGCATCGGTACGGTATTCTGCGCCTTTGTGATGGGACGCTGCATTTCGTGGGTCGGCGAGCGCCTTTGCCGCCGCTTTGTCTTTGTTTCGTTCCTCTCGCCCCAGCCGGAGGAGGATCCGTAACGCCTGTTTTTTCCGCCCCGCCGCGCAGCGGGGCTTTCGGTTTTTCTCCCCCTTGCGACAAATGCGTCTCCCCTGTTATTTTTTGGGACACATCGGCGGGATTGTCCCTTTTTCCATTCCGCAGTAGGCACTATAATTTTATTAGTAGGTAATCAAGAAAGAGGGAATTCCTTATGGCTCCACGCTCCGTCAATACCATCGCCCGCACCCTGATTCAAACGGTAGTGCGCCAAAAACTGAATTCCATCAAAAGCGATCCGGAGCGCAGCCTGCGCAATCTGGTGGATATGGGGCTGAGCTTTGCCGGCAACGGCGCGCAGAAGCGCTTTTTGCAGCAGGCGCAGCACGCCCTGCAAGATGAAAACAGCGCCTATTACCGCATCATCTACGATATGGCGCTGCATGTGGATACCGAGCATCTGATGGGCTTCGGCATGAATTTGGGCTATAATAGCCTGACAGCAGGCGCGCGCATGATCCGCCGGCTGGAGAGTGAACGCGGCTATGATATTCCGTGGTGCCTTACCCTTTTGATCGACCGCAAGGGCTACGCCGCCCACGAAGCCGACTACACATCGCTGATCGAGCAGGGCAAAAAGCTGGGCATTTACACCTATCTGCTTATCGCGCCGGAGCTGCCCGTGGGACTGTTTACTCTGCTGCGGCAGCAGCGGGACTGCGCCTTTCTGCTGCTGACCACCGCCGGAGAGCTGACCGGCGATGTGGTGGATTCGATGGCGCAGCTTTACAATGTCATGCCGGTGGTGCGCTTCGGCGAGGGCGCCGAGGAGATCTGCGACGCCATGCGGCGGCGGGAGATGCTGTATTCGGTATTCCTGCCCTACAACCGCGGGGAGGCGGAACACATCTCCGGTGACGGTGATGTACTGGATATCGAGCAGTTCCATGCGCCGCTTACCCTCTTTGTTGCCCGCACCGCTCCGGAGGGAGGCAAGGCTTCGCCCTTTTACCGGCGCATCATTGCCGCCCGCGATGACCTGCATGTACAGACCATTCCTGTGGAGCTGTGGGAGGATCTGCGCTTTATCGACGGCGTCATCTCGCCCCGTCCTTCCCATTCCATTGCCTTTGATGCCGCCTGCCGGCTGCTGGACGATAACGGCGTACCGGTAGAGGGTGTTTCCTTTGCCGGACAACCGCTGGAGAATATCCTTGCCGGCTGCGCTGACCAATAAAATAAGCCCCGATGCCGCGGGCTTCCCGCAGGATCGGGGTTTTTCCTATTTTTTCATAGTTCCGTCACTTCTACGCGTTTTACGGCGGCGTAGATACTCGCCTTCAGCATTCGCACAAATTCCTGCGGCGGGACGCAGTCCTTTTCGGAAAGCCAGCGCACAAATGCCGCGATGAACGCGTCGGCATAAAAATCAATGCAGAATTGCTGGTACTTGGCTTCCTCCAGCGAGGAGGCAAGGAAATACTTGATGGAAGGCTCCAGCACTTCCTTAAAATGCTCCAAAAAGGAATTCTGCCCCTCAATGCGCAGGGCACGCCGGTAAAAGGCGCGGTTTTCGTAGAAAAAGCCGCACAGCACGGTGAGGAAATCCCACATGCCGGCGTAATCCTTTTCGCTGGAAAGCCGGAGATATTCCATATCGAAGATCCAGTTGACTAAGTCGTATTTATCCTTGAAGTGGTAGTAAAAGCTCTTGCGGTTCATGCCGCACTGCTCTGCGATATCGGAAACGCTGATCTTGGAAAAAGGCATCTGCTCCATCAGTTCCTTCATCGCGGCTGCTAAAGCGCGCTTGGTCAGGTTGGAATCCGCCGTGGTGTTCACCCCCGTTCTGGCAATATCTTAACATATTCTCCTATCAAAATAAAAGCCCCACCCCGCAAAAGCGTTGGACAATCGCCAAAAAATGTCCAAAATCCCCCCATTTTACCAAAGGAGTGGTTCCCCTATGCCGAATAATAACCGCAAGCTGCACGATATGCACCCGCTGCGGCTGCTGCCGCTGGCGCTGTGTGTGGCAATGGTGGTATTCTGCCTTATCCGCGGCGGCTTTTCGGTGGAGGATATCCTGGGCTACGCACCGAAGAACATCTGGCTCGCGGCGGGCTTTCTGCTGCTGCTTTACGCCGCCAAAAGTCTCAGCATCGCGTTCCCCATTATGGTGCTGCAGGTGGCAGCAGGGCATCTTTTTGACCCTGCGGCGGCGCTGGCGCTCAATATTCTGGGGCTTGCCATCGACCTTTCCATTCCCTACGGCATCGGGCGCTTTTCCGGCAGTGGGCTTACCGCCCGCCTGCTTGCCCGCTACCCCAAGATGGACAGCCTGATGAAAAGTCAGGAGGGGCATTATCTTTTTCTTTCGTTTTTCCTGCGGGTCATTTATCTGCTCCCCGGCGATGTGGTAAGCATGTATTTCGGCTCGATCAAGGCTCCCTACCCCACCATCCTGCTGGGCGGATTGCTGGGCGGTCTGCCCAGTCTGCTTGCCGCTACCCTGCTGGGCGCCAGCGTTTCGCAGGTCGGCTCCCCCGCCTTCTGGATCGCCCTCGGCATCACCGCCGGTGTTTCGGCGCTCTCGCTTTTGGGCTATCTGCTGTGGCAGCGGGCGCAGAAGGCAAAGGCGTGAAAGTTTTGATTAAGGATTATCCCCTCCGTCAAACGACAGCAAACTGAGCCACAAGCAAGCTATTTTCACCTGCTCGGTGAAAGAACAACTTGCAAAAACCACGAATAAGGGGGAACCCTCTCTTGCAGGGTTCCCCCTCTTTGCAAAATGACCCACCGGATCATTTTGCAAATTCAGCCCCTTTCGGAGCGCCCTCCGGAAAAGGATTTCGCTTGCTGCGGCAAGCGACCAAGGCGCTGCCTTTGGAAACCGCAAGCCTTTTGAAAAAGGCTTGACCGAAAACTTTTATATTGTTTTTCCCCCACCATTTCCCAAACCCGTAAACTTTCTGTGAAACTTTGTGCGAATTCTACACTTTCACTGCAAATTTAGTCGATTTCGTCCGTATTAGTGAGAGGACTTCTCATCGTTAACGATAAATAAGAAAAAGCGACCAACCCTCATCGAAAAGCCGAGGGTCAGCCGCCAACGCAAGCCCCATCGAGAAAACAGGGGCTTGCTAAATTGCACCTTGAAAACAGAATAAGTCCTTTTCGCACGCGCGTCACTTCACGCGCAACTCCCAGAACGCCACTGCACTGGCGGCAGCCACGTTCAGCGAATCCACGCCGTGCTGCATGGGAATTCTCACTGTGTAGTCGCAGTTTTCGATGGTGTGCGCGGTAAGCCCCGTCCCCTCGGTGCCCAAAATGATCGCCAACTTTTGCTCCACCGCAAGGTCTTTATCATCGATCGAAACGGAGTCATCACGCAGCGCCATTGCCGCCGTCCTAAAGCCCATCGCCTTCAGCTGAGGCAGGTAGTCGTCGGCACTTTCCATGTAAGCCCAAGGGATCTGGAATACCGTTCCCATACTGACCCTGACGGCTCGGCGGTTCAGCGGGTCGCAGCAGGTCGGGGTCAGCAGTACAGCATCAATGCCCAATGCCGCCGCCGAGCGAATGATCGCCCCGACATTGGTGGAATCCACCACATTTTCCAGCACCGCCACCCGACGGGCTGCGGCACAAAGTGCTACACAGTCCATAGGTACCGGACGGCGCATGGCGCAAAGCACCCCACGGGTCAGCTCATAGCCGGTCAGGGCGGCAAGCACCTCCCGTTCTCCGGTGTAAATGGGGATCTCTCCGCAGTGGGCAATGACTGCCGCCGCCTTGCCCTCTATGAATTTCCGTTCGGTGAGGACGGCAAGCGGCTGACAGCCGGCATTCAGCGCCAAGCCGATGACAGTGGGGCTTTCCGCGATGAAAATGCCCTTTTCCGGCTCCAGCCTGTTGCGGAGCTGCGCTTCGGTAAGGCGGCAGAAAATATCCAGCTCCGGCTGGGAAAGATCGGTGATGCTGATGATGGGCGGCATGGCGATAGAAGTCCCCTTTCCTGCGTTCTGTTCCCCATTATAGCAGGTTTTGGCGGTAAAGAAAAGGCGGGTTTTCCCCATTTGCCGAGGGCAAAACACAAAAAGCCGCCCCAAGGGCGGCAGACCCCCGAGGCGGTTTTCGGTTCGGTTTTTATTCGGCAAACATGGGGCTGGAAAGGTAGCGGTCGCCGGTATCGGGTAGCAGAACCACAATGGTCTTGCCCTCAAATTCCGGACGCTGGGCAAGCTGCAGGGCGGCGTGAACAGCCGCGCCGGAGGAGATGCCGACCAGCACACCCTCACTTTGACCAATGAGCCGACCGGCGGCAAAGGCGTCCTCATCGGCAACGGGGATAATTTCGTCATAGACCTTGGTATCCAGCACAGCGGGGACAAAGCCGGCGCCGATGCCCTGAATTTTGTGGGAACCGGCAACACCGGTGGAAAGCACTGCGGAGGTCTTCGGCTCAACGGCGACCACCTTGACCGCGGGGTTTTTCTCCTTGAGGTAACGACCGACGCCGGTAATGGTGCCGCCGGTGCCGACACCCGCTACAAAGGCATCTACCACGCCATCGGTATCCTCCCAGATCTCGGGTCCGGTGGTGGCATAGTGGGCACGGGGGTTCGCCTCATTGACGAACTGCCCGGGGATAAAGCTGTGCGGGATCTCCTTTGCCAGCTCGTCGGCTTTGGCAATGGCACCTTTCATGCCCTGCGAGCCGGGGGTGAGCACTAACTCCGCGCCGTAGGCTTTCATCAGCTGGCGGCGCTCCATACTCATGCTATCCGGCATGACGATAATGATGCGATAGCCCCGTGCCGCCGCCACCGAAGCCAGACCGATGCCGGTATTGCCGGAGGTCGGCTCGATGATGACCGACTGGGGGGTAAGTACGCCCTTTTGCTCGGCGTCCTCGATCATGGCAAGAGCGACACGGTCCTTAACGGAGCCTGCAGGGTTAAAATACTCCATTTTGGCAAGGAGACGGGCTTTCAACCCGTATTTCTGTTCGAGATGGGTCAGCTCCAGCAGCGGGGTATGCCCGATGAGCTGTGCCGCGGAAGTATAAATTTTAGCCATAATACAACCTCCCTTATGAATGATACCTTTTCGGTACACTTTAGCTTGGTACAGTTATATCACTGTGGAATGCATTTGTCAATAGAAAAGTAGAGCGGAGGGAAAAATCCCTCCGCCCTGCGGTTTTGTATTGCTTCTATGCGGGTTTAACGGCGGAAATAGGTGACGAAGCGGCTGGTGCGAACCAGCAGTGCCGCTACGGTGGTGGCAGCGCCGGTGCCGGGGTTGTTGACCTCAGGGGTCGTTTCCGGTACGCGAACCTCTACGGTGACCTTGGAACGACCGCAGATGCTGCATTCCTTGTCTTCATCGGTGAGGTACTGATGAGGCGCTTTCTCATCGGGAGCGCCGCAGCCGGTGCAGACATGCCAGTGACCATCGGCATCGCTTACCCAAGCCTCACCGAAGGTGTGACCCTGCTGCTCCGCTGCAATATAGCCGCAGACGGTGCAGTGCTTATCGGTCTGTTCGGTAGCAGCGGGAACATTCCAGCTGTGCTCCTCAAAGCCGCTCTTGCCGCCGCAGACGGTGCAAACCTTGTGGTAATGTCCGATCTCCTCGGCGTACTGTCCCAGCTCCTCCGCCGGAAGTTCGGTGTACTCGTGGGCGCCGAAGCTGGCTTCGGTCTCGCCGGTGTAGCTGATACGGTCGGCTTCATTGGCGGCGTCCTTTGCACTGGCGCCGCAGCGGACGCAGGCGAACCAATAGGTCGTGTGGCTCTGGCAGTCGGCTGCCTCGTCCTTGACATAATCGGCGGTCTCGATCATCTTGGTGTAGCTGTGGCCCAGTGCTTCACCGTCCTCGAAGGTCTCGGTGGAAGCCTCGCCGCAGACGCAGGAGAGCTTATACACTGCCTTTTCGGTGCAGGTGGCGGGTCTTACCAGATATGCTGCATCGGTATTGTGCTGATCGAAGTTATGGGCTGTTTCGTTCAGCTTCACATCGGGGTGATGCTGGCAGGCGTTCCAGTGGGTATTGCCGTCGTGGGAGAGGGTGGTCTCCGGAACATGAGCCCCCACGCTGGTCGTCTGGCTGCCGGTGAAGGAAACACGGTCGGCTTCGTTGGCTGCGTCCTTTGCGCTGGCATCGCAGCGGGAGCAGGCATACCAGTAGATGTTATGACCGGTGCAGTTGGCTGCCTCCTTAAGATAGGGGTCGGTCTCGATCATCTTGGTATAGTCATGTCCGAGGGCAGAGCCGTGCTTGGTATAGCTCTCGGTGCCCTTGGCGCCGCAGACGCAGGTGTAGTAATAGGTCGCGTCGGCGGTGCAGGTGGCAGCGTCCTTCCGCTCGGTCTCATTCTGTTGATTAAAGGTGTGGGTCTCCTCCAGCAGGACAACTTCGGGGTGATGGACGCAGCGCTTTATATGCTTTTCGCCTGCGATGGTGTAGTTGGTATCGGCAACATGGGAACCGATCTCGCCCTCGAAGGTCTTAATGTTGGAAACAGCGGTACAGCCCGCATGGGAGCAACTGTAATAGTAAATATCATGCTCGGTGCAGTCCTTAGCGGTGGACTTCAGGGTATCGCTGTTCTTTAGTTCCTTGTTGAACTGATGACCCAGCGCGGTATTTTCCTTAGCAAAGGTCTCGGTACCCTTAGCGCCGCAGACGCAGGAGTAATAATAGGTCGCGTCCTCGGTGCAGGTGGCGGCAGAGGCAAGGTATTTCTCCTCCATGACCTTCTGATCGTAGGTATGGGCGGTGACATTCATTTTCACATCGCTGTGATAGCGGCAGACATTCCAGTGCTCGCTTTCGGAGGCGGCGTAGTTTGCCGTATCCGCGACATGCTTGCCCTGCTCGCCGTTATAGTGTTTATCCTGTGCATTGGCATCGTCCTTGGCGCTGGCATTGCAGCGGTCGCAGAGGAGCCAGTAGGTATTATACTCTTGGCAGTCGGCTGCCTTGCTGCGCAGGTTGGCAGCGGTCTGCTCCTGCTTTACATAGTTGTGACCCAGAGGATCACCGACGGTGAAGGTCGCGCCGTTTTTCTCAAACTTGGTGCAGCGGCAGGACTTGTGGTAAGTGGCAGCCGTGGTGCAGTCCGCGGCGGAGACGAGGTACTCATCCGCTACGACCTCGAGGTTGTAGTTGTGGACATGGGGCTGCTTTGCTTCGCCGATATACTGGCAGACGGTGCAGAATTTCGCGGTCTCCTCGGTGGCGGCTGGAACATTCCATGTATGGGCTTCGCCGTCGTCTTCGGTGCTGCAGAGGGTGCAGATGTGATAGTGCTTATTGGCGTCAGCGTTCTCTGCCAGATAGGTGGCGGTGAAGCTGTGCGCGCCGACCGTTGCGCCCTCAAAATACTTATCGGAAGCATCGCTATCCTCACCGGCGGAAGCACCGCAGGTGGAGCATGCCAACCAGTAGGTATTGTGGGACAGGCAGTTGGCGGCTTCGGCTTTCAGATGCTCGGCATCTTCCAGACGGGTGGTGTAGTCATGGGGGGCGAGTTCACCGAACTCCACGCCGCACTTGTCGCAGGTTGCTTTCTGGGTGCAGGTGGCGGGGGTGGTGGAGCTGTGTTCCTCGGTTGCGCCACCGTTATCGTAGCCGCAGACGGTGCAGCCCTGCCGGTGGGTGTTGGTACCTGCCACGGCAGTATAACCGAGTTCATGGTTTGCGGTGCCAAGAACCTCGTTGCAGTCGGGGCAGACCTCATTGTGGGTCGTTTCATCGACGGAAACGAACTTATGGGGATTAACATGGTGGCAGATCACACCGATATCGATGTAGTGGATCGCCCTATTATCTGCGAAGCTGCTGACCGTTTCAGCAAAGGTCGTTCCGGTGGTTCCCTCAAAGTCGCTTGCCATGTACTTCTTGGCAGACGCTTCATCGGCACCGGCTTTGATATACAGCTCGGGATTGCCGATAGTGATGGAGCCGCCTTTTATTGTAAGAACCTGATAGGTGCGGGTGCTGTTATTGGTGAGCTTGAGGGGAGCGTTGACGGTAAGGTGAAGCCCGAGACCATAAATGGCAGCGGCACTCTGTGTGCCGGTGTAGCCAATGGTCATGGGAAGATTGACTGTCATTGACTTTTCTGCATTACCGGTATAAAATTCCACAGCATTTCTATTAGATGTGGTCAGCGTAAGCGTACCGGTCCCCTCAAAGATAAGATCCGCCCGAGAATGGATGGCATACTTATATTTGGTAGCGATGGAGCAATCGCCGGTGACATTGACCGTGATGGGGTACGGAATATCCCCAAGATCATTGTTGCCGAAGTACAGAGTACCCTCGGAGTACGCGGCATTGAAATTATTAAGATACAAGGTGTGCGCAGCGGAATCGTAATAGAAGCTGCCCCTGGAGCCATCGGTGGTGGCAAGCAGACGGCTCGTCGTGGAATTGAGCACATAGCCCTGATCGCACTCCGGGTTTGTTGTATTAAATATAACAGGGCAAGCCAAATCGCCATAGGAGAAGGTGTTATCTTTGTTCTCCTCGTAAGCGCCGCACTTGCAGCTGCGGTAGTAGGTGGCGGGGCTGGTAAGGGTAGCCGCTGTTGCCAGATAGCGCCCCTCTGCTACCTCCTGGTCATAGACATGAGATTCGGCATTTGCTTTGACACTGTAGTAGATCTGGACAACATTGTCCACATTATTCCTGGGATATATTCCGGTTTCCTGCTTGCTGGGGAGCTGCAGTCCATTGGGCGCGGTGATATAGTCATCCAACCCGTCTTTATTGCAGGTCCAAGCCACATACCACCAGTGACCGCTGCCGGTGCCCTGATAAGGCTTGAAGGTTTTCAGCTCGATGGCACCTTCATTTTCAAGGGTGAGCGCGCCGCCCAAATTGAGGGCATAGCACTTCTCCCTCGTATAGGTGTGTTCAATTTCGGTACGGGTCGCCGAGAGCTTCGCACGATCCTTAATGGTGAGATCGCCGCCTACATAAATGCCATGCTGCTCAGGTCTATGGTATTTGCACACGGTGGTAAAGTCGGCGTCATCCTGAATGATAAGGTTGCCCGCAATACGAACCGGTGTGCCGGAGTGGCTGGTGTTGCTGGTATAGTCACCGCCGCGGGTAAGCAACGAGCCGGGACCGGAAATGGTGACGGTGCCATCTGCATTTGTTGTGTAAATGGCATAAATCAAATTAGCGCCTTCATGGTCGCCGATCTTATTGGCGCCCAGCAGCTTGATGTTCAGATCGCCCTGCGTCAGATAGATAAAAGAGACGCCCGTTGTATTGACGGCGACCTTAGAAGCATTAATATTGTTCAGGGTGATCGTAGAGGTAGCCGGCTCCCACTTGACCTGATAATTATTAGCGGAAGCGCCGGTCTGCGTGATGGTGGAATCGACGTCACCGTTGGTGTCTACTTTCTCCCGATAAAGCCAGTAGCTTACCTCGCCCGTGGATGGAAGATCGGTATAGCATACCCTGACTTTGGTTTCCACCGTGCCGCTATCCGCCGCAAAAACGGTGGTGGGCAGCATGGTGAGGAGCATACACAGTGCCAGCAGGACACTGAGCAGGCGTTTCTTCATAAATTAGTTCCTCCTTTTACCTCTTTTACATTGGGGTCATACCTGCCCATGGGTAGGGCAAAGCTCGCCCCTGCAGGACGCTTCCATTATAGATAAAAACAAGAACCAAAACTGCCCCACGGGGTGAAATGTCGATAATTCTGCGCAAAATGCATCGATGCCACAATGGGATGGGCTGGAATTTGGGCAAAAAGCAGAGCGGAGGGAAAAATCCCTCCGCCCTGCGGTTTTGTATTGCTTCTATGCGGGTTTAACGGCAGAAGTAGGTGGCGAAACGGCTGGTGCGAACCAGCAGTGCCGCTACGGTGGTGGCAGCGCCGGTGCCGGGGTTGTTGACCTCGGGAGTCTCCTCCGGCAGGCGCACCTCGATGGTGACCTTGGAACGACCGCAGATGCTGCACTCGTTATCCTCATCGGTCAGGTACTGGTGGGGCGCCTTCTCATCGGGAGCGCCGCAGCCGGTGCAGACATGCCAGTGACCATCGGCATCGCTTACCCAAGCCTCACCGAAGGTGTGACCCTGCTGCTCCGCAGCAACATAGCCGCAGACGGTGCAGTGCTTATCGGTCTGTTCGGTAGCAGCGGGAACATTCCAGCTGTGCTCCTCGAAGCCGCTCTTGCCGCCGCAGACGGTGCAGACCTTGTGGTAATGCCCGATCTCCTCGGCGTACTGTCTCAGCTCCTCCGCCGGAAGTTCGGTGTACTCGTGGGCGCCGAAGCTCGCTTCGGTCTCGCCGGTGTAGCTGACACGGTCGACTTCATTTTCGGCGTTCCCGGCGCTGGCACCGCAGCGGACGCAGGCAAACCAGTAGGTCGTGTGGCTCTGGCAGTCGGCTGCCGGAACATTGACATAATCGGCAGTCTCACGCTTTTCGGTGTAGCTGTGACCCAGTGCCTCACCGTCCTCGAAGGTCTCGGAGGAAGCCTCGCCGCAGACGCAGGAGAGCTTATACACTGCCTTTTCGGTGCAGGTGGCGGGTCTTACCAGATATGCTGCATCGGTATTGTGCTGATCGAAGTTATGGGCTGTTTCGTTCAGCTTCACATCGGGGTGATGCTGGCAGGCGTTCCAGTGGGTATTGCCGTCGTGGGAGAGGGTGGTCTCCGGAACATGAGCCCCCACGCTGGTCGTCTGGCTGCCGGTGAAGGAAACACGGTCGGCTTCGTTGGCTGCGTCCTTTGCGCTGGCATCGCAGCGGGAGCAGGCATACCAGTAGATGTTATGACCGGTGCAGTTGGCTGCCTCCTTAAGATAGGGGTCGGTCTCGATCATCTTGGTATAGTCATGTCCGAGGGCAGAGCCGTGCTTGGTATAGCTCTCGGTGCCCTTGGCGCCGCAGACGCAGGTGTAGTAATAGGTCGCGTCGGCGGTGCAGGTGGCAGCGTCCTTCCGCTCGGTCTCATTCTGTTGATTAAAGGTGTGGGTCTCCTCCAGCAGGACAACTTCGGGGTGATGGACGCAGCGCTTTATATGCTTTTCGCCTGCGATGGTGTAGTTGGTATCGGCAACATGGGAACCGATCTCGCCCTCGAAGGTCTTAATGTTGGAAACAGCGGTACAGCCCGCATGGGAGCAGCTGTAATAGTAAACATCATGCTCGGTGCAGTCCTTAGCGGTGGACTTCAGGGTATCGCTGTTCTTTACTTCCTTGTTGAACTGATGACCCAGCGCGCTGTTTGCCTTGGTGAAGGTAGTAGTGCCCTTTTCGCCGCAGACGCAGGAGTAATAATAGGTCGCGTCCTCGGTGCAGGTGGCGGCGGAGGCAAGGTATTTCTCCTCGGCGACCTGCTGATCAAAGATGTGGGGACCCACATCACCCTCAAAGGTCTTGGTATCGGAATGGGCGGTGCAACCATCGCGGGAGCAGCTGTAGTAGTAAACATCGTGCTCGGTACAGTTCTGCGCGGTAGATTTCTTGGTTTCGCTGTTCATAACTTCCTTAGTGAAGTCGTGTCCAAGGGCACTGTTTTCCTTGGCAAAGGTCTCGGTGCCGGTCTTACCGCAGACGCAGGAATAATAATAGGTCGCGTCCTCGGTGCAGGTGGCGGCAGAGGCAAGGTATTTCTCCTCCATGACCTTTTGATCGTAGGTATGGGCGGTGACATTCATTTTCACATCGCTGTGATAGCGGCAGACATTCCAGTGCTCGCTTTCGGA
>CAKSYU010000030.1 GCA_934524965.1 uncultured Angelakisella sp.
TTACGAATCAGCTGCTCTACCGACTGAGCTACACCAGCATCTTATTTAGTTATTGTTGAGCAGTCCGATTACGAATCAGCTGCTCTACCGGCTGAGCTATTCCAGCAGCTTTGGGCGCTTTTTTGGAGCACCTTTGCTATTCTAACATACCCTGGGGAAAAAATCAATCAAAATTCACGCGCAGTTCATTTACTTTCGCGGCGGGCGGCTCTATAATAGGGAACAGACTATATCTTAACGGAGCATGAACACGATGAGGAGACTTTTAGCGCTGCTGCTGGCGGCGATGATGATAGGGACGATGGCAGCGGTGCCTGCCGCAGCCGCCGAGGACGAGGTGCCGGAGACCTACAGCAACGCCTATGTGGTGATGGACGCTAAGACCGGACAGGTGCTGCTGCAAAAGAATATGTACGAAAAGAAGTATCCCGCCAGTATTACCAAGATACTGACGACGGCGCTGGGGCTGGTGTACGCCAAGCCAGAGGATAAGATCACCATATTGCAGGAGACGGTAAGCGACATATGGAAGTGGGGCGACACGACCCATCTGGCGCTGGAGCCGGGCGAGATCATCACGCTGCGGGACGCGCTGTACGGGGCGATGGTGGAATCCGCCAATGACTGCGCCAACGCGATAGCGCAGGCGGTAAGCGGCGATCTGGCGGAATTCGCGGAGCTGATGAACCAGCAGGTGACGGCGTTGGGGCTTTCCGACACCCATTTTACCAACGCGCACGGCTTGCCGGACGACGACCACTATACCACCGCCTATGATATGGCGCGCATCACGCGCTGGGCGATGAGCGTGGAGGGCTTTGAGGAGTACTTCTGCGCGACGGAATACACCCTGCCCGTGGATAACAAAAAAGATGTGGTACGCAGCATTGGCACCCACCACCATATGCTGGTGGAGAGCGCCTATTATTACCCCTATGCCAAGGGCGGCAAGCTGGGCTGGACGAGCGAGGCGCAGCACACGGCGGTGACATGGGCGGAAAAGGACGGTCTTTCGCTGCTGTGCGTGGTGCTGGATTGCAGTGACAAGTGGGGCAAATATAAAGACACCGCGGCGCTTTTTGACTATTGCTTTGAGCGTTACAGCATGGTCTCGGTGAAGACCGAGGAGATAGCGAACTACGATATACCGGTGGGCAGCCTGACCAATACCGCTGGCATGGTGCACATCGTCCCGACGGGGGATCTGGACATTCTGGTGCCGAAGGGCACCGCGGTGGAGAGCATCGCGCTGAAATACAATATGCCCAGCCGCTACAAGGTGGGGGAGCGCATCGACCCGCAGGTGGAGATCTGGTGCGGAGGGGAGTTGGTAGGCACCTTCCCGATGGAATACACGGTGGAGACCTACGCGCCGGCGGAGGATATCCCCAAGGATAGCGAATCGGCTGCCGCGCAGGGCTCGGTGCTGCTGACGATACTGAAATGGGTCGGCATTGTGCTGGGCGTGCTGATCGTAATACTGTTTACGCTGCGGGCGTACTTTATGGCGCGTCGCCGCCGCCGTGCCAAGCGCCGCCGCGCGCAGAGACGGCAAAACGGCACAAGATGAATATTCGGCAAAAAATATAGGGCAGACCGCCGGGTCTGCCTTATATTTATGCAACTAAACAAAGTTGGAAAAAATGAATGCTTTGCGGGAAATAGACTGGACAACTTTCCCCAAAATGAGTTACAATAAAACTGTATATGGAGATGAAAAAAGGGCGGGTATGCCCCCGAAGGAGAATAAAACATGGACATTTTTGCGCTTCTGCGTCTGGTGCTGGGTCTGGCATTTTTCCTCTTTGGCATGAATGTGATGTCCAGCAATCTGGAGAAGATGGCGGGCGGCAAGCTGGAACAGCTGCTGAAAACCATGACGGCAAGCCCGTGGGTGAGCATGCTGCTGGGCGCGGCCATCACCATCGCGGTGCAGTCCTCTTCGGCAGTGACGGTTATGCTGGTGGGTCTGGTCAACTCCGGCATTATGAAGTTCGGGCAGACGCTGTATGTGATCTTCGGCGCCAATATCGGTACCACGCTGACGGCGTGGATCCTCTCCCTTTCCGGTATCCAGACAGGAAATGTCTGGCTGAAAATGCTGAAGCCGGAAAACTTTTCGCCCATTCTTGCCATCATCGGCGTGGTAATGATGATGGTATGCAAAAATGATAAGAAAAAGAGCATCGGTACCGTGCTGGTGGGCTTTACGATACTGATGTACGGCATGGTGCTGATGAGCGACGCCGTAAGCCCGCTGGCGGAACTGCCGGAATTTACGGCGATCCTGGCGGGGCTGCGCAACCCGCTGCTGGGTCTGGTGGTCGCTACGCTGTTCACTGCCGTGATCCAAAGTTCGGCGGCTTCGGTGGGTATTCTGCAGGCGCTGGCGCTGACCGGCAGCCTGACCTACGAGATGGTCATTCCCATGGTGATGGGTCTGAACATCGGTACCTGTGCCACCTCGCTGATCTCCAGCATCGGCACCAGCTACAAGGCAAAGCGGGTGGCGGTCATTCATTTTTCCATCAAGGTCATCGGCGCGCTTATCTGCCTGCCGCTGTACCTGCTGATCACCTCGGTATTCCAGATGGATTTTGTGCAGACGGCAGTGACCCCGTGGAACATTGCGCTGGTGCATACCATCTATAACCTTGCCATCACCGCCATTCTGATGCCCTTTACCAAGTATCTGGTGAAGCTGGGCAAGTGGCTGGTAAAGGCAAAGGACGAGACCGCCCCCAAGGACGCGATGCAGTACGCGCCCGACCTGCTGCTGCTGCGCTCGCCCTCGGTAGCGCTGCAGGAGTGCGACCACTACACCTTCCGCATGGCGGCGACTGCCAGAGACTCGCTGGAGCGAGCCATCAGCCTGGTGGGCGCCTACAATGCCGAGGAAGGCGAAATAGTAATGCAGCAGGAGGATACGCTGGATCTGTACGAGGATCGGCTGGACACCTATCTGGTGTACCTTTCCGCGCAGGCGCTTTCCCAGCAGGACAGCCGCCGCGTGGGTAAGATGCAGCACGCCATCGGAGACTTTGAGAGGCTGGGCGACCATGCCGTTAATCTGGTAAAGGCGGGCAAAGAGCTGGAGAATAAATCGCTGTTCTTCTCCGAGGAGGCGCGGCGGGAGCTGGGGGTCCTGACCTCCGCCGTGCGGGAGATATTGCAGCTGACCACCGATTGCTACATCAATACCGACCACGAGATGGCGCACCATGTAGAGCCGCTGGAGCAGGTCATTGACGGACTGACCAGAGAGATCAAGGAGCATCATCTGGCACGGCTGCAGGCGGGGCGGTGCTCCATCGAGCTGGGGTTTATCCTGACCGACCTGCTGACCGATTACGAGCGTATTTCCGACCACTGCTCCAACATCGCCGTGGCGGTCATCGAGCTGCAGCATGACGCAATGGATTCCCACCGTTACCTGAATGAGATGAAGCGGGACAGCGACGCGTTCCGACAGATGTACACGGCATTCCGTGAGAAGTATATCCTGCCGGAATCCGCCTATATCCAGAAGCAGACGGAGGAATACCGGAAACTGGTGAACCCGTAAAAGGAAGAAAATAGGGAAAAAGGCACCCCGCTCTCTGTAAATGTACGAAGGGCGGGGTGGTTCTTTTGTCGAAAAAGAATAAATTATTGTTCAAAACTTGACAAAGTCGATGCTGAAAGATACAATAAATTTGTACAGTCATTTTGACAATAAACAAGACAGAAGAAGGTACAGTTATGCAAAAGATACCCGGTGTTTCTCTGTATCATCAAATTAAACAGGACCTGCGTGTGAAGATAGAACCGCTGAAGCCAGGGACAAAAATAGAGACGGAACAGCAGCTTTCCGAGCACTACGGGGTAAGCCGTGGAACCATCCGGCAGGCGATCAACGACCTGGTGGGAGAGGGACTGCTGCAAAAGGTACAGGGCAGCGGGACCTTCCGCAGTGACAATGACGGGGTGCATATTTCCTACTTCCTGAACCGAACCTTTACCCAGCAGCTGGTGGAGCGCGGGCAGGTGCCGGGCATTGCCGATATCCGGCTGGAAACGGTACCGGTGACAACGGAAATAGCGCAGTACCTGAAAATAGAGCAGGGAACGGAGGTTTACCGGCTTTCCCGCGTGCGGTTGGCGAATGGGATCCCCTTTGGCGTGGGTACGGCTTATATCCGCAAGGATATGGTGCCGCAGCTTAAGGAAGAGGATCTGGAAATGTCGCTGGTGGATATGATGGAGACCAAGTTCGGCTTTGCCTTTACCAACCGGCACGGTTACTGCTACGCGGTGCCCGCTTCTGCGGAGCTGGCGGCGGCGCTTTCACTGCGCCCCAGCACACCGATCCTGAAGATCGACTATATTTTCTGCGACCAGAACGGAACACCGCTGATGGTGGATATGATGCAGCTGAGCGGGAACTTCCGTCTGGCACTGGACGCCGCGGAGCATATCACGGGATAACAGAGTTTCAAAAAAAGACCGTCTCGATGAAAAGAGACAGTCTTTTTTTGAACGGACCGGCGGAAGCGAAGGGAGCAGCCCCTGCCGGATATAGAGGAGAAGAAATAGCTAAAAGTATTACAAATACGGCGTAATGCCCAGACCGCTTTGCCCCAGTGCGCCGCCGGGATGACAGCGCAGATATTGCTCCGGCGTTTGTCCGACGCGGCTTTGCAGCAGAACGCTGAGCGCCATGAGAATATATAACTGGGCGATGACCGACATGCGCGGCGCGCGCCCTAAGGGTCCGCCCTCCTGCTGTACGGCGGCGGGGAGGGACAGCACGGCGCTTTTTGCCAGTGGGCTGCCGGTATTGCCGGTGACGGCGATGGTGCGGCAGCCGATGGCATTGACTGCGGCTTCGGTGCGTAGCAGTTCCTCTGTCTTGCCGCTGTTGGAGATCAGGATAACGATATCCTGCGGAGAAAGCTGACCGCAGGAGCCGTGGACTGCCTCGGTGCCGTGCAGCACATAGCTGGGGGTGCCGGTAGAGGAAAACAGCGAAGCGCAGTAGGCGGCGACATAGGAAGCCTTGCCGATACCGGAAAAATGCAGTCTGCCGCCTGCCATACGGGAGGCTTCGATAAGCGATGCCGCCTGTAAAAGGGCGTCAGTAGGCAGACCGGTTTGGAGCTGTCGCCATTCCTCATCGGAGATTTTGCAAAAATGCTCCAGTGCAGGGAGATCATTATTCCAACTGTTGTATTCCATTTATGACCCTTTCCGAGACCTCATCAAGCCTGCGCTCTGCTGCATCGGAAGGCAGACGCAGCGTATGAAGGACGCCCCAACCCTCCAGAACGAGGGAGGAGGTGACAGCGCCGCGGACGGCACAATCCAGCGGGGACAAGCCATCAAGATGATGATAAAGAAAGCTGCCGCAGAAGCCGTCGCCTGCGCCGGTAAAATCAACAACGTCTTCCTCACGGGCGGCAGTAGGCACCAAATAGACGGCGGGACTTTCTGCCGTAGCAAGCAGCGCACCCTGCGCACCCATCTTTACCACCACGATACGGGGCCCCATTGCCAGCAGTTCACGGATATAGGGGATATATCGCTCCGGTGGCTGACCGTAGGGAATATCGAAGAATTTGACAAATTCATCTTCGCTGGGCATAAGAATGTGCGCGCGGCGCAGAACGGGCAGCCAGCGGGACCGATACTGCGGGAAGAACCAATCGTAGTGCGGGTCGATTTGCAGAACGGCGTCCTCCGGCAGGGCGGGGAGCAGTGCCTCCACGCTGGGCAGCGGCAGCGGCGCGATGTGATAGCCAGCCGCCTGCCGCAGATAGCGCGGCGGAATATGCTCCGGACGGGGCGCTGCTTCCTCACGGGTGGAGCTGTTGTGATGGCTGACCCACTGGCGGTAGCCGTGATCTTCATACAGCAACCACAGCTTTAGACCGACTTCATCGGTGCGGTGGGCACCCTCCATATCAAGAGAGGACAGCGCGCTCATTTCCTCGTAATAGCGGTCGGGAAAGCCGGCAGGCAGCTTGGTAACAATGCCGACCTCGTGACGGGTGCTCCACAGGGCAGCACCCGCGGCGGAGTGAAGTCCCCCGCCGCCCGGCTGCCGGAAATAGGTCACGCCGGTCTCGCTGAGAATGATATCGTCCAGCGTGGTATGACCGATGCAGACAAGTTTGACCTGATCCATAGCGGCTTACGCCTTGAGGGCGATGGCAAGCTCCGAGGCAAGCCGGACATTGCTTTGCACCAGCTTGATGTTTGCCTGCATGGATTCGCCGCCGGAAAGCTCCTTGACCTTGGCAAGGATATAGGGGGTGCTGTCCTTGCCGTGGATACCAGCCGCTTCCGCCTCGTGTACGGCACGCTCGATGATGGGATTGATGGTCTCCTCCGGAACCTCAAATTCCTTTTCGATGGGATTGCAGAGCATCATGCCGCTCTCGATGCCCAGTGCTTCCTGTGCACGGTAGATATCGACCATCTGCTGAACGGTATCAATGCGATAATCCACCTTATAGGGGCTGGTGGAGGAGTAGAACGCAGGAAGGATATCGGTTCTCCAGCCGAAGACACCGACGCCTTTAGTCTCCAGATATTCCAGCGTCTTGGGCAGATCGAGGATCGCCTTGGAGCCGGCGGAAACGACGATGCAGCGGGTCTTGCCCAGCTCGTCCAGATCGGCGGAGATATCGAAGGTCTCCGAGGCGCCGCGATGAACGCCGCCCAGACCACCGGTGCAGAAGATATCGATGCCGACTAGACGGGCGACCAACACGACCAGCGCGCTGGTGGAGGCACCGTTGAGCCCCAGCCCCAGCATGGCGGCAAGGTCACGGCGGGAGGCTTTGGGACACTCCTTGCAATGGCTGCCCATGTACTCGACCTGTTCATCGCTCATGCCAACGATGACTTTACCATGGAGGATACCGATGGTGGCGGGAACGACGCCCATGGAACGGGCGATCTGCGCCAGACTGTGCGCCATCTTTACATTTTCGGGATAGGGGAAGCCCTGCGCGATGATGGTGGTTTCCATGGCGATGATGGGCTTATTATGGTCAAGAGCATCCTGTACCTCGGGGGAGATCTCAATATACTTTTTCAGTGCGGACATATCCATTTTTCAGTTCTCCTTTTCTTTTATATCAAGTCATTCGCGGGCTTTTTGCCGCGTGCGGTGACTTTTTTCCACAGTTTCTTTGCCTTATCTGCTATGCCGAAGTTCTTGACGGTGATAAGCATAATGATAATGCCCATCAGAATATCGGTCATGGATTTGGGAACGCCGCCGAACATCTCCACGGTGATGGAACCACTGTTCAAGGCGCCCATAAAGAGGGAAGCGAAGGGTACCAGCAGGGGATTATTGTTGGCGAGCAGCGAGATGACGATGCCGTCAAAACCGAAGCCCTCTACGGAGCCGATGAGGAAGCGGTGGTAGATACCCAATGTTTCCATGGCACCGCCCAAGCCTGCCAGCATACCGCACAGAATGAAGGTGAGCAGCTTGCCGCTGTTGACATTCAGACCGGAGAAGCGGGAAAAGCGCTCGTTCATGCCGATGATGCGGGTCTCGTAGCCCTTTAGCGTATAGCGGCAGAACAGGGCGATGGCAACACAGGCGACCAGACCGATGAGAAGCGAGGTGGTGACCTGTGAGTTGGGAATAATGCGGGTGAGATGAGCGTTTTCCGAGATATAGGCGGTGGAGCCTGCCGAGGCAAGGCTGCCGCCCTCATTAAAGGGGTGACGGGTGAGATACTCGGTGAAAAGGCTGGCGATGTAATTGAGCATAAGAGTGACAACAATGATGTTGACATTAAAGCGGATCATGATAAGCCCTGCGATGAGCGACCACAGGGCGCCTGCCACCATGGCGGCAAGACAGCACAGCGGAATGAGGAGCCACGCGGGAAGCTGCGGAAAGGTGAACCCGACCCAAGCCGAGGCAAACGCGCCGATGAGCAGCTGACCCTCCGCGCCGCAGTTGAACACGCCTGCCCGAGAGGAAACAAGAAACGCCAGCGCGGTGAACATAAGCGGGATAGACCAGCGAATGGAACGGGCGATATTGTAGGAATCGGAGAAAATGCCCTTCCACAGGGAACTGTAAACCGCCCCGACGGATTTTCCCGTTGCGACCAAAATGAGGGCGTTGATCAAAAAAGCGGCAAGAATGATAAGCAGGACGCGGATAAGACCGCCGGCTTTTTTCTTTGCCTGTGCGCCGGTAAGTTTCATACAGCTTCCTCCTTTTCTTTCCCGAACATCAGCCGGCCGATCTTCTTCTCATCGGCTTCGGCACCGGTCATTTCTCCGGTCTTTTCGCCCTCGAACATGACCATGATGCGGTCGCTGAGCTCCATGACCTCATCCAGGTCGGCTGAGATGAGCAGCACGGCATTGCCCTCGTCGCGGGTCTTTAACAGCATGGAATGAATGTATTCGCTGGCACCGATATCCACGCCGCGGGTGGGCTGACAGGCGATGACGAGCTGCGGGGCGACAGAAAGCTCCCGAGCGACGATCACCTTTTGCATATTGCCGCCGGAAAGGTTCTGGCAAAGCTCCTCGGCACCGGAGGCTTTGACCTTGTACTGACCGATCAGTTCTTCGGCAAGCGCCTTTGCCTTATCCCAGCGTATGATCCCGCGGTGCAGGATCGGCTCCTTATTGCGGCGGTTGATCATAATATTATCGGTAATAGAGCAACCCAGCGCCAGCCCATCGGTCATGCGTTCCTGAGGGATAAAGGCAAGACCTTTTTCAATGCGGGTGTTGACCGATGCTTTTGTAACATCGGCGCCGCAGATCTCAACGCTGCCCTGCATGGCGCGGCGGATACCGAGGATACACTCCGAAAGCTCGGTTTGACCGTTGCCCTCCACACCGGCAACACCGAGGATCTCGCCGCGGCGCAGCTGGAAGGAAAGTCCGTTGACCTCGGTTTTATTACGGTCGCCCATGACGACCAGATCCTTCACTTTGAGGACAGGTTCACCCAGTGCGATCTGATCGCGTTCCATACCGGCGAGCTGGCGACCGATCATCATTTGCGCCAGTTCTTCCGGTGTGACATCTTCCTTATTGACCGTGCCTACCGTTTTACCGGCGCGCAGCACGGTGATGCGGTCGGAGATCGCCATGACCTCCTTTAATTTATGTGAAATAAAGATCACGGTGTGCCCGCGTTCTTTCAGCTTGCGAATGGAGATGAACAGCTCCTCGGTCTCCTGAGGAGTGAGTACGGCGGTAGGCTCGTCCAAAATAATAAGCTTGGCGCCGCGGTAAAGTGTCTTGACGATTTCCACACGCTGCATCATGCCGACGGAAAGATCCCGCACGACGGCATCCAGCGGAACATCAAAATCCATATCCGCCAGCGTTTCCTCCAGCCTTTTTTGCAGCATGCGCTTATCCCAGATGGGACTTTTGGAGGGCTTGCAGCCCAGGACGATATTTTCCCCGACGGTAAGGGAGGGGGACAGCATAAAGTGCTGGTGTACCATGCCGATCCCCAAAGCCATGGTCTCACGGGGAGAGGTGAGGTGCAGCGGCTTGCCCTGATAAAGGATCTCGCCGCCGTCCATGCGGTGCATCCCGTACAGACAGTTCATCAGCGTGGATTTGCCGGCGCCGTTTTCACCGATTAGGGCATGGACTTCGCCCTTTTTTACCCCGAAGCTGATATGATCGTTTGCCAGTATCGTCCCGAATTTTTTAGTCACATTCCGGAATTCCAGTTCGTATTCCTGCATAGTGGTCTCCCTGTTCAATAGGCTTAAATGGCGGTAGTTTATTCCGGTGAGGGGTCGGGCGCGGTACACCGCACCCGACCGGATACCGAAAACTCAGTGGTTCCAGGTGGTATTCATTTCGATGACCAGCTCGCCGCTGATGATCTTGGCCTTGGCATTCTCTACCGCTGCCATAGCGGTGTCCCAAGCCTCGAGCTTATCCTCGGGCAGATTATCGCGAATGACGGGGCTGATGGCGAGGGAGATACTGCCGCTCTTGAGATTGACATACTGCTGACCGCCCTGCCAGGTACCGGCGACCAGATCGGAGATCTGCTGATAGGTAGCGGGTCCGTAGTTGCACTGGGTGTCGCCCAGAACGTACTCGGGAGCCTCGGGATAATGCACGCCGGAATCCGCCATGACATAGACGCCGTTCTCTTTACCGGCTTCGATCACGCCGGAGGCGGCATTGGAGCAGTCGGTGAGAATGACATCGCAGCCCTGAGAGATAAGGGTAAGACCGACATCCTTACCGGCGGCGGGGTCGGAGAAGCTGTTGGCATTGACTACGCGGACGGTGGCATCGGGATTGACTGCCTTCAGACCGTCGATGTAGGCGTTATCATTGGCGATAAGCGCGCTCTGCTCGGCACCCAGCACATGACCGACCTGATTGCTCTCGGTCATATAGCCCGCGACCATGCCGGCGAGATAGTACAGCTCCCAGCAGGCGAACTCAACGCAGCGGACATTGGGAAGATCGATGGTGGTGAGGGGCAGGCAGATAGCGAAGTTTACATTGGGGAACTCACCGGCAACGGTGGTAACGGCTTCGACCATCTGGGGAAATGCGGTAACGATGAGGTCAACACCTTCACGGGCATAGGTGCGCAGCACTTCCTCATACTGGGAAGCATCGGTCGCCTCGTAGATGGAGCCGTTGACATTATCAAAGTCCTCCAGCGCCTTCTTGAGGTAGTTGTTCATGTCATCGGGGGTACCGCCGCCGCCCAGCGCATCGGTAACGACAACAACGACATTCAGCTTGTCATCGGTCGAGTTTCCGCCGTTGGGGGTAGGGGCAGGATCGTTGCCGCAGCCGGCAAGCAGGGTGACCAGCATGATACATGCCAGCAGGGTAGCTACAAATTTCTTCATTTGGGTTATCCTCCTTTTATTTCATTTGAACTGCCGTTCAAATCGATCCATTAGTAACGGGTGGTGCCCGCATCGACATTCAGTGCCTGACCGCGGATCATGGCGCCGGCGGGGGAGCAGAGGAACGCTACAATGCGTCCGACCTCCTCCGGCTCGATCAGACGGAAGCCAAGCTGGGCGGGACCCCAGGTCTTTTCACAGTCGGCAACCGTTACGGCACCGTTTGTTTCCTTTTCGGTGGCGACCATACAGGCGCGCAGCATAGCGGTATCCACCGCGCCGGGACAGACGGAATTGACATTGATGCCATAGGGCGCAAGACAGTCTGCCATGCACTGCGTCATATTGACTACAGCGGCTTTGCTGGAGCAGTAGTGTACCTGATCGGCGTAGGTCTTTTTGGCACCGTTGGAGGCGATATTGACCACATGACCGCCCAATTTTTTCTTCCGAAGCGCTTCGGCAAACATCTGGGTGCAGCGGAAAAGCCCGAATACATTGATCTCGTAGATCGCCTTGAAGTCGCTGACACCGACGGAGAAAAAGTCCTGCATGCGGGTGATGCCGGCATTGTTGATCAGGATATCGGCAAAGCCGAGTGCTTCCTCGGTTTTGCGCATGACCTCACCAAAGGAAGCGAGGTCGGAAACATCGCAGGCACAAGCCAACGCGGGAACACCGCGCTCCTTCAGGGCTGCCATTGTTTCGGCAAGGGCTTCCTCTTTCAGGTCACAGACAGCGACCTTGGCACCGCGCTCCCCCAGCGCCAGCGCAATGCCGCGCCCCAGACCGCCGGCGGCGCCGGTGACGATAGCGGTACGACCGTCCAAACGAAATTGATCCATAGTTGACCTCCTTAATAGGCTTCGGCGTGCATGACGCCGCCATCGCACATGGTTACCTCGCCGGTAATCCATGCGGAAAGATCGGAACTGTAAAAAATGCAGGCATCGGCGATATCGGTGGGCAATCCCAGGCGGGCAACAGGCGCGCGGGAGCAGAAGCGTTCCCGCCAGCCGGGGACATTTTCATCCAGCGTGGGGCCATCCATCAGCCCGGGCGCGACGCCATTGACGCGGATACCGTATTTGCCAAGTTCCACGGCAAGGCTGCGGGTGGTCATGGCAAGACCGGCTTTGGAGGCGCTGTAGGCTACGCTATCCGCCAGCGGGCGATAGCCGTTGATGGAGATAATATTGACGATATTGCCGCCGTGCCCCTGACGGATCATCTGTGCGGCGCATGCCTGACAGCAGAAGAAGGCTCCCTTGAGGTTGCTGTCCATCATGTCGTCCCACTCCGCTTCGGTACATTCCAATACCTTCTGATGCGGGTAGATGCCTGCATTATTGACGAGGATATCTACGCTGCCAAAGGCGGCGACAACTTCTTCCACCATACGGCGGCTTTCCTGCGGGTGACGGACATCCAGTTTGACCGCCATGGCGGGTGCGCCGATCGCGCGGATCTCCTCGACCACTTTTTCGGCGGCTTCTTTCAAACTGTCGGTAAAGTAGGTGATAACGACATTTGCGCCGGTCTCGGCATATCGCTTGGCAATGCCGACGCCGATGCCGGAGCTGCCGCCGGTAATGATAGCGGTGCGTCCGGTAAAATCCAAAATGTTTTTCAGCGGTGTAGCCATGGGAGGTTCCTCCTTTTGTGAACGGTTATTTTTCGTTGACCGAGGTCAATTGGCTTTATTTTTAGAAAGAGGGGCAAGACCCTTTTTCAGGTTGAAATTGCGGAAGATGAGCGCCAGAATGGTGCAGAGGTAGGGAGCCATCAGAATGATCTGGCTGGGGATCGCCGCGCCCTGCAGCAGGTAGGAGAGATTTTCCGCCAGACCAAAGATAAAGCTGGCAAGCATGACAAGCAGGGGATTTGCCTGTCCGAAGGCAACGCAGGTGTAGGCGAAGAAACCGCGCCCGGCGGTCATGTTCTCCGAGAACATGGTGACATAGCCCAGGGAAAGGTGCGCGCCCGCCAGTCCGCACAGAGCGCCGCCTACGGTAAGGGCAATGAATCGGTACTTGGAAACCGAAACACCGGCGGAAGCCGCCGCCAAAGGACGCTCGCCGACGGCACGCAGGTTGATGCCAGCGTGAGTGCGGAACAGGAAAAAGTGCAAGACGATGACCAGAACCAATCCGACATAGACCAGCGTAGTCTGACCATCAAGAACCTTGCCGATGACAGGAATGGAGGAAAGAAAAGAACTGTTGTGCTTAGGAATACCGGCAATGCCCATAATGATGCCGGAATCACCGAAGATGCTTCGTTTGAGGAAGGAAGTCATGCCCAGCGCCAGACTGTTCAAACCGATGGAGGTGATCATGGCGTCGGCTTTCCAGCGTTCCACAAAGAGGTGGTAGACCATGCCCAGCACGGCGCCGGTCAACAGCGCGACGAGCGCACTCAGGTAGGCGTTATCGGTATAATAGGAACCCATTACACCAAAGAATGCGCCGAACAGCATCATGCCCTCCAGTGCCAGATTGAGCACGCCAGCCTTCTCGCACAGCAGACCGCCCAGCGCGGCAAGCAAAATGGGAGCGGCGGTTCTTAGCATGGAAGAAAAAATATCCGTCATGGTAGAATTCCTTTCATTGATGCGGAGTGATTATTGCACTTATGCTAATTTTTTGTCAAAAGATGCGTTGTTTTTATTGATTATAGTATAGATGACAGATTTTATTTGTCAATATGTCTATACATATTTTCATCTTAATATACAAATCAAAAGAGACGGCTTTTGACAATCTGCCATAAGAAAAGCCTTGGGCGGATATCCCAAGGCTTGTATTTTAGGTAAAATGACGATCATTCAACGATTTGTTTGGTCGAGCTGGCACCGATGCGGCTGGCACCAGCCTCCAGCATAGCAAGGGCTTCCTCGGCGGAGTGAATGCCGCCGGAGGCTTTGACACCCATATCAGCGCCCACGGTTTGCCGCATCAGGGCAATATCTGCGGTGGTCGCCCCTCCGGTGGAAAAGCCGGTAGAGGTTTTGACAAAGGCGGCGCCGGCGTTCTTGGCAATTTGGCAGCATTTAATCTTTTCTTCTTCGGTCAGCAGGCAAGTTTCCAGGATCACTTTGACCTGTGCGGGGGCAGCGGCTTTTACCACAGCGGCAATGTCCTGCTCCACCAGTCCCCATTCACCGGTTTTTACATAACCGATGTTTTGAACCATATCAACCTCTTCAGCGCCTGCCTTTACGGCAATACGGGTCTCCTCGGCTTTTGCCGCAGTGGACATGGCGCCCAAGGGAAACCCGACTACGCAGCAGGTCTTAACACCGCTGCCCAGCAGCGTCTGGTGTACCAGCGGCACGTAGCAGGAATTAACGCAGACCGAAGCGGTTTTATAATGCTTTGCCTCCTCACAAATCGTCAGAATGTCATCTGGGGTGGCAGCAGGCTTTAACAGGGTGTGGTCGATGTACTTGGCGAGCTCGGGGTGTTTCATCTTTTGTTCTTCCTTTCTAAGTAGTGCTTTTGAATGCTTTCGTGCCTATTCTATTCTTTCATAAAACTACGCGTCAATAGATTTATTCGTATGTCTATACAAATTTGGAGAAACAAACAAAACCATTGGTCATCTATTGTTGGAAAAGTCGGGACTTTTTTGAAAAGTGCCGGACAAAACTGCGCTTTTGTCCAAATTAGCATTTTGTTTACACTTTGTCCGTGGTAAAGCGGCGGCGATGATGGTATAATACCTCTCACAACTTTTTGCAAAATAGAAAAGAGGAGAGCTGTATTATGACACTGCTGACGCCGATCTTGATATGCCTTGCCGTGGCGGCGATACTGGGGCTGCTGTGGTTGTTTGCGCCGCAGGCGGCTTTACAGGCGACCATTTCGGTGGGGGTGATCGCGGCACTGGGCATCAGCGGAGGGATCATCGGGGAGCTGCTGCCCCGCAGCTGGTTCCACTGGGACCGTTTTCCCTACAAGACCTGCGCGTGGGAGAAAAACGGCAAGATATACGAAAAGCTGGGTATCCGCAAATGGAAAGACAAGGTGCCGGATAAAAGCCGCTGGGGCGGGCATGAATACACCAAGACCATTCGGGGACAGAACGACGCCGAGAACGCCACCCGCCTGCTGCAGGAGACTTGTGTGGCGGAGCTGATCCACTGGGTGCTGATGCTGGCAACACCGCTGGTATTTGTTTTTGCCCACGGAGCAATGGCAGTGCTGGTGGTATTGCTGTACGGTCTTTCCCATATTCCCTGCATCATCATTCAGCGGTACAACCGTCCTCGACTGTGTACCCTGTTGCGGCGCTGCCAGAGAAAGGGGACGGAAGCGACATGAAAATTCTGATCCTGACCTGTAATACCGGCGGCGGACACAATGCTGCCGCTGCCGCACTGCGGCGGGAGCTGGAATCCCGCGGGCATACCTGCGCCGTGGCAGATGCGCTCTCCTTCGGACCCAAGCATTTTTCGGAGGCGATCAGCCACCTGCACACCATTGCCTACCGCTATTTCCCCAAGATATACGGTATGGGCTACCGAAAGAAAGAGGAGCGGGTGCTGGGGGAGGACGAGACCTCCTTTGAGTACAAAATGAACGCCATCTGTGTGCCGCATCTGTACCGTTACCTGCTGCTGGGCGGCTTTGACGCCATTGTGACGCCGCATGTGTTTCCGGCGGAGATGTTGACCCGTCTGCGCCGCAAGTATGAATATAAGAAGCCCTTTTATTTTATCGCGACCGATTATACCTGCAGCCCGTGTGTTGATGAGATCACACCGGATTACTGGGTGATTCCCGATAAACGGCTGATACCGGAATTCGCCTGCCGCGGGATTCCGGAGGGACGGCTACTGCCGCTGGGCATTCCCACCGCGCCGGCGATGGCGACCCATGTGGATACCGCCCTTGCGCGCAGGAAGCTCAACCTGCCGCAGAATGGCAAAATGGTGCTTATTATGAGCGGCTCCATCGGCTGCGGACCAATGACCCAGCTGGCGATGAAGCTGCTGCGCCGTCTGCCGAAGGACGCCTTTGTGGTGGTCATCTGCGGCAAAAACAAGGGCGACCTGAAAGACTTGCAGCGCATTGCCCGTTACCGTGACCGGCTGTACCCGGTGGGCTTTACCGACCGAATGGATCTCTATTACTCCGCTGCCGATGTGGCGGTGGGCAAGCCCGGCGGACTTTCCTGCACCGAGCTGGCGCAGAAGGGCGTTCCCGCCGTACTGATGCTGAGCGTCCCCGGCTGTGAGAGCCGCAATCTGGAGTTCTTTACTCGCTACGGCATGGCGCTGGGGAGCGAAAATGTGCGGGATACCATTACGGGGGTGCGGCACCTGCTGGAAAATGATGCACTGCGTACCCACATGACGGCGGCGCAGCGCAGCCTGCCGCGTGGCGCGGTCGCTTCTATCGCGGATCTGATCGAACAGGGCGTGCCGCCCGAAACTCAATAATAAAGCAAAAGAAAAAAGGGGGCCGGAAGGCTCCTTGCTGGTAAGACAGTAAAATCAAATTTCTTGGAACAGGCATGATTGCGGTCATGCCTGTTCCGCTTTTAGCAGCTCATCCACGGGAATGTAGCCCACAAGGTCGTACTCGATATGTACCTTCTGCCTGCGCTTGCCGCTGGACTTGTCAGGTGCATCCACATAGACCGCCTTGACAAGCTCTCTGAGGGCATAGGGGGTCAGCTCCGTGAGGGTGCTGTTCCTCTTTACCCGCTGAACAAACTGCTCTATATTCTCTGCCTGTTGTTCCTGTTCATGGATTTGCTGTTGCAGACCTTTGACCTCGGCTTTGAGGTCTTTCTGTTCCTCGGTGTAGTTCTTGCTCATCATGGCAAAGCGCTCATCGTCCAGCCGTCCGGCTACATTGTCCTCATAAATGCGGATGAAAAGGCGGTCAAGCTCTCCGATTCGCTTCTCAGCCTGTGCCAGCCGCTTCTGAGACAGCCGCAGCGATTCCTCGCTCTGTATACGGAGCTTTTGCTCCATTTCAGAGCGGAAATACTCCTCATAGCGAGTGACTACCGATACGACCTCCTGAATGTGCTTCCAGACGATCTGTTCCAGCACAACGGCACGGATATAATGTCCGCTGCACTTGTCCTTATTGACACGATGGGTGGAGCAGATGAAAGTGTATGTACACTTGCGAAAACCGGCGTGGTACGACCGGGATTTCCTTGCAGAATAGCAAGCAAATCCGGTGAGCACCCACACCGGAGCTTGCCATTCTGGCAAGCAATGCACGGCGGTACCCACTTCTCATTACCTGCCAACTGCGAAACGCACTTGGCAAGCAATGCTCGTGTTTATACACCCGTGCAATCCTGTTGGGGAAATGCCCCAAACCCCTGAACGATTTCAGAGAAATCGGCTGCGCTCCTGCGGAGCTGAACATCGCTCAATCCTGAAAAATGAGTCAAGGATTTTTGGGTTCACGGCGTTCAGACAAATCCGGTTTTGCCGCATATCCGTCGATTGCCATTTTGCGAAGGTAAGCGCTCATATTCTCTATGCCAAGCTGCGCCATCCTCGCCTTTATCAAGCCGAGTTCTCTTTCATCTACGAAAAATTTGACCTGTATCGGTCGCTTGCGATTCCTGTTGTCTGGCATTGGGATTCCTCTTTACGTCTTGAAGGTGTGTACACATGTTATACCACAACCGCAGCGGAGTTTTCAATAGTACATTCAGAAGTTGCGGAAGCAAAAAAGGTGTAGGCATGTAACATATGAAGTCCAAAGGAATTACCCCGATTTATCTGCTTACAGACCATACGGGCTTCTACGAAAGATCCGGTTGGGAGTTTTTGTGTATGGTACAAGGCGACGGCGAACCCGATATGTCCAGAATGTATATCCACCGATGAAACGGTATATCAATGTGCGTTATTCTTTGCTTTAATCTACCACCTATGAGCAAATAACTACCGCCTATCATGAAACAGTGGAAGTTGTTTTCACGATTTCTTATAATATAATCGTGGAAAGGAGATAATCGGATGAAGATTGAAATTAAAATTGACGAGGATTGCACAGAAACGAAGATTGTAGTTGTTACAAGTAAAGTAACCGAGGAAGTCAACGAAATAGTAAAAAGGCTTTCAAGTGAGCAGCCCCAGATGATTGCAGGCTTCAAGGATGAGCAGGCAACGATGCTTGAGCCCAACCAAATCTATCGGGTATATGCGTCTGAGGGCAAAGTCTATGCCGAGGCGGAAAACGGGACGCACCTTCTCCGACTGCGGCTATACGAGGCGGAACAGCGCCTTGTAAAATGTTCTTTTGTGCGCATATCAAATGGCGAAATCATCAATTTGAAAAAGGTCAAAGGTTTTGATTTGAGCTTTGTGGGAACAATTTGCGTTTCTCTCTCAAATGGAACGGCTACTTATGTTTCAAGGCGATATGTTGCAAAAATCAAACAACTGTTAGGATTGTGAGGTCATAAAAATGAAAAAGAAAATTATAATGCGTGGATTATTTGGCTTGCCTACGGGAATTGCCATTGGATTTGTGATTACTCTGATTATTTCCGCCTGCATTGGGAGCGGCTCTTTTTATCCTGTTACACCCGAACTTATAGACACAATAGGAAATGAACTGAATGCAGTCATTTTGCAGACCGTCCTGTGTGCAATTATGGGAATGGGCTTTGCAGCGGCATCGGTTATTTGGGAGCTTGACTCGTGGAGTCTTGCCAAGCAAAGCGGCGTTTACTTTCTAATTATCAGCGTTATTATGCTGCCGATTGCTTATGTGACGAATTGGATGAAGCACACCGTTCTCGGCATTCTCTCCTATGTGGCAATATTCGCTGCTATTTTCGTTGTCGTTTGGCTTTCGCAGTATCTACTCTGGAAACGGAAGATAAAGAAAATGAACGCTCTTGTCAGCAAAGACGAATAACAGAGGCAGAGATAAAACCGATATGAAAAGAAAAATTTTTAGCATCATAAGATTTTGAAAATCATAAGCGGTTTATGCGTAGGGATTGGTGTAGGCGCTTGCTTTGGCGTGGCTATGCACAACATAGTTGTGGGGCTTCTGTTCGGTTTGAGCTTAGGAATATGCTTTGCCGTGACTTTTGTTTGTGTCGGGAAGAAAAAATAGTTACATTTCTTACTTCACACTACTTGTTGGCAACACATTCGCTGTTTGCGGGGAAGAATTATTACGAAAAATGCGCTATACTTTTCTTCGGAGGTACATAAAAATGAATCAAATGAGGCAGGAGGATGGATAAGCGTTGCATCACCCCTATCTTGCATCTTCGTGCAGCCTTGGGAAGTTATCACCCTAAAATGCAGCTTTCCTGCGAATATAAGCAGGTTTCCTGTTTTCCCGGTGTCGAACATACTCTGCATCGAAATAGCCACTTATCAGTTTTATAGTTTAGTGAGATATTTTGCACAACCGCAAATATACGCACTCCTAGGCGAGCCGTATGTACTATACAGTAATTCACTGCTTTACAAAGGAATCGCACATAAGCGGTAACTATTTCACCTTTTTCATTACCCTTGCTTTGCAAAGCAGAAAATCAGTGATTTTCAGCCCTTAGATGTACAAAAACAGGCAGCACTCAACGAATGAAGTGACCCCCAAAAGTTAGACAATATTCTGAAGTAAAAATTGTTCAAGCAGCCGAAAGGGCTTGCTGTCTGTG
>CAKSYU010000031.1 GCA_934524965.1 uncultured Angelakisella sp.
CACCATTAGCTCAGTTGGTAGAGCAGCTGACTCTTAATCAGCGGGCCCCGGGTTCGAGTCCCTGATGGTGCACCATATCAAGAAAGTCGCCGTTAGGCGGCTTTTTTGTGTTTATACATTCGCGTTTTCAGCGGTACTTGTTGAGGATATTGGGAGAACATGCTATCATAAATATACTGCAAACTATTATAATGAGGAGCAAGATATTAAATGAAACCACAGCATGGATTGAACGCAAATCATTTGAAGACGATTGCGATTTTTGCCATGACGATAGACCATATATGCGATTTGGTTTATCCCGGCTTTCCAGCGGAACCCGTAGCGATCGGGTTGCATATTATAGGGCGCTTGACGGCTCCGATCATGTGGTTTTTCGTATGTGAGGGGTATTAACTACACACATAATGTGAAAAAGTATATGCTGCGAATGGGAGCTTTCGCTTTGATTTCGCATTTTGCATATTGTTTTGCGTTTGGGATTAACATGATTCCGTTCAGCACAGGGATCTTTAATCAGACAAGTGTGATGTATCCGCTGTTTATTGCAATCGTGGTCATGTGGATACGGGATAGCGATTTACCGTTGAAAAACTGGGTAAAGACAGCGCTTATCTTTGTGTTGATTTGGAGCGCTTTCCCTGCCGACTGGAGCTGCATAGCTGTATTGGCAATACTGGGAATGTATAAAAACAGAGGCAATCTGAAAAATCAGACGAAAGTAATGCTCCTGTGTGTTGCCGTATATTCGTTCGTGTCCTTCTTCTTTGTGAGCAGGAGCTATGCCTTTGTACAAATCGGTGTTTTGCTGGTTTACCCGGTTTTAACCCTGTATAATGGCAAAAAGGGTTCTGCAAGGTGGATGAAGTGGTTTTTCTATCTTTACTACCCGCTGCACCTTATCCCTATCGGAGTTTTCCGTATCTGTGTTTATGGGGATACCTGTATATTGTTTTAACGGTATAAACAGGTATTGATGTAAGTCTTGCCTCAGGGTAATGATGTGCCCCTGTCGGTGACAAGGTCAAGCTGCATGTCACACATTGACAATTGCGCCTGAGATACGGTAAGATGGTGCCAAAAGGAGGCTGATATTATGCGTAGAAATTTGGGAAAGAAACCGTGGTTCTATCCGCTGCCGGTGCTTATTATCGGGACATACGATGAGAACGGTGTACCGGACGCGATGAATGCGGCTTACGGCGGGCTGTACACCTCCAATATGGTGGAATTCTGCATTTCTCACGACAGAAAAACCTTTAAGAACATCATGGAGACAAAGGCTTTTACCGTCAGCTTTGCCGATGCCGAGAATATGGTGCCCAGCGATTACGTAGGGCTTGTCTCGGGGAATGATACGCCAGACAAAATGGAAAAGGCGGGGTGGACCATCACGCCCTCCGAATTTGTGACTGCGCCGCTTTTTGAGGAGCTGCCGGTCACCTGGGAGTGTGAATTTGTGCGGGTGACGGAGGAAGGCAATGTGCTGGGATGTCTGGTGAATATCAGCGTGAGCGAAAGCGTGCTGGACGATGCCGGTCGTATTTCCATGGAAAGGTTCAAGCCCCTTGTATTTGACCACGCGACCTATGATTACCTGAAGGTGGACGGTGTGGTGGGCAAATCTTTTGAAGTGGGCAAAAAGCTGAAATAACAGCAGGACGCATTTACTTGCAGCCTGCGGTACGAAAAACGGAGAAGCCATTTGAGGGCTTTTCCGTTTATTTTTTTCGCAGATTTACACAAGTCTATGATTTTTTATTGACCTTACAATCGGAATTTGTTATGATAATACGGTAATTTCCAATACAGGGAGGGCAGACAACATGGAACTGCGCAATATAACGACTTTTCTGCGGGTGGCGGAGCTGCAAAATTTTACCCACGCTGCGATGGAACTGGGCTATTCCCAGTCTGCCGTCACGGTACAGATCCGCCAGCTGGAGACGGAGCTGGGTGTGCAGCTCTTTGAGCGCATCGGGCGCTCGGTTCGGCTGACTGCGCCGGGGCAGACCTTCTTGCAGCAGGCGGGGGAGATCATCAAGGCGGCAGACCGTGCCAGAGATGCCGTGCGTGCCGCGCCGGAGCCGGAGGGCACACTGCGGCTGGGGACGATGGAATCTCTCGGGGCATCGGTGGTGTGGCGGCTGATTGCCGGCTTCCACCGGCAGTACCCGCGGGTGAATGTGGTGGTGCGTACCTCCACCGCCGATGGGCTTTTGGAAATGATGCGCCGCAACGATGTGGACTTTATTTACTTTGTCGATGAAAAGCAGTACAGCCCCGACTGGGAGATCCCGCTGTGTATTCCGGAGGAGACGGTATTTGTCACCTCGCCCCACTCCAGATTGGCGAGCCGTGGGGAGCCGATCCCGCTGCGGGAGCTGGTGACCTACCCCTGTGTGCTGACCGAGGCAGGGGAGAGTTACCGTATTCCTTTTGAGCGGCTGCTGGCGGAGCATGACCTTGATGTGGCGCCCATTCTGGAGATTGGCAGTACCGAGATCGTGGCGCGCATGGTACGGGAAAATATCGGTTATTCCGTTCTGCCTATGTATGTGGCTTCGGAGTATATCAAGTCCGGCGAGCTGGTCACCTTCCCTGTGCCGGAATTCAGCTCCAACATGTACCAGCATGTCATTTACCATAAAAACAAATGGCTGACGCCCCAGATGAAGGGCTTTATGCAAGCCATTATTGACTATGTGAACGCCCAGTCGTAAGGGAGGGACTGAAAATGGACCGTCTGGAGATAGCAAAAAAAGAAGCGGAGCTGCTGGAAGCGGGGACGCCCTATGCTGCCGTGACTATTGTGGAAGCGGAAAACATAGCCCGCACCGAGGCGAAAATGCTAGTGCTGGCAGATGAAACGATCTACGGGACCGTGGGCGGCGGGGCAGGGGAACGCCTTGCGATCCGTGACGCGGCGGCGCTGCTGGCGGAGGGGAAGAACGCCATTCGCCATTACGAGCTTTCCTCGCCGCTTTCGGAGGCGGGAAAGGCGTGCGGCGGCAGGCTGACCGTGTTTATAGAAAGCTGCCGCAGCACCCGTCCGCAGCTGATTATGGTGGGCGGCGGTCATGTGGGGACGGCGCTGATCCGCGCGGCAAAGCTGACGGGCTTTACCGTGACGCTGCTGGATACCCGAGGAGAGGAGCAGATCGGCGCGGCGATCGAAGCCGCAGACCGGTTCATTCCTTTGCGGAGCTTTGGCGAGGTGGAAAAGATAAAGCTGCCCGCCGGTGCCTGCTATGTGGTGGCGACCTATAGCCACGCCACTGATGGCGAAGCGCTGGGCGGTGTGCTGCGCCATACCGATGCCGCCTATATCGGTATGATCGGCAGCCGCCGCAAGATCGGCGCGATCTATGAGAAACTGGAGGCGGAGGGCTTTACGCCGAAACAGCTTGTCGCCGTTCATGCTCCCATCGGGCTTGCCCTTGGCGGGGAGATGCCGGAGGAGATCGCGGTCTCCATACTGGCAGAGATCCTGATGACCCGCCACGGCAGAAGCAGAGCCGACCTTTAATATTCAAAAAACGCAGAAGACCCACCCCATGCACGGGGCAGGTCTTTTTTGCTGCCTATGCCAAAAGGTGCGCGGCACCATTGACCAATATGCACGCTGCCATGCCGCACAGGGTGGGCAGCACCGCCGCCAGCAGCGTCCATTTCAGGCTGCCGGTTTCCTTTTTAATAGTCATCAGGGTGGTGGCACAGGGGAAGTGCATCAGCATGAACAGCATGACGCACAGCGCCGTCACAGGTGTCCAGCCGTTTTGCAGAAAGACCGTCTGCATTGCCGCAAGACTTTCCGGCTGCTGCAGGACGCCCTGCGAAAGATAGGTCATCAGCATAATGGGCACGACGATCTCATTGGCGGGCAGCCCCAGCAGGAACGCCAGCAGAATGACACCGTCCAGCCCCATAAGCCGACCGAGCGGTTCGAGCGCCGCCGCAAGGCAGGAAAGCAGCGTCCCGCCCCCGACCGAGATATTTGCCAGTAGCCACAGCAGCAAGCCGGCAGGAGCCGCAGCTGTGACCGCGCGCCCCAGTACGAACAGGGTACGGTCAAACACCGAACGCACAATGACCTGCCCCCACTGCGGTTTGCGGTAGGGCGGAAGCTCCAATGTAAAGGAGGACGGCATCCCCCGCAGCACGGTGCGGGAAAGCAGCCGTGTAACGCCAAAGGTGACCAGAAGCCCCAGCAGGATCAACGCCGTCAGCCCGAGGGCGGAGAGCAGCGAGCCGCCCCAGCCGCCCGCCGTTCCCACAAAAAAGAGAAGGATAAGATTGACCAGTGTGGGAAAGCGCCCGTTGCAGGGAACAAAGCTGTTGGTGAGGATCGCCAGCAGGCGTTCCCGCGGGGAATGAATAATGCGGCAGCCCACCACGCCGGCGGCGTTGCAGCCAAAGCCCATGCAGATGGTGAGCGCCTGCTTGCCGCATGCCCCGCAGCGCTTGAGGGGGTGATCAAGGTTGTAGGCGACACGCGGCAGGTAGCCGATGTCCTCCAGCAGAGTGAACAGGGGGAAGAAAATCGCCATGGGCGGCAGCATGACCGAGACGACCCATGCCGCCACCCGATAGACCCCCAGCACCAGCGCATCGTGCAGCCACAGCGGAGCGTCCAGTCCCAGCAGGGCAGCGCTTAGCCACCCCTGCACATGGAACAGCCCCTTTGCCAGCAGTGCCGAGGGCAGGTTCGCCCCGCTGATGGTGAGCCAGAAGATCCCCGCCAGCAGAAGCAGCATGACGGGGCAGCCCCAGCGCCGTCCGGTCAGGAGACGATCCCATTTGCGGTCGGCGGCGGAGTAGCTTTTTTCTTCTCCGGTGACGACCGCTGCCGCCAACTGACCGGCGGTTTGGGTAAGCGTGGTCACAATGGCGTCCCGCAGTCCCTCCGGTGTGACGGCGTGCTGTTCCAGTATCGCTTCCGCTTCCCGCAGGGCAAGGAACAGACCGGCGCTTTGCCGGAAGTGCTCCCCCAAGCGGCACTCCAGTGCGCGCAGCAGGGAGGGGTCACCCTCCAACAGCCGCAGCGCCAGCCAGTGGATATTCAGCCCGCGGCAGTCCATCTGACGCAGCGCGCGGCACAGCGGCAGCAGGGCTTCCTCTACCGCCGACGGATAGCAGATCGTGAGGGGTTTTTTGTCGCCCTGGTGCGAAAGCGCCGCCTCCAACAGCCGCGGCAGGGCGGCAGCCGCCCCCTTTTGCCGTGCGGTACAGCCGATGACCGGTACGCCCAGCAGGTTTTCCAGCTGTGGGAGGTCAAGGCGCAGTCCGCGCTTTTTTGCCTCGTCCATCAGGTTGACGCATACCGCCGCCCGCGGGGTGATCTCCAGAACCTGCAGAACAAGGTTCAGGTTGCGTTCCAGACAGGTGGCGTCGCACACCACGCATACGGCGTCCGGTGCGCCGAAGCAGATAAAATCCCGTGCGACCTCCTCCTCGGCGGAGTGTGCCATCAGCGAGTAGGTGCCGGGCAGATCAACAAGGCGGTAGCTTTTGCCGTGATAAGTACAGCGCCCCTCGGCAGTGGCGACGGTTTTGCCCGTCCAGTTGCCGGTGTGCTGGTTCATGCCGGTGAGCGCGTTGAATAGGGTGCTTTTGCCCACATTGGGGTTGCCTGCCATGGCAATGGTTTTCTCCGTCTGGTCGGCAGGGGAGCGGTGTTTTTGCCGCAGCGCCCGTCTGCCGGTACTGCTGCCAGTAAGACCCATATCACATCACCTCCCGCCGCATCAGGACGCCGTGAGCGTCCTCCCGCCGCAGGGCAATGGCGGTGCCGCGGATAAGATAAGCCTTGGGGTCGCCGGCAGGGCTTTGCCCCACACATTCCACCCGCGTTCCCGGCACCAGCCCCAGATCCAAAAGGCGGCGGCGCAGTTCACCGGTCGTCAGCAGTTCCTGCACCGCGGCGGTCTCACCGACGGTCATATCATCAAGATAAAAAGTATCCATAGTAGCTCATAACCTTTCCGGAAGCCGCACGGTAACAGGGAGGCTCCCATCTCATGCTATTCACCGGCGGGGAAAGGGGGAACCGCATAGTGGGAGGGGAAAACATTTTTCGCTTGACAGCGGAAGGGGAGAGCAGTATAATAACATATGATATATAACAAAAGTTATGGAAAGGAGCAGCTATGCCGCCTAAAGTAAAGGTCACCAAAGAGGAGATCACCGCTGCCGCGCTGGAACTGCTGCGCCAAAAGGGAATGGAGGCGGTGAATGCCCGCGCCGTGGCAAAGGCGCTGGGGTGCTCCACTCAACCCATCTTCAGCAATTACAGCACCATGGTGGAGCTTTTTGCCGATGTGCTTGCCGTAGGCTATGCCGAGTACAGCCGCTGGACCGAGCAGCAGATGAAAGCGGGCAGGTACCCGCCCTATAAGGCTTCCGGTATGGCTTACATTTCCTTTGCGCGGCAGCAGCCGGAGCTATTCCGGGTGCTGTTTATGCGGGACAGGAGAGGGGAGCCGCCGCAGGCGGAGGACGATTTCACCCGCAGCATCATTGCCATATTGATGGAAAAAAGCGGGTTGAACGAGCAGGACGCCCGCATGCTGCATCTGGAAATGTGGGTATTTGTACACGGTGTTGCCAGTATGCTGGTCACCGGCTACCTCGATCTGGACGAGGAGATCATAAGTGCCATGCTGACCGATAACTATTTTGGTCTGCTGCGGCGCAAAAAGGAGAGTGCAGAATGAACGAAACAGTACTAAAGGTGCGGGGCTTGTGCAAGCAGTACCCCGCCTTTACCCTGTGCAATGTCGCCTTTTCGCTGGAGGCGGGGCGCATCATGGGCTTTATTGGGCGCAACGGCGCCGGTAAGACCACGACCTTGAAATCCATTTTGGGGCTGGTACACCCCGATGCGGGGGAGATACGCTACTTCGGGCTGCCCTTTGCCGAGAATGAACAGAGCATCAAGGGGCAGATCGGTTATGCCGCGGGCGGGGTAAGCTATTACCAGCGCCGCCGCGTGCGGGAGATCGCCGCGATGACGGCATCTTTTTATCCTCAGTGGGATAACGCAGCCTACCGCCGCTATCTGGAACGCTTTTCTCTGGACGAGAATAAGCAGCTTCGGGAGCTTTCCGAGGGTATGAAGGTCAAGTTCCATCTGGCGCTGGCGCTTTCGCACCATGCCCGCCTGCTGCTGCTGGACGAACCGACCAGCGGACTGGACCCCGTCTCGCGCGAGGAGCTGCTGGAAATTTTTCTGCGGTTGGCGGAGGAGGGCGTTGCCATTCTCTTTTCCACCCACATCACCTCCGATCTGGAAAAGTGCGCTGATGATATCACCTATATCCAAAAGGGAAAGATCCTTGCCAGCAAGCCCATCGGGGAATTCCGGCAGGATTACCGGTTGGTGCGCCAGCAGGGCGAGCTGACCGAGGAGCAGAAAAAGGCGGTGCTGGGACGCTCCCGCGAAAAGGCGGGGGATACCCTGCTGATCCGGCGGGAGGAAGCCACGCGCTTTGCCGGTCTTACCGTGACGGAGCAGACGCTGGAGGAGATCATGGTGCATCTGGAAAAGGAGGGAGAGGTATGAAACTGCTGCTGTGTAAGGAGCTGCGGCTGACCGCCGCGCCCATTACCTATGTGTTTTTGGCATTCGCGCTGATGACGCTGATCCCCGGATATCCCATTTTGGTGGGAGGGTTCTTTATCACCCTCGGCATTTTCTACACCTTCCAGATGGCGAGGGAAAGCAATGATATTCTGTACACGGCGTTGCTGCCCTGCAAAAAGCGTGATGTGGTCGCCGCCAAATACGCCTTTTGTATCCTGATAGAGCTGGCGGGCTGGCTGCTGTGCGCCGCCCTGACTGCCCTGCGGCTGACGGTGCTGCGGGAGGCGGCGGTCTACACCCAAAATGCCATGATGAACGCAAATCTTGCCTATCTCGGCTGGCTGCTTATTCTCTATGCGCTGTTTAACGGCATTTTCCTCGGCGTTTTTTTCCGTACCGCCTACAAGCTCGGCAAGCCGTTCCTTATCTTCGGTATTGTCGGCTTTGTGGTCATTACGCTGGCGGAGGCACTGCACCACTTCCCTCATCTGGAGGTGCTCAACTCCCAGACCGAGGGCTTTGCGCTTCAGTCGGTCGTGCTGGCGGCGGGAATCATAATTTATCTTCTTGTGACGGCGATCAGCTTCCGTGCTTCTCAAAGCCGGTTTGAGCGCATTGACCTGTAATTGAAAAACATTCCCCCGAGGGCGCTTTGCCGCGCTTTCGGGGGAGATTTTTTATAAAAACAAAAAATCCCCCATAGGGGGATCGACTCTATCATACCGCAGCGGCGCCTGCTTTGCAAGAATTATTTCTGCCGGTTTCTCAATTTCTCGCATTTCTCCAATTTGCGGGCGAGAGAGAAGTAAAATATCTATAAATTTGCAGCATTGACGGCAGGACCTTGCAGCGGTATAATCTAAACTGTTTTTTAGGGCGGGTCGGAGAGCCGACCGCAGCACCCACGCACCCACAAAGAGCGGCAGCGTTCCGTCCTGTCAAGCGACAGGCTTCGCTGACCCCTTTTTTGATGGGTGTGTTTTATTGTGTGGTAAATACTGTGTGAGGAGTGAAAATAGCATGAAGTACATTTTTGTGACCGGCGGTGTGGTTTCCGGTTTGGGCAAGGGCATCTGCGCGGCGTCGCTGGGGCGGCTGCTGAAGCAGTGCGGGCTGCGGGTGAAGAACCAGAAGTTTGACCCATATTTTAATGTGGACCCCGGCACCATGAGCCCCTACCAGCATGGCGAGGTTTTTGTGACAGAGGACGGCGCCGAGACTGACCTTGACCTGGGGCATTACGAGCGCTTTGTGGACGAGGCGCTGGACGGAAACGCCTCGGTCTCCTCCGGCAAGATTCTTTGGAGCGTGCTGAACCGCGAGCGGCAGGGCGGCTATCTGGGCGGCACGGTGCAGATCATTCCCCATATCACCGATGAGATCAAGCGGCGCATTTACGCCATGGAGGACGGCGAGACCGATGTGGTCATCAGCGAGATCGGCGGCACGGTGGGAGATATCGAAAGCCAGCCCTATCTGGAGGCGATACGACAGGTGGCGGTGGAAAAGGGCAGGGATAATGTCCTGTATATCCATGTGCCGCTTATCGTTTCCATTCCCGGCAGCGGCGAGCTGAAAAGCAAGCCCACCCAACACTCGGTAAAGGAGCTGCTGTCGGTCGGCATTCAGCCAGATATTCTGGTGTGCCGCACCGATGCCCCCATTACCGAGGAGGTACGGCACAAGATTGCGCTGTTCTGCAATGTGGAGGAGCGCTGCGTCATTCCCAATGTGACTGCCCACACCCTGTACGAGGTGCCGCTGCTGCTGGAACAGGAGGGACTGTGCGACGCCGTCTGCCGTCGGCTGGGGCTGGGGGAACGGACCCCCGATATGACCGAATGGACGGCGATGGTGGAGAAGATCAAAGGGGTTCATCGCCATGTGGAGATCGCGCTGGTGGGCAAGTACACCGGTCTGCGGGACGCATACCTCAGCGTGGCGGAGGCGCTGTTCCACGCCGGTACCGCCTGTGACGCCGAGGTGTCGATCCGTTGGATCGACAGCGAAACGCTGACGCCGGAGAATATTGCCGAAACGTTGGCAGGCTGCGGCGGCATACTGGTGCCCGGCGGCTTTGGCGACCGCGGCATTGAGGGCATGATACTGGCGGCGCAGTACGCGCGGGAAAATAAGATCCCCTACTTCGGTATCTGCCTTGGTATGCAGATCGCCGTGATCGAATTTGCCCGTGATGTGGCGGGCTGGCAGGACGCGAACAGTGCCGAGTTTTCCGGCACCACGGCGCACCCCGTTATTGCCCTGATGCCGGAGCAGGTAGGTGTGACCCAAAAGGGCGGTACCATGCGGCTGGGGCGTTATCCCTGCCGGCTGGCGGAGGGGACCCGTTCCCGTGAGCTGTACGGCGCCGAGGAGATCGGGGAGCGGCACCGCCACCGTTATGAGTTCAATAATGAGTTCCGCACCGAGCTGCAAAAAGACGGCTTGACCCTTGCGGGAACTTCGCCGGACGGCTCGCTGGTGGAGATCGTGGAGATCGCAGATCACCCGTGGTATGTGGGGTGTCAGTTCCACCCTGAATTCAAGAGCCGCCCCAACCGCCCGCACCCGCTGTTCTATGGGTTCGTCAAGGCTTCGCTGGAGCATATCGAATGATGAAATAAAAAAGATAAGGCAGAACAGGCATTTGACCGCCTGTTCTGCCTTTTGGCATTATGCCGCCGGTGCCAGCGCTGCCTCCAGCGCCTTTTCGTGGCTGCGTACCGTCTCGGCAAAGATGGCGTAGCCGCGGGCAGGGTCATCTACAAAGACATGGGTCACGGCGCCCACCAGCATTCCGTTCTGGATCAGCGGCGAGCCGCTCATGCCCTGTACGATGCCGCCGGTCTTTTGCAGCAGCGTTTCATCGATCACACGGATCACCATGTTCTGTCCCGCGCGTCCGGCGGAGCGCAGCACCTTTTCGATGACGACATCGTATTCCTGCGGAGTGCCGCCCTCGATGGTGGTCAGCATTTTTGCCGCGCCCTCCTCGACCTCATGGGAAAAAGCGACCGGCATTCTGACGCCCTGCGGAATAAAATCCGAGCGCAGCTGCCCGCAGACGCCGCAGGTGCTGTTGGCGGTCAGCCCCGCGAAGATGTGTCCGGAGATGAACTGTCCCTTCAGCTCGCCGGGGGAGCCGCTTTTGCCGGCGGTATAGCCGGTAATGACCGCCTCCACCCCCTCGCCGGAGGAAAGAGTCATGATCTCGCCGGTATCCACATCACAGATGGGGTGTCCCAGACCGGAAAATGTGCGCGCCGTTTCATCGTAATAGGTGACGGTGCCGATGCCGGCGGAGCTATCCCGCACCCAGACGCCGAGGTGCCAGCGGCTGTCGTTCAGGCTTTTTTGTGGGGTGATAAGGACCGTATGCTGCCTGCCCTGCCGCTGATAGCGAAGGCGGAGCTGTCTGCCGCCGCTGCTTTGCACCAAAGCGCCCATCTGTTCATTGGAGGTCAGCGTAATGCCGTCCAGTGTCAGCAGGATATCGCCGGTGGCAAGCCCCGCATCCCGCGCGGGGTTGATGCGTTTGCCCTCACTGGAAAAATCGGTAAAGCCGACCACCATCAGCCCCTCGGTAAACATCTTAACGCCGAAAGGACGACCGGAGACCAGCACCGTTTCCCGCTCCACATAGCGGATCTCCACCGTCTTGACCGCAACGCCGAGCGGCAGGCGCAGTTCTGCCGCAGCCGCTGTTTCTCCGCTGCGCGCCACGGCGGTCTCCTCTCCGAAAACCGCAGTGATGTTCCCGGGCAGACGCATGGTGCTGCCGCGGGTCAGGGCGTATTCATCGGGCAGGCGTGCCTGCCAGTAAAGCGCCGAAGCCAGCACAACAAGCACCGCTGTGCCGAGGATCCAAAAGCCTGTGCGTATTGCTTTTCTGATAATGTTCACCCCCCTTTGGCTTTGGATAGGACAGCGCCCGCACTGATGCGCCGCCCTTACTGCTACTGTGCGCCGGAACGCGCCGATGATGTAATGAAAAATAATGCGGCAGATGCAGCGAAAGGGCAGGGTGGCAAAAACTGATCCGCTATGCCAGCAGTCCGCGCGGGTCGCGCAGAACAAAACGGGGAACAAATGTGATGCGGGAAAGGTCGATGGCATCGGCATCAAAGCCGGCAAGCGCCGCCCGTGCCGCCAGCCCAAGAATATCGCTGCGGCGGGAATGCATAACGGTATTTTCCAGCATTTCCAGTTGTTTGAGCAGGTCGTTCCGCAAGGCGGTCTCCAGTGCCGCGCGGGTGGGGACAGTACCGTTCACTGCCTGAACCGTTACTTCCGCCGAGAGGTTCACCTCGGTCTCCCGCTGCTCATAGCGGACGCCGGAAACGGCAAGGCGGCGCAGCAGAACGGTGACTTCCGAGCCGTCAACAGATAGGGCGCGGCGGGTCTCGTCGGTGCGGCGCAGCAGCAGGCGGCAGAGATCATCGGGCGGCAGCGGCTCGGTGTAATCGCTGCTGCCGGTGGGCAGAAAGCCGCTTTCCCGCAATTTGCCCTCCTCCGTCGAAAGCCATGGCAGTAGTCCGTCCCGTCCCTCACCGTCCAGCAGGTTGATGAACTCCTTTAAGCCGCAGGAGCGGCAGTCGGTATAGCGGCAGGTAAGCAGTGCGGTAATATCATCGCCGGTGATATCCTCGCTGAGGACGGAAAGCGCATCATCGCACAGGGCAATCTGGATGTTGGGGGCGATCCTGCCGTCCGCCATCAGCGAGAACAGATATGCCCGCAGGGTGCTGCCATCGGCAATGCCAGAAAAAACAATGCTTTGCAGCGCGCCAAGATATAGCTGCTCCCCGCTTTGCCGCTCGGCGGCGGAAAACAGCTCGGCAAAGCTCTCGCCTTGCACAGTCATCAGCTCGTTTTGCTCTTCTTTTATGATCTCCAGCACGGCGGTAAGGGGAGAAGCGGCACAATCCACCCCCATGGAGGAGATGACCAGTCGGGTGGTCACGGAACGCCCGCCGCAGCCCGATAAAAGGCAAAGCGCGGCGGCAAACAGTAGGGGAAGATATCGTTTCATCGGTCAGCACCTCCTTTTTGCGCAGACTGCGCCTTGGTGGGGAGAAGCAGGAGCAGCAAAAGCCATACCAACGCCGCAATGCCCAGAACAGGGTAGACGGCAGCTTCCGCCCAGCCGGTGTAATGCAGCAGGATAATACCGGCGGCGCACAGTATCACGACCGCCCAAAACAGTGGCTTTGGGCGGCATCGGGTGTTTTCTCCCAGCCGCAGCGCTGCCGCCGCCAGCCCCGAAAGCCGGAAAAACGCGGCGGTGAGCAGCAAAAAGCAGTAGACCGGCACCATGCCGGAAAGTCCGGCGGACTGTGCCAGCAGGTAGAGGGGATAGGGCTGCAGGCTGCCTAAGTGCCCCAGTACCAGCGCCGAAAGCAGCAGCAAAAAGTCGTTGAGCAGCCAGCCCGCCGGCGGCCACAGCAGCAGCGCGGCACTGCGTGAACGGTCGGTGCGGGGCAGAAAGGCAAACAGCAGCAGCGGCTCCGCCTGACGGGGGAGAAGATACAGGATCTCGCTGCCAAGGCGGGAAATGTCCCGCTCCGGCGGGCGGAGATTCAGCATCGTTCCCTGCTGCAGTCCCCCAAGTGTAAGTAGCAGGACCCCGACCAAAAACAGAAACAGGCTGATAAAGGCGGCACGCCCCAGCGCCTCCTGCCCTGTGGCGGCAGCGGCAAATACCGTCCCCAGCAGCACCAAAAGCAGCAAAAGCGGGGAGAAGGCGCCCTCAAAAATGACACGGGCGGCGGAAAGAAGGGAGGACGCCGTGACCGCGAAATACCCAACAGCAAGCAGTGTGCCGAAAAGGGACAGGAAAGGGGAGAGGAGCTTTTCCGCGACAGCACGGCGGCGAAAAACGACCGCGAGCAGAAACACCGCCCCATAAGCGACCGCCGAGGCGGCTAAGGTCAGCAGCCCGTTGGCAAGGGACGGGCGATAGCAGAGCAGCCAGAAGCACTGCGAAAGCAGAAGAAGCGAGAAGATCTGTCCGCTGCCGCTGATATCACGGGTTCGGGTCATTGCTTTGCCCCCTTTCCCCTTGGCGGGCGGAGGAAACATTGTAGTCCTCCTGTCCCAGTCGCCGCCAGCCGCTCCGCCAGAAAAGATCCCGCAGGGCGCGGGGCTGCCACGGCGCGATGGGCGCGGTGAGCGGCGTACCGAGGGTGTGCAGCGAGCAGAGATTGACCACCAGCAGCAAAAAGCCCAGCACCATGCCGTAAAGTCCCAATATCCCGCCGATGAAAATGAAGAGAAAGCGCAGGATCGTGACCGGCTCGTAAAGGCTGGGCACCGCAAAGGCACCCACAGCGGTCAGGGCAATAATGATGATCATGGGCAGCCCCACCAGTCCGGCTGTCACAATGGCATCGCCAATGACGATGCCGCCCACCACGCTGAGGGTGTGCCCGATGGCATCTGGCAGGCGCAGCCCAGCCTCCCGCAGCAGCTCGTACAGCAGGAACAGCACCAGCGCTTCCCCCATGGCGGAAAGCGGCGTCGCGGCGACCGAGCCGAGAAAATCCGGCAGCAGCATGCGGGGGATACGCTCCGGATGAAAGGTAACGACTGCCACATAATAGCCCGGCAGCAGCACGGTAAGAAAAAACGCCGCCAGCCGCAGCAGCCGCACAAATGCCGTAAAATAGGGGCGCTGGGTATAATCATCGAGGGTGTGGAAATGCTCGGTAAAGAGGTAGGGCGCGATCATTACATTGGGGCTGCCGTCCACCATAACGCCCACTCTCCCCTCCGTCAGCTTGGCGCACAGGGTATCGGGGCGTTGTGTGGTGCCGGTTCCGCCGAAAAGCGACGCTGCCCCCTTGCCGATAAACGCCTGCAAAAAACTGCTGTCCAGTACCAGCGGCAGCTTTGCCGCCATCAGACTTCGGCGTACTCCATCCACCGTTTCGGGCGCCGCTGTATCCGAAAGATACACAAGCCGCACATTGGTGTGGCTCCGCCGTCCCAACCACAGGGTTTCCACTGTCAGATGAGGGGATTTGAGCCGGCGGCGTACCATGGCGGTATTGGTATTATTGCTTTCGGTAAAGCCCTCTCGTGAACCGCGCAGGTTCTTTTCCATCGCAGGCTCACCGACGCTGCGTGTTTCAAACCCCTGATATCCCAGCGACAGCGCCTTGGGCACACCGTCCAGCATTACCATGGCAAATCCGCTCATCGCTCTGGCAAAAAGATCCTCATAGGTCTCCGTCACGCCCTGCTCGCTGCTGAATAAGAATTCCCGTTCCAACAGCTCCCATAGCTTTTCCGGCGTGTCGCCGGCAGGCTCCAGCCGGTTCAGGGGGCGCAGCAAAAAATCGCTGACCTGGCTGTTGGAAACCAGTCCGTCAAACATAAAGACCAGCCCCTTTACGCTGCCCAGCTTAAATTCCTCCAGTATTAAATCGGCGGAGCCGCGCATACCTTCTTCAATTCGCTCCCGCAGCAGGACAATGCTGCTATCCAGCTTTTCCGGCATTTTTCTCCCTCGCTTCACCGTAAAAGTTCCATTTCATTATGAGTAAAAAAAGCCGGATTATGTGCGGAATATGTGGCAGGAGTCCGGCAAATACTAACCGCCATGAGAGGTGATTATTTTGCTGGTCACATTTTTGCGAACCTTGCTCTTATATCTGGTGGTGGTATTCGGCATACGGCTGATGGGCAAGCGGCAGATCGGAGAATTACAGCCCTCGGAGCTGGTCATCACCATTCTCATCTCCAATATTGCCACCCTCACCATCGAAGAAACCGACAGCCCCATGTTCGCAGGACTTCTTCCCATTCTGGCGCTGATGTGCTTTGAGGTGCTGACCTCCTTTTTCTGTCTGAAAAGCGCCCGCCTGCGGCGCATCGTTTCGGGGCGTCCCATCATCATTATCCATCACGGAAAAATTGATCAGCAGCAGATGCGGGAGCTGCGGTTTTCCGCCGATGATTTGATGATCCAGCTGCGACAAAACAGTATCTTTCGGGTGGAGGAGGTCGAATTTGCCGTGGTGGAAACCAACGGCAAGCTCTCGATCTATCAAAAGTATCAAAGCCGCTCCGTCACACCGCAGGTGCTGTCGCTGCCGGATTGTCCGGAGGAGAATGCCCCGCCGCTGGCGGTAGTGTGTGACGGCACCGTAATGCATGAGGCGCTGCGCCGCTGCGGGAAGGACCTGCGCTGGGTGGAGAAGAAAGCCGCTGCGAAAAAGCTCGCCATCAGGGATATCTATTTGATGGTGGCTTGTCCGGACGGCACCTGTGATATTGTGGAAAAGGAGCGTAGCTGATGAAGCGCTTTTGGGCAGCGGTTATCATTTTGCTGATCATTCTCGGCATCAGCATCTGCACCCTGGTGGATATGCAAAAAAGTATTGACCGGCTCAGCGAACACACCGCCTCCGTCCGGCAGCAGGCGGAGCAGAACGGAGCGGCATCGGTACAGCAGCAGTGCGAGCAGCTGATGGCGGAATGGAACGATATGGAACCGCGATTTCTTCTGTATGTGCGTCACGACCATCTGGATAACATCATGGAGCATCTTTCGGAGCTGTCCGCCTATTGTCTGGAGGACGACCGTGCGGAATTGCTCAGCACGCTTGATGCCGCCCTGCGTATGATGGAGCATCTGAAGGAATCGGTAACGCCCAGCTTCCGCACCCTGCTGTAAACGACACAAAACGCCCGCGGGAGCCTCCGTTCCCGCGGGCGTTATTCATTGTGTGCTGTTGTTCAGCCTTCATAAAAGGGGTCTGTCTGTACCGCCTTAATGGTCACCGTGACGGTATCCACCTCGGCAGCCGTTTTGGGACGGACGGAGGTGCCGGGGGCAATGCTGGTGCCTATCACGGTGCCGATCTCACCGCCGGTCTCCGGGTTGGTATCGTAGCTGATGGTATAGCTGATCTGGTTGTCGGTGAGAATGCGAATGGCGTAGGCTTCGTTGGCGCCGTACAGATCCGGCATGCTGACATACTGCGGACCCTTGCTGATAAAGAGGGTCACGCTGCCGTCCTCCGGCAATACCTGTCCCACCGCCAGCGATTGCTTGTAGATGACGCCGGAGGGGTAGGTATCGCTGTATTCGTAACGGTAGTTAAAGTTGTAGCCGGTCATCTGCTCCAGCTCGTCCTCTATCATGGGGAGGTAGTACCCCTCAAAGCTGCGTTCCATCACCGGCGCGGCGGGCTGCTCCGTGCCGCTGAACGCACCCGAATGCCACAGCGCCAAAAAGACATTGCCCAGTACGCTGACTGCCAGCAGTGCCGCCAGCAGAATCATGGCGGGGGTAAACGGACGCTCCTTGGTCGAGGCAGGCTTTTCCAGCGGGCGGGGCGGCGCCTCGGGGCGGAATACGGCGGTATTGGCGCCGGTCTCCTCCAGCAGCGCGGCGGAAAACGCCTCCATGGAGCGGTAGCGCTGCTTATGGTCGACCGAAAGGGCTTTCATAATGCCTTCGCAGACATGCAGCGGTAGGTCGGGACGGAGCTTTTCCAGCGGGGCAAGGTAGTCCTTCTCCCCGCGCAGCTCGGCACTGACGGGTGCCTGACCCGCCAGCATACGGTACAGCACCGCACCCAGCGAGTAGATATCCGTCCATTCCCCCTGCCACAGCGCCTTGGAATACTGCTCCGGCGCGCTGTAGCCGGCATACAGCTCGGCGTGCAGCCCGTTGCCTACGGTGCGCAGCTCCGGCAGGGCAAAGCCATCTAAAATGACGCGCCGGCGGCTGTCCACATAGATATTCTGCGGGGAAATGCCGCAGTGGGTCAATCCTAAATTGTGCAGCTGGGAAAGCAGCGAAATAAGCGGGCTGATAAGCTGTCGGGCATCGGTCAGGCTCATATCCGCTTTCTGGCGGGAAAGATATTCCTCCAGCGGCTCCATGCGCAGGTATTCGGTGACACGGTACAGGGTATCGTTTTCCGAAAAAAGCACCAGCGTTTTCAGCATTGCCTTATGGTTGATCTCCATCAGGCGCTTCCAGCGGTCGTGCAGGTCGCTTGCCATGGTGCGGAACAGCGTTTTGCTATCGGCGGAGATCAGTACGATGCCCCGCCCGTCCTCTGCCCGTTTCAGGATACCGGGGAAGAATTCCTCGATGCGTACCTTGCGCTCCTTTTCGGTATCCCACGCAAGGTAGGTGGTCAAAAGGTCATTGTGGTGCAGCACCATGCCGATGCGGTAGCGTCCCGCCAGCATGGTGTCTATCGGCAGCGCCTGTTCGGGGTTCGGGGTCTCCGGCTTTTGTCCGCAGGCGGTGCATAGGGTCTCGCCCTCCTCCAGTGCGGAAAAACAGTGGCGGCACAGGCTCGGCTCCGGCATAGAGTCTCCTCCTTTCGGCTGAGGATCGGTCAATGATCGTTTTGGTCGGGGGAGGGGTCGTCCTCCTCCCGCGCGGGGTGGGTAAAGAGATATACGGCAATACACAGGGCGGCAGCGAAAAGCGCCCCGATGAGGATATAGCGCACCGGACTGGCGGTTTTTACTTCCCGCTGGGGCAGTACCAGTTCGGCAGAGGCGTCCGGCTCTTCCTCCTCGGCACTGCCGTTTGGCTTTTTGGTGGGCTTTTCTGTCTCCGGCGCGGTATTCTGGAACGCTTCCTCCCGCTGCTGCTGTTTTTGCTCCAGCGCTTCCTGGGCGTCTTTAAGATCCTCCGCAGCGTCGGAAGTGGCGGGCGTCTCGGCAGTCTCACCGCTCCAGCCGCCCCAAATGCTGTCGTCCCAGTCCTCGGAATGGTCATTGCCGGTATTGCCGCCGCTTTGCTCCACAGAGGGCGCGGCTGGCTGCACGGTCTCATCGTAGCTGCCAAAGTCCCAGCCGCCGGTTTCCGCCGCGGCGGGGAGCACAAGGGCAGCCGCCAGAAGAACCGCGGCGATCAAAATGCGAAGCCCTTTCATAGTCTGCCCCCTTTGTGAGAAAAAGCGGCGCTTTCGGGGCGCCGCTTAAAAATTATTGGCGGGTAAATTACATTTCCCAGTTGTGCCAGAAGCCCTGAACGTCATCGCAGTCGTCCAGAAGATCCATCAGGCGGGTCATCTTCTCGGCGGCGTCCTCCGGCAGGGAGGTATAGGTGGAGGGAATATAGGCAGGCTCGGCGGAAAGGAAGGTGTAACCTTTCTTCTCCAGCACCTCGCGTACCTCACGCAGCTCGTTGACGCCGGTAAAGACCTCGATGGTATCCTCATCGAAATCGACATCTTCGGCGCCCGCGTCAAAGCAGTCCTCCATCACCTTTTCCTCGTCCAGCTCGCCCTCGCTGTTATCAATGACGATCTGACCTTTCTTGGTGAACAGGTAGCCGACGCAGCCGTTCTGACCCAGGTTGCCGCCGCACTTATCAAAGTAATGGCGCAGATCACCTGCGGTACGGTTGCGGTTATCGGTCAGCGACTCGATGATGACAGCGACGCCGTTGGGACCGTAGCCCTCGTACACCATCTCCTCGTAGCTGTTCTTATCCTCGCTGCCTGCTGCTTTTTTGATGCAGCGCTCGATATTTTCATTGGGCATATTGGCAGCCTTCGCCTTGGCGATGCAGTCACGCAGCTTGCCGTTGGTATCGGGATCGGCGCCGCCTTCCTTTACGGCTACCGACATTTCACGTGCGACCTTGGTAAAGACCTTCGCCTTAGCGGCATCGGAAGCGCCCTTTTTGCGTTTGATATTATTCCATTTGGAATGTCCAGACATAGGAAAAATCGTCCTTTCGTG
>CAKSYU010000032.1 GCA_934524965.1 uncultured Angelakisella sp.
TCCATTATTATCAGTCTTTTGTATAAATCCTCTCCGGAGGAGGTCAAGCTCCTGATGATCGACCCCAAGGTGGTCGAACTGGGCGGCTATAACGGTATCCCGCACCTGCTGGTGCCGGTCGTCACCGACCCCAAAAAGGCGGCGGGCGCCCTGTGCTGGGCGGTGGGCGAAATGCTGAACCGCTATAAGCTGTTTGCCGCTACCGGTACCCGCGATCTGGAGGGCTACAACCGCCTTGCCGCCGAGCGGGAGGAGCTGCACCCCATGCCGCAGATCGTCATTATCATTGATGAGCTTGCCGATCTGATGATGGCAGCCCCCAAAGATGTGGAGGATTACATCTGCCGTCTGGCGCAGATGGCGCGTGCCGCGGGCATGCATCTGGTCATTGCCACCCAGCGTCCCTCCGTCGATGTCATCACCGGTCTTATCAAGGCGAATATCCCCAGCCGTATCTCCTTTGCCGTTTCGTCCCAGATCGACAGCCGCACCATACTGGATATGGGCGGCGCCGAAAAGCTATTGGGGCGCGGCGATATGCTGTACTATCCCGTCGGCAGCAGCAAGCCCACCCGTGTGCAGGGCTGCTTTGTCACCGATAGTGAGGTGGAGCGTGTCGTTACCTTTATCAAGCAGGGCGAAAAGGGCGAATATGACGATAACATCATGACCGAGATCGAGCAGTCCGCCGCGCAGGTCAAGGGCAAGGGCGGCTCCTCCGGTTCCGCTGCCGCCGCCGGCGGCGATGGCGAGGGCGCCGATGGCGACGAGCTGCTGGAGCAGGCGATCGCCGTGGTGGTGGAGGCGGGGCTTGCCTCTACCTCGCTTCTGCAGCGCCGGCTCAAGGTAGGCTACGCCCGTGCCGCCCGTCTGGTGGACGAGATGGAGGAAAAGGGCATCGTAGGACCCTTTGAGGGCAGCAAGCCCCGCAAGGTGCTGATGACCAAGGATCAGTACTACGAGCGCAAAACCATGTCCGCCGATTGATTTTTACAGATCACCCGCAAAAAGAGGCTTTCCATGACCCATACCCTTACCGAAACACTGTTTACCGTGCTGGAGGCGGTCGGTACCGTGGCGTTTGCCGTTTCCGGCGCTACGGTGGCGCTCCAGCGCCGCTTAGATGTCTTTGGCGTAATGCTGCTGGGACTGACCACCGCCCTCGGCGGCGGCTGTATCCGCGATCTTTTGCTGGGGCGCACCCCGCCGGTGATGTTCAGTCAGCCGCTGTATGCCATCGTCGCCATTACCACCTCACTTCTGGTATTCCTGCTGGCTTACTACTGGCGGGGCGGCTTTTTCAGCCACATGGTCATCATCGACCGTGTCAATAATGTTTTTGACGCGCTGGGGCTTGGCATGTTCACCGTTATCGGGGTGCGTGCCGGCGCTGCCGCCGGTTACGGCGATAACGCCTTTCTGTGCGTTTTTCTGGGGCTGCTCACCGGGGTGGGCGGCGGCGTCCTGCGGGATATGATGAGCAGGGAGATCCCGATGGTGCTGTGCCGCCGGGTATATGCCATTGCCTGTATTGTGGGTGGGACGGTATATTTCTTACTGCGCACCACGGTGCGGGAAAGCGCTGCGGCAATCGCCGGCGTACTGCTGGTGTTCGCCATTCGCATGCTGGCGACCCGCTTCCGTTGGAGTTTGCCCCGCATCAGCGAGGACAGCCAGACCGAACCAAGGAAATGAGAAAGGGAGCAGCTATGAGCTTTCTGCCTATCACAAAAGAAGAAATGACTGCCCGCGGCTGGGAAGCCGCGGACTTTGTCTATGTCACGGGAGACGCCTATGTGGATCACCCCAGCTTCGGTGCGGCGATCATCACCCGTCTTTTGGAGCATCAGGGTTATCGGGTGGCGGTGCTGGCGCAGCCCCGCTTTGATACGCCGGAGGAGATGACCCGCTTCGGGTGTCCCCGTCTGGGCTTTCTGGTCTCCGGCGGCAATATCGATTCGATGGTCGCCCACTACACCGCCGCCCGCCGCCTGCGCAGCGAGGATTTCTATTCCCCCGGCTGCAAGGCTGGGCTACGCCCCGACCGCGCCACCACCGTCTATTGCCGCCTGATCCGCGAAGCCTACGGCGATATCCCCATCGTCATCGGCGGGCTGGAAGCCTCGCTGCGCCGCTTTGCCCACTACGACTATTGGGACGATGCCGTGCGCCCCTCCATTTTGGCGGAAAGCGGCGCGGATCTTCTCATCTACGGCATGGGCGAGCACCCCATCACCGAGATTGCCGCGCGCATGGCAAAAGGGGAGCCCCCCGCGGCAATGCGGGATATCCGCGGCACCTGCTATCTCTGCCCGCTTACCGCCCCGCTGCCGGAAAATGTCGTCTCCTGCGCCTCTTACGATAAGGTTGCGCAGGATAAAAAGACCTATGCCCGTGCCTGCCGCCTTCAGCTGGAGGAGCAGGACCATATAAGCGGTCATGCCGTGGTGCAGAAGCACGGAGAACAGTATCTGGTGCAGAATCCGCCCGCATTGCCCCTTACCACCGAGGAGCTGGACGCCGTGGCGGAGCTGCCCTATGAACGCTATTATCACCCCGTTTATGAGAAAATGGGTGGTGTGCCAGCCATCAAGGAGGTTGAATTCTCCCTTACCCATAACCGCGGCTGCTTCGGGGCATGCAATTTCTGCTCCATTGCGTTCCATCAGGGACGATATATCACTACCCGCAGCCATGCTTCCCTGATACGGGAAGCGGAGAGCTTTATCCGCAACCCACGCTTCAAGGGGTATATCCACGATGTTGGCGGTCCTACCGCTGATTTCCGTGCGCCCTCCTGCCGCAAGCAGGAAACGCAGGGATTATGCAGGGATAAAAAATGCCTTGCCCCCACCCGCTGTCCGGCGGTGCGGGTAGACCACACCGACTATGTGCAGCTTCTGCGGGAGCTGCGCGCGATCCCGGGCGTCAAAAAGGTATTTGTCCGCAGCGGTCTGCGCTACGACTACATGATGGGCGAGGAGGACGATACCTTCCTTACCGAGCTGGTGCGCTACCACATCAGCGGGCAGCTCAAGGTCGCTCCGGAGCATTGCAGCGCCCGTGTGCTGGACGAAATGGGCAAGCCGCATATCAATGTCTACGAGGCGTTTTTGCGGCGTTTCCAGCGCATCTGTCAAAAGGAGGGCAAGGAGCTTTACCTCATTCCTTATCTGATGAGCAGTCACCCGGGCAGCACGATGCGGGACGCTGTGGAGCTGGCGCTGTTCCTGAAAAAGCATCGGCTGCACCCCCAACAGGTGCAGGATTTTTACCCAACGCCCGGAACAGCTTCTACCTGTATGTTCTATACCGGCATCGACCCATGGACGATGCAGCCGGTCTTTGTTCCCACCGATCCTTACGAGAAAAAGCTGCAGCGCACCCTGCTGCAATACTGGAAGCCGGAAAACCGCCGCCTTGTTATCGAAGCGCTGGTGCGTGCCGGACGGGAGGATCTCATCGGGCATGGCGCAGACTGTCTGGTACAGCCCGATCGGGAATACCTTATTTCCCGCCGCGCGGCAGGGCAGGGCGGACCCGATCCCAAGCTGACCGCAAAGCCCCGCCCCGATACCCGCCGCCCCAAATCCGCCCACCGCAAAAAACGCTGAAGCCGTGGGCTCACCGACCCGCAGGGTAAACCGTCCTGCGGACGGTTTCGGCGGCTGCGCCGCAGCGGGCTTCGCCCGCTGACCCTGCGGGTCTGCCCTCTCGCCCACAGCCTTGCTTTATAAGCCTACCAACCCCCACGAAAGGAGCAATGCCCATGACCCGCAGCCCTACCCGTCGGGAACGCCGTATGCTGTGGTGCGCCTTTTTTCTGCTGCTGGCGTTGGCGGCATTCCTTCTGTGGCAGGAGCTTTCTCCTCAAGCGCCGGTTCCAACGCCCAATCCGGTGGTCGAGGGCATTACTCTGCGGGTCATTGATGTGGGGCAGGCGCAAAGCCTGCTGCTCACCTGCGGCGACGACGCTATTTTAGTCGATGCCGGCGAGTACGCCACGGGCGGCAAGGTGCTGGCGGCGCTTTCCCGCGCCGGCATCAACCGCCTGACCGCCGCCATTGTCACCCACCCGCACAGTGACCACTACGGCGGAATGCGTACCGTACTGGAAAAGGTACCTGCCGCTGCCTTTTATACCTCTGCCGTGCCGGAAGAACAACTCCCCACGACGCAGTCCTACGGCAGGCTGCTGGATACCCTTGCCGAGCAAGACATTCCCTCTGCCTATCTCTTTGCAGGAGATACCCTGCCGTTGGGTGACGCAACCATTACAGTCCTCAGTCCCGCCCGAGGGACAGAATGGGACAATCTCAATAACTATTCGCTGGTGCTGCGTGTCACCTACGGCAATACCGCCTTTCTGCTGATGGGCGACGCCGAAACCGATGTGGAGGAAGCACTGCTGGCAGCAAAGACCAATCTTTCTGCCGATGTACTGGTGGTCGGCCATCATGGCAGCGCTACCTCCAGCAACAACGAATTTCTGAAAGCCGTCGCCCCGCGGTATGCCGTTCTCTCGGTTGGGGCGGATAACAGCTACAATCTGCCCAATACCGGTGTGCTCACCCGACTCAAGGAGCAGGGCGCCGCCCTGTACCGCACCGACCTGCAAGGAACCATTACTATTACCTGCGACGGTGAGCAGCTCAGCGTCACCACCTCCCGATAATACCCGCGAATTCCTGCAAACCGCACCCCATGGCGGGCGCCCCTCCGCTTCCTGTCGGGGCAGCCGTCCCCTCGGAACGCCTGCCCCTCCCCCGTTCCGGGGCGCCCGCCCCGTCCCACGCAACTATCCCCCAAAAAAGGAGGCTGTTATCCCTTATGTGGAGCATCGACCGCATCGAGGGCGAATATGCCCTGTGTGAAAATACCGTCACCGGCGAAACCTGCCGGATCCCCCTTTTGGAGCTGCCCGCAGGGGCAGGGGAGGGGGCGCTGCTGCACCGCACCCCCGCGGGCTGGCAGCGTGCCGAGGAAGAGGAGCGTGCCCGCCGCCGTGCGCTGGCGGCAAAGCTCCGCAACCTCTTCGGCAATTCCTCATTCCCGCAATGACCCGAAAGGAGACGAACTCTTATGAATATCACCGTTTATCTCGGCTCCGGCTCCGGCAATGACCCCAAGCTGGAAACCGCCGTCCGTGCCTTAGGAAGCTGGATCGGCGAAAGCGGCAATGCCCTCGTCTACGGCGGCTCCAAAACCGGTCTGATGGGCGCGCTGGCGGAAAGCACCCTGCAAGCCGGCGGGGAAGTCACCGGCGTGGAGGTCTCCTTCTTTGTGGAGGAGGATCTCCAGCTTGAGGGGCTTACCCGCTTTTTTGTGGCAAAGGATCTGCCGGAACGCCGCACCAAAATGATCGAGCTGGGCGATGCCTTCATCGCTTTCCCCGGCGGCGTCGGTACGCTGGAGGAGATCAGTGAGGTCATCTCCCGTGTCGCCCTCAAAAAGCTCATCGCCCCCTGTATCCTTTATAATCTTGACGGCTATTACGAGGGACTGCGCGCCCAGCTATACCACATGGTCAAAATGGGTCTCTGCGCGCCCGAAAAGCTGGAAAAGATCTATTTCGCCCCCGATTTAGCGGAGATCAAACGCCTTTTATCGGCAATGTAAAAGACTTTTGATGGACGATAAACCGCCCTTTTGCTAATCTGAGAAGGACGAAGGGAGGTGAGCCGATGGAACTCGGCAGCCGTATCAAACAGTACCGCGCCGCCCGCGGCTGGAATCAGGACGACCTGGCGGAAAAGGCATATGTCACCCGCCAGACCATCTCCAACTGGGAAAACGATAAAAGCTACCCCGACCTGCAAAGCCTCTTGCTCCTCGGCAATCTGTTCGGCGTCTCCCTCGATCAATTAGTCAAGGGAGATATCGAGATCATGCAAAAAGCCATTGATCAGCAGGATATCCGTGCCGTAAACCGCAATGCCGCACTGATGACTGCATTTGTAATCCTTGCCGCCCTTTCCGCCGTCCCGCTGGCGGAGTGGCTCGGCTGGTGGGCGCTTGTCCCGTTTGGTCTGCTGTTCGGCGCCGCATTGTTCTTTGCTTTGCGCATCGAGAAGATCAAAAAGCAGTACGATGTCCAGACCTATCGGGAGGTCGCCGCCTTTCTGGAGGGCAAGACCCTCGATGAGATCCAGCAGCTGCGGGAAAGCGGCAAGCGCCCCTATCAGAATATCATCAAGGTGCTGGCAGGCGCCGCCGTCGGATTGCTGCTCGCCGCAGCGGGCACGCTGTTCTGCTATTTCCTGCCTTGAACAAAAAACGGCTGAGGGAACCTGATCCCCCAGCCGGTCGTTTTTATGTTGTCGTGTTTAGTCGTTCCCCACAAAGTTCCTGAAGGGGAACGGGCAGATCTCCTGAAAGCTGGAGGTGACATAGCTGCCGTCCCGCCCCGCAAAGTACAGCGGCGCCTCCAGCGCTTCGTCGGCAAATTCCAGCATAAACTGGCGGCACGCCCCGCAGGGAGCTGCCTCGCCGCCCTTTTCGCCGCCGTAGATAGCGACTGCCGCAATGCGCCGCTCCCCCTGCGCGATCATCGTGGTGCAGGCGTTGCGCTCCGCGCAGATGGTCAAGCCAAGACTGGCGTTTTCCACATTGCAGCCGGTGTAAATGCCGCCCTTCTCGCCCAGGATCGCCGCCCCCACCTTAAAGTGGGAATAGGGAACATAGGCATTTTGGGAGGCTTCCCGTGCCATAGCGATCAGTTTGTCTCGCATCTCATTCGTTATCATCATCGCAGCTCCTTTCATTTCGGGGAATGTCTCTGCCCCTATTCTACCACACCTTACGGCAAAAGAAAAGGCGGATTTCGTCCGCCGTAACTATCTGCCCGCCGCGGGAACCCCCGCAGGGTCCCGTGCCCGCCCCACGGGGCGGGCACGGTCAGGGGGCGCCGCATTCAGCGGCGCCCCCCCTTTCGGCGCGCCTGCGGCGCGCCGTCCCCTGCGGGGGGGAGTTCTCCCTCCGCGCTCACCGCCAGCACAGCCCACCGCGGCGGGGCAGCTGCGGCTCCATGTGGTGACGCAGCCAGCCGCACAGCAGCAAAACGGGCAGCGAAAGCATCAGCCACAAAAAGGAGAAATACGGGCACACCTGCCCCAGCACATTGCCGGGCTGCGAGGAATAATCCCATACCTGCCACCCCAGCCGCAGGTTCACCACGCACCCCACCACAAATTCATACGCCGTGATGATGCCCGCCGCCCGCAGGCACCGCCGCCACAGTGAAGAGTGCGTACGACGCTCCGCTGCGTAAACGGTCAGCAGCACCAAACCGCCGGTCACGCTCATGCTCCAGTGGGTGTGACCCCGCCACAGCGTCTCCAGCAGACTGTAAAAGCTCGCCCCCGTGCCGAACACCAGCGCGCGGTCTACCAGCCTTTTTCCCATAAAAATACCCCCTTGATGGAAAAGCATACTGCTATCGTTCCATCGGGGGGGACTTTTTATACCTTTTTTCGGTCACTACATGGCGGCAGATCGGGCGGCGCCGCTCGGCTCCCCTCGGGGCTCCCTCGCGGTCGCCCCTCGCACGCGCCGCCGCGCCGCCCTTCCGCTTATCCTTTTACTTCAGCTCCACCACCGTTACGCCCGCTTCGCCCTCACCGTACATGCCGGGGCGCTGGCTCTTTACAAAGCTCAGGCGGCGCAGGTGCTGCTGCACGGCGGCGCGCAGCACACCGGTGCCCTTGCCGTGGATAATGGTCACATTCTTAATGCCCATCATCATGCACCGGTCAAGGAACCGGTCTACCTCCATCAGCCCCTCGTCGCTCGCCATACCGCGGATATCCAGCTCGGTGCGTGCCTCCCGCTCGGCGTTGTTGGGGCGGCTGGTGCGGGTGCCGCCCGAGGGCTGCTTTTTCTTGGGGGGCTTCGGCGCGTCCTCCGGCAGCCGCAGCTCCTCGGGGGCGCATTTCATCTTCATGTTGCCCAGCTGGACCTGGTAGGCGCCGTTTTTGTCGGGACCCGCTATCACGGTGCCCTGCCGGTTGATGGCAGCCACCGTCACGGTATCGCCCTCCCGCAGCGCCCGCGGCAGATGGTACTCCTCGGTCTTGCGCTCCTTTACGGGGTCGGCGGTGTCTCGCAGCTCCTCAATGCGGCGGTTGTAGCCCTGCCGCATCGCCGCCACCTTCTCGCTGAAGTCCGCCTTGTCCTTCTGCTTCTTCAGTTCCTCCAGCTCGTTCAGCAGCAGGTCGGTGCGGCTGCGGGTGCGCTCCACCAGGGCACGCGCCGTGTCACGGGCGTCGGCCTCCAGCTTCTCCAGCGCCGCTTCGTGCGCCTCGGTCTGCCGCTTCATCTCGGCACGCAGCCGGTCGGCCTCCCCACGGGCGGTCTCGGCGGCGGTCACCTCGTTTTCCAGCTGCTGGCGGGTGCTTTCCAGCTCGCTCACCACATCTTCAAAGCGGGTATTCTCGCTGGAGACCATGCTCTTCGCCTCATCTATGATCTCCTCCGGCAGCCCCAGCCGGCGGCTGATGGCAAAGGCGTTGCTGCGCCCCGGCACACCGATCAGCAGGCGGTAGGTGGGGGAAAGGGTCGCCACATCAAATTCGCAGCAGCCGTTTTCCACGCCCTCAGTCTGCAGGGCGTACATCTTCACCTCGGCATAGTGGGTCGTCGCCGCCAGCCGCACGCCGCGCTGCCGCAGCGCCGTAATGATGGAGACCGCCAGCGCCGCACCCTCGGTGGGGTCGGTGCCCGCCCCCAGCTCGTCGGTCAGAACGAGGCTTTGGGTGTCGGCGGTTTTCAGGATCTCAATGATCTTGACAATGTGGGAGGAAAAGGTGGAAAGACTCTGCTCAATGCTCTGCTCGTCCCCGATATCCGCCAGTACATGGTGGAATACCGCCGCACGGCTACCGCCAGCCACGGGCAGCATCATGCCGCACGCCGCCATCAGTGTCAGCAGCCCCAGCGTTTTCAGCGCCACGGTCTTGCCGCCGGTGTTGGGGCCGGTGATGACCAGCGTATCAAAGCCGTCGCCCAGCCGGATATCCACCGGCACCACCTTTTCCTTGGCAATCAGCGGGTGCCGCGCCTTCCGAAAGTCGATGATGCCCTCCTCGTTCAGTTCCGGCACTGTCGCCTTCATCTTGTCGGCAAGGCGGCTCTTGGCGAACAGCAGGTCCAGCTGTAACAGCGCCGCAAAGCTTTCCTTTGTGGCGTCCGCCACCTGCCCGATGCGCTCGCTGAATTCCTGCAAAATGCGCTCGATCTCCAAAAGCTCCTCATTCTGCAGCATACGGATCTCGTTGTTGGCGTCCACCACCGCCATCGGCTCGATAAAGACCGTTGCGCCGCTGGAGGAGGTATCGTGCACCAGCCCCTTGACCTCGTTTTTACACTCAATTTTGACCGGCACCACAAAGCGACCGTCCCGCAGCGTGACGATCGGCTCCTGCAAGGCCTTGGCATACTGCGGCGAGCGGATAATGCCGTCCAGCTGCTCCCGGACTTTCAGCTGGGCACGGCGGATACGCCGCCTCAGATCGGCAAGGGCAGGGGAGGCGGTATCGGCGATCTCCTCCTCCGAGAGTATGGCGTCGAAAATGTCCTTTTCCAACCCCTCCACCGGCGATAGAATGAGGAACAGATCGTCGGCGGCAGTGGCGGTCTCGCCCTGTCCCCGCCATTTTTTGATGGTGCGGACGGTACGCAGTACCCGCGCCACCTGCAAGATCTCTCCGGCGGAAAGACGCGCGCCCAGCTTTGCCCTTTGCAGGGCGCCAGTGCAGTCCTGAATCCCACCCAGTCCGGGGGTACCGTACCGGTTGGTCAACGTATTGATATCGGTGGTGCGCTGCAAGGCGTCGCAGGCATCGCGGTAGTTGTCACACGGCTCCAGCCGCAGTGCCAGCTCCCGGCTGGCGGCGCAGGTCGCCTGTTCCGCCAGCATTTCCAGCACCCGGTCAAGCTCCAGTGTGCGGTGATGTTTATTCATGGTTTCCCTCCTTTGGGAGCACTTCGTTCAGCATCTGGGCATACCGCGCAAACCGCTCCGCCAGATGCCCGATCACTTTTCCCTCGCGGCACCGCTCCAGCAGCTCCTCCGGCGTCAGCCAGGCGTAAGCCACTGTCTCGGTGCTTTGCAGCGTGATCTTCGGTTCCTCGTTCAACAGCAGCAGGTATGTATCGCTGAAAATTCGGGGCGTTATCACATGGTCAAAGGGGATCAGCGACTCCCGCGCGGCACGAATGCCGGTCTCCTCGTAAAGCTCCCGCACGGCGGCGCTGCGGGTATCCTCTCCGGCGATGGCGCTGCCGGTCGTGACCTCCCAAAAGCCGCCGTTATGCTTCTGCGGGTGCCGCAGGGTGGTCAGTATCCTGCCGTCCCACACCGTGATGATCTCTACACAAAGGTGCCGCGCGCCCGCAGGCAGCGGCTCCCCCCGCCGGTGCAGGATCCCCATCGGCTCTCGGTTTTCATTCAGCAGGTCCCAGTATTCCGTCATATGCGTTCCTTTCCCATCTTCGTATAGCCGGTCAGATCGGCGCCCGCAGGGCGCTCCGGCGCAGCCGGAGCCGGCGGCTCCGCCGCCGAAACCGCCCCTTTGGGGGCGGTTTGCCCTGCGGGCGCCCGCTCCCCGCCGGTTTCGCGGGCTCGCCGGTTCTGTCGCTCTCCGCGGCTTTCCCGCAGGTCTCGGAAAGCCGCCGGCTGGGCGGCTCTCTGCAGGTTTATCCCTCCGCGGCGCCCTGCGGGCGCCCGCCAAAGGTTCCCCCCTTACCGGTTCTTTTCGATGACGATAAAGACCGGCGGGCAGTTGGGGCGGTTATAGAATTGCTGCACCATTACGGTGTACTTTTTGGCGTCCAATCCGGCAAGGTAAGCCAGCAGCGCGTCATGCTCGGCATAGCCGCTGTCCCCGCCGTAGTACAGGCAGATGGTCACAAACCCGTCCTCCGCCAGAATGGAAAGCGCCGCCTCCACCGCGGGGATACTCTCCGCCGCCGTGGTGCCGATGGCATGGTCGCCATGGGGCAGATACCCAAGGTTAAAAACCACGGCGTCCGCCGCCGGAACATATTCCGCCATTCGGCTGTGGCTGGCGCAGATCAGCGTCGCCCGCTCCATCAGCCCGGCTTCGGTCAGCCGCTTTCGTGTGCTTTCTATCGCCTCCGGCTGAATATCAAAGGCAGTCAGGTGCCCTGTCTCCCCGATGAGACGGCACAGCACCTCGGCGTCCCGTCCCCGTCCGGCGGTGGCGTCCACACAGGTCATTCCGGCGCGCAGCCGCTCCCGCCAGAAGGCATGGCACAGCTTTAGGGCATTCTGGTCGTAGTAGGTGGTCATACGCGGTTCCTCAGCTCCTCCTCCACATAGCCCACACAGTCGGCAATGCAGGTATCGCAGGGGACGATGGGGCAGCCTGTCCTGCCTTTCAGCACCTGGCAGATGCAGCTGCCGTGCTCCGCCTGAAACCGTGCCGTCAGCGTGGCGGCAAGCCCCATGGTGGCGCGTTTGGTGGTGTTGGGGGCATCGGTGTCGCCCGCGCTGTTTATCAGCCCCATGCAGGCAATGGCGCCGGTGATGGCGCCGCAGGTCTGGGACATATCGCCCATACCCAGACCGAAGCCCTCGCCCAGTCGGAAGACCGCGGTTTCTTCAGCGCCCAGTTCCTCGGCAAAAACACACGCGACCGCCTGGAAGCAGTTGTAGCCTTTCTTGTGCAGTTCTACCGCCTTTTGCTGTTTTTCCGTCATGGTGAACCCGTCCTTTCGCTCAGTCCGTTTTTGTTATCGTTCAAATGCAGATCGTCTTGTAAAAATTCAGTGCGGGGAGGATCCGCTCCACCTGACACAGCAGGTACTGCTCCACCGCGTGCGCCAGAACCGGCAGGTTTTCCTCCCCCAGCTTAAAGCGGAACAGCTTTTCAAAGTCGGCGTAGATGATGTGCCGCATGGCGGCAAAGACCCCCGCGGGCAGCGGCAGCAGCCCCACCGCGCCTTCCGGTGCGCACGTCGGACAGCAAATGCTGCCCCCCACCGGATCGAACAGCACCCCGCCGTCCTCCGGCAGTCCGCCGCACTCCCGGCAGGCGATAAGATCCGGCATATAGCCGGTCAGCGCCAGCAGCCGCAGCTCCAGTATCGCCTTTAATTGCAGCGGCGGCAGCTTGTCCTGCTCCAGATAGTACAGGGTGTTCAGCATCAGCCGCAGCTCCTCCGCCGCCGGCTCGTTTTCGGGGATCAGCTCGCAGCACAGCTGCGCAAAGTAGGTTGCCAGCGTCAGCTTTTCCAGGCTGCCCCGTATGCCGAAAAACAGTGTGTTCGCCTCCGCCTTATCGGCAAAGCACCGCTCGCGGTTCCGGAACAGCACGAAGTGGGAATAGCAAAGCAGCTCGGTGGCGCCAGCCATCGAGCCTTTCATGCGTCCCGCTCCCTTGGCGTAAGCGGTTATGATCCCCTGGTCGGCGGAAAGCAGTGTCAGCAGGCGGTCCTGCTCATCAAGCCGTCGTTCCCGCAGTACCAGAGCGTCGGTCACTGTCTGCATCGGTCGGCTCCTTTGGGACGGCATTCTGCGCCGTCCGGTACGCAAGGTAATCCTCCACCCGTCCGCTTTGCCAAAAGCGCTCCCAGCGGCTCTGGAGGTCATTGTTCCTATCATCGGCGGGTCGGTTCACGGCAGGTGCCTCCTTACAGCAGTGTTTCTACTGTCATTGTGCGCCCCCTGCCGTGGGTTATGTTAGGGAATTTTTGCACCCGCCGCACAAAAATTTCCGCGGGGTTTCTGCAAGCCGCAAATTCGCCCGCAGGGCGCTCCGGCTGCGCCGGAGCCGGCGGCTGCGCCGCCGAAACCGTCCTGGGGACGGTTTGCCCTGCGGGCGTCGCCTTTTGCCAAGCTCCGTTCTTATGGGCGGCGGGTGCTGCCCACCGCCGGTTTTGTTCCTTATGGGCGTCCCGCGGGCACCCGTGATTAAATTTGCCGATTTTGGCTTTACTGCTCCTCGGTAAAGCCGAAGTTGCGCAGCATGCGCTCCTCGTTGCGCCAGTCCTCCTTCACCTTGACCCAACACTGCAGGTTCACCTTGCAGTTCAGGAAAGCCTCCAGCTCCTCGCGCGCGGCGGTGGCGATCTTTTTGAGCATCGCGCCGCCCTTGCCGATGATGATGCCCTTGTGACTCTTGCGCTCGCAGTAGATCACGGCGTCGATATCGGTGATGACGCCGTTCGGAGTCTCCCGCTCCTTCATCGTCTCTATCGTTACGGCAATGCCGTGCGGGATCTCCTCCGAGAGGAAGCAAAGCGCCTTTTCCCGCAGGATCTCGGCGGCAATGACCCGCTCCGGCTGGTCGGTCAGCATATCGTCGTCAAAGTAGTGGGGCCCCTCCACGGCGGCGCCGTCCAGCAGCTCCCGTAAAAGCGCCACCCCGTCGCCGGTCTTGGCGCTTAAGGGGACGATCTGCTCAAAGTCGTAGGCTTCGTTCAACACCGCCATCATCGGGATCAGCTGCTCCTTGTCCTTCAGCAGGTCGATCTTATTGAGCACCGCCACGGCGGGCAGGTCCAGCTTTTTGAACTGCTCGATGAGATCCATCTCCGCGCGGGTCAGCTTTTCCCACGGCTCGGAGGCGTCCGTCACCAGCACGGCAAGGTCAACATCGGAGACCGAGGAGCCGACCTGCCGCACCATGTATTCGCCCAAAGAATTGCGGGCACGGTGCAGACCGGGGGTATCGATAAAGACCAGCTGGGTCGCCCCCTCGGTAAGGATACCGGTGATGCGGGTACGGGTGGTCTGCGGACGGGGGGAAACAATGGCGACCTTTTCGCCCAAAAGGGCGTTCAGCAGGCTGCTTTTGCCCACATTGGGGCGCCCTACAATGGCGATGAACGCCGATTTCTGTACCTCTCTCATGCTTTCTCCTTACTCCACATAGGTGTTGTCGCGGGTCAGCCCCAGCCGCCCCAGCGCTTCCTCTTCCTTTTCGCGCATGATGGTCTTTTCCAGACCGCCGTTCACATGGTCATAGCCCAGCAGGTGCAGCATGGAGTGGACGGTGAGGTAGCCCATCTCCCGCTCGAAGGTATGTCCGAATTCCGCCGCCTGCGCCACGGCGTGCTCCACCGAGATGACGATATCGCCCAGCTGCTTGCAGCCGGTATCGGGGTTCAGGTCGTACTCGCCGTTTTCGCCCAAAGGGAATGAGAGAACATCGGTGGCGGCGTCAATGTGGCGGAACTCGTTGTTCATCTGGCGGATCTTCTCATCATCGGTAAAGGTGATGTTTACCTCGGCGTCCCCGGTGAACTGCTCCATGCGCAGCACGGCGGTGCAGCAGCGGCGCAGCATCAGCCGCAGTCCGGCGGGGATCCTTACCGCCTTCTGGTCGTTGGTGATAATGACTTTCAGCTTGTCCATGTTATTTATTTCTCCTTGCGGCGTCTTGTTTGTTTTCCTGCTTGCTGTAGTATTTTTCGTAGGCTTTTATGATGTCCTGCACCAGCCGGTGCCGCACCACATCTTTTTCGCTGAAGCGGCAGAAGGCGATATCGGGGATATCCCGCAGGATCTTGCTTGCCTCCACCAATCCGGAGCGGCGGGCGTCCGGCAGGTCGATCTGGGTCACATCGCCGGTGATGATCGCCTTGGAATTGAAGCCCAGCCGGGTCAAAAACATCTTCATCTGCTCGGGGGTGGTGTTCTGCGCCTCGTCCAGAATGATGAAGCTGTCGTCCAGCGTGCGTCCTCTCATGTAGGCAAGGGGCGCCACCTCGATATTGCCCCGCTCCTGATATTTCTGGAAGTTATCGGCACCCAGCATATCAAAAAGCGCGTCGTAAAGGGGGCGCAGGTAGGGGTCGACCTTGTTTTGCAGGTCGCCGGGCAGAAAGCCCAGCTTTTCCCCCGCTTCCACGGCGGGGCGGGTCAGCACGATGCGGTTGACCTCCTGCGCGCGGAACGCCTTGACCGCCATTGCCACGGCAAGATAGGTTTTACCGGTGCCGGCGGGACCGATGCCCATGGTGATGGTGTTTTTGCGGATCGCCTCGACATATTTCTGCTGCCCGATGGTTTTGGGCTTTAGGGGCTTGCCCTTGGCGGTGATGCAGATGACATCTTTGCCGAGGGTCTCCGCCTCCTGCTCGCGTCCCTCCTCCACCAGGCTCATCATGTAGCGGATATTCTGCGCCGAAAGCTCCTCGCCGGACTCCACCATCTTCAGCAGTCCTTCGATGCAGCGGGTGCAGGTCATCACCTTTTCGGCGTCGCCGCTCACCTTGATATCGGTGCCGCGGAACACCACCGAAACGCCGTAGCCCTGCTCCAGCATTCGTATGTTTTCATCGGAGTTGCCGAAGAGGGTCAGCGCGTATTCCATTCGTTCAAAATTGACGGTTTGCTCAGTCATGGCGGTCCTCCTTCGCTCCAGTTCATTGCTTTAGTGTATTGTACCACAATTCGCCGCAAATTTCTATGAAATATTCATAGAATTTTCGCTATGATTTTGTACTGTTTTTTGGCACCGCAGGGGGCTTTCGCGGGGCGGGGGAGGGACGGACGGCGGAGAGAACTCCCCCCACTAATACGGACAAAAACGGGGAAATTTGCAGTGAAAGTGTTGAATTCGCACAAACTTTTACAAAAAGTTTACTTTTGCGGCGGGCGACTATGGGACAAACCGGACGGCATATAGTGGAGGGTATGGCGAAAGGGGTGGGCAAAATGGCGCTGCCGAGGGCACTGAAAAAGACCGGCGAGACGCTGCGAGAAACGGCGGCAGAGCTGGTGCCGCCGATGCGGGTGGAGCTGCTCTCCGACCGGGAGGCGGTGGTGGACGGCTGCCGCGGGATACTGGAGTACAGCGAGTGCTGTATCCGGCTGTGCACCGGTGCTTTGACGGTGCGGTTTACCGGCGAGGGACTGACGATGCGCAACTTCGGCGGAACGGGCGCTGTGGTGGAGGGAAAGATCCGTGCGGTGGAGCTGGGGTAGGAGCGGCGATGGGTTCAGCAGGAGGTTGGCGGGGAAAAGGCGGCGCGGAGCGCGGGTCCCGGCGCCAGCCGGAACCCGCTACGGCGGGCGAAGCCCGCCGCAGCCGCCCGCAGGGCGGCAGGCTCCGCGCCGCGGGGAGACCCGCCGGCTGAGGAGACCGGGCGAGGGAGAGAAACTGCCGGAAAGGGGTGGGGGCATGCTGATGCGGCGGCTGATCCGCTACTGCAGGGGGACGGTACTCTTTACCGTGACGGGGGCTTACCCCGAGCGGTTTTTGAACCTGTGTACCCAAGGCGGCGTGGGGCTGTGGGAGACCCGCCGCACGGAGGACGGTATCGCGGCGTGCTGCGCCCAGTGTCACCGCGGCAGACTGGAATACTACGCCGGGAAAAGCGGCTGCACCCTGACGGTGAGACGGTGCAGCGGCATAAAGAATACCGCCCGCCGCTACCGGCGGCGCATCGGCTTGTGGGTCGGGGCGGGACTGCTGGTGGCGGGGCTGCTGGTGATGAGCCGCTTTGTGTGGCGGGTGGAGGTGGTAGGCGCCGAGCGCCTTTCGCCGGAGGCGGTCACGGCGGCGCTGGCGGAGTACGGTGTCCATTCCGGCGTACTGGCAAGGAGCATTGATGCCCGCACCGTGGAGCGGCAGATGCAGATCCGCTTTGAGGAGATCGCGTGGATCTCGGTGAATGTGGAGGGCAGCAGGGTGACTGCCGTGCTGGAGGAGGCGGTGCCGCCCCCAGCCGTTCGGGAGGACGGTGTTCCCACCAACCTTATCGCCGCCGAGACCGGCTTCATCACCCGAATAGAGGTGCGAAACGGCAATGCCGTGGTAAAGGTGGGGGACAGTGTGCGTGCCGGCGACCTGCTGGTAAGCGGGATCATGGACAACAAGGTGGGCGAGAGCCGGACGGCGCACGCGCGCGGGCAGGTATATGCGCAGGTGCGTGCGAGGATAGATATATTCACGCCGCTGAAGCAGCAGGACTATGTGCTGCGGGGAATCGCGCGGCGGAGGTACCTCAGGATCTTTGGGATAGAGGTGCCGTTGCAGTTGAAAGGGGTGCCGGACGGCCCCTACCGCGTGGAGCATACGGTGAAGGAGCCGCGGGGTCTGCTGGCGCTGCTGCCGGTGGCGCTGCGGGAGGACTGCTACCTGCTGATGCTGGAGACGGAAAAGACGGTGACGCCGGAGGAGGCGCGGCGGCAGAGTGAAAAGGCGCTGGCGCTGCGGGAACGGGACTGGACGGCCGCCGAGATCCTGAGTCGCGAGCCGGTAGGGGTGGACAGCGCCGAGGGGTACACGCTGACGGTGGAGTACCTGCTGGAAAAGCAAATCGCGGTGGAGGCGCCGGTGCAGGCGGAGGAAAGGCTGGACGAGGGAACAGATGAGACGGATAAATCGGGGACGGGGTAAAAGATTTGTGCGATGGGAGGACAAATTGCCGTGGAGAAACAACCCTTGGACGGTGAGACAGAGATAACGGCACAGGATCGAACGGAGGAGAGAACGGGCGAGGGTGCCGGTGAGACCGAGAAAGTGGGAATGGGGTAAAAGACTTGTGCGATGGGGGAAAGGAAAGGGCAGAAAGATTGCCGCGGGGAGGCGCACTTTGGACGGTGGTATGGATAATAATTTGGCGGCTGCAAAAAGGCAGTGCTTGGCAAAGCGGCGGGGAAGCGGCATGAAAAGATGGGGGAACGGTGTGGGGGAATTTTGTCCTTTGCGGGAGAAGGGACTTTGCCCGAAAGTGATGATGTGGGGGTTACGCGGTGAGGGGACAGGGTGATAATATGGGGAAAAAGAGAAAACTGAGGTGACGACAAGATGGGAAAGATCCATGTGCTGCATACGGGAAAGGTGTGCGTAGCGCCCGATCTGCCGTTTGGCGGCGACTGATGCAGCCTGCTGCGGGCTTCCGGACTGCTGACGCGGCGGGAGGACAGGCTGTGGCTGCCGGTCTCCTGTTATCTGATAGAATACGACGGCAGGCGGGTGCTTGTGGACTGCGGCTGGCACCGCGAGATGAGCCCGAACGGGGTTTATGACGCAGCGGCGCAGATCCGTTCGCTGGGGTCGCGCATGCTGTACATGACCAATCAGGGGGTGCTGCCGGCGGGGGAAGCCATAGACGAGCAGCTTGCCGCGATGGGGCTGCGCGGCAGCGATCTGGACGTAGTGCTGCTGACCCATCTGGACTGCGACCACGCCAACGGGCTGCGGGCGGTGAAAGACGCGCCCCGTATTCTGGTGAGCCGCGCGGAGCTGGAATTTGCCCGTAAGGGCGGCACCAACCGCATCCGCTATTGCCTGCGGTGGTAGGAGGGCGTGCAGCTGGACGCCTTTGACTGGAACGGCACCGAGGAACCGGCGGGGCACTCCTACGATGTATTCGGGGACGGCAGGCTGGTGATGGTAAATATCCCCGGACACACCGACGGGCTGTGCGCGGTGAAGGTGTGGAATGAGCAGGGGCGCTACGCACTGCTCTTTTCTGACGGCGGGTATGCCGCGCGGTCGTGGCAGGAGCAGATCACCTCCGGTATTGCTGCCGATAAGAAGGCGCAGAAGCGCTCGCTGGAGTGGATCGAAAGCCTTGACCCACGTTGTATCGTCTCGCTGGCGAACCACGACAGTGATGTGACGCCGCAGATCATAGAATTTTGAAAAATACGGGCTGCCGGTGAAGTGACCCCAAAAAGTTAGACAATATTCTGAAGTAAAAATTGTTCAAGCAGCCGAAAGGGCTTGCTGTCTGTGA
>CAKSYU010000033.1 GCA_934524965.1 uncultured Angelakisella sp.
CGCGGCAGAAATGTTGTAGGGGGAAGTGCGGCGAAGATGGCAGGCTGGCGCCTGTCGATGAGCCGCACAATGCCATACGGCATTTATGCCCGCAAAAACCGTATGTGCTCTTGTCAAGCGAAGGTATCGTTTCTCGAGAAAGCGTGGGGGGAACAGGAGGACAAGCACTAAATGCAGCGCCGCCCGACATAACTTGCGGAAATAAAGCAGCGAAAACAGCTTGCAAATGGGGGTCAATTCCGCTGAATGTTTCAATGTGGAGAAAGCGGAAAACCGATCGCGTGAGCGTCACTGCGCCAAAGCTGACGCTTGGGAAAAGCAGATCGCTTCTGCGGGCAAGCGGTACAGGGAAAAGCAACCGGCGCCTATCAACGAGACATGCGATGCCGACGGCTTTTTTGCCCGCAAGCCGCAGAGACTTTTATCAAGCGTGGAACCCCTCTACTAATATAATACGCAAGCAAGAACAGATGTTCCTGCATGGGGCGTCTGTTTTTTTGAAGAAATTTTGCGGAGGAGGGAAAGGCGGTCGGCAGAGGGCTGTGGGGAGAGACCATGCGGAAAAGCGCCCTTCGGCGGACGGCTGGTTTACGGCATACGGGAGGGGGCGGGCGTACATAACAGAAAAAGCCGCTCCGGTGAGGGGCGGCTTTGGGCGGGGAAATTCATTTTTTGCGCATACTGTAAACTTCCACCGGGAAGCGCTCATTCCCCGGCATGACGTCGGAAAGCGTTTCCACGACGGTAAAGCCCATTTTTTCGTACAGGCTTCTTGCCGGTTCATTGCCGCGCAGCACCTCGATGGCTTCGATGTGAGGAAACCGCTCCAGACAGTGCCGGATCAATGCCGTGGCGATGCCCCGATGCTGGTACTCCGGCGCGACATAAAGCCACGCCAGCTCCTCCGGCGTGCAGGCGGCAAAGCCGGTCACGGCACCGTCCAGCTCCGCCACAAACAGTCCGTCATAGCCGAACAGGTCTTCCCGCTCAGCGGCGACCGAAAGCGGCAGGAATGCTTCCGGCAGACCTGCCAGCGCCAGCTCCTGCTGCCGCGCGGCATCGTGCGCCCGCCGGATCGCGTCCCAATCCTTTTCTTCGTATGTTCTTATTTTCAGCATATTTTCTCCTTTTTGTTATCTACGCAGATCCGCAAGGCGCTGCCGCAAAAGGGTCTCCAGTTCGGCGGCGTTATCCGCAAGCACCGCGTCGGGATCTGCGCTGCGCAGTTCCTCGGCGGTGCGGCTGCCCCATGTCATCAACACGGTGGGGACACCCAGATTTTTGCCCAAGGCGATATCCACCTGCGAATCCCCAACATAGGCGGCAGGGGTGGCATCAAGGCTTTCGATGAGCGCCTTGGCGAGGGTGGGGTCGGGTTTGAGGGGCAGACCCTCCCGCTGCCCCCATACGGCGTCCAGCAGCCCCGCAAAGGTGCTTTCGGAAAGGGCATCTGCCTGCGGCTGCGGCTTATTGGTGATGACGGCGGTGAGCACGCCCTGCGCCCGCAGCTTTTGCAGCAGCTCCGGTACGCCTGCGTACAATATTCCTTTTTGGTGACATGCTTCGGTATAAATGCGGTCGTAGGCGGCGATGACCCGTGTGATGAGCGCTTCGCCGCTGCCCGCGGGGCAGGCTCTTTCGATGAGGATTTTCATGCCGTTGCCGACCATGCCGTTATAGGCGGGGATCGGGTGCTGCGGCAGATCATTTTCCGCCAGTGCGCGGTTGCAGCATTCCCCTATCGTCGGCACGCTGTTCAGCAGGGTGCCGTCCATATCAAATAAAACAAGCGGCTTCATTTATTTCCCTCCCGTTTTTTATTCCGTGAAATACATTTATGCTTATATTATATCACCAAAAGCATTGACCTGCAATGTGGCATGATGTACAATAATAGCGCACAAACCGCGGGAGTGCGCTTCGGCGCTGAGATGGGCTTTGCCCAAATCCCTATTACCTGATCCGGATCATACCGGCGGAGGGAGCGTTTTTTGGCGGAGGTCATTTTTGGTGCTCTGCCGCTCTTTTGCCGGATCGTCCATCAGGGACGATCTTATTTTTTTGGAGGAAAACCGTATGAAAAACCAAAACACACGCCGACTGGTGGAAAGCGCCCTGATGATCGCCATCGGCACAGTCCTTTCGGAGCTGAAGGTGGACAGCCTGTGGGCTTTCGGCGGCGGTCTGACCATCGGCAGCATGGTACCGCTGGTACTCATCAGCCACCGCTGGGGCATTAAATGGGGCACCTTTACCGCCTTTGTTTACAGCCTTTTGCAGCTGATCCTGGGTGTGGATAATGTACAGTATGCCACCAGTGTGGGCATGGCGATCGCCATTATCCTGCTGGATTACATTGTAGCCTACACCGTGGTGGGGCTTTCTTCGATGTTCGGCTCCAGCCGTCCCGCCATCATCGGCGGTGTAGCAGTCACGCTGGGGCTGCGCTTTTTGTGCCACTTCCTTACCGGCTGGATGATCTGGGACGCGCTGTGGCCCAACGAGTTCGGCATGACCTCGGCGGTATATTCGCTGTGGTACAACGGCTCCTATATGCTGCCGGAGATCGTCATTACCGCGGTGCTTGCCTGTGTGCTGGTGCCGTGGGTGAACAAGACTTTCCCGAAGAAGTGATTTTGGCAACGAATTATCTCGTATAAGCGCCGCGCAGGAGAAAACCTGCGCGGCGCTGCCTTTTGCGGAGTTTGGGGAAGGCGCGGAAGACGCCCCGCCCGCGGCGTCCCCGCAGGGGACGCCATACCCCGTCGCAGGACGGGCGCCCGCTGCCCGCGGGCAGCGGGCGGGGCGGGGCGGTGTTTTCCGCTCAACCCAGTTCGGAGACGGGGCGCGGGTTTTCGGCGCAGTACACCGCCTCGCTGATGCGGCGGAACACTGCAGCAGGGGTCTGCCCGCCGACTTTGCCGCCCTCCTGAAATACCACCAGCACATATTTCGGCTCCCCGGCGGGGAAGAAGCCGCCGAACCAAGCATGGACGATCTCCTCACCGTCGCGGTACTGCCCCGTCTGCGCCGAGGCAGTCTTGCCGCCGGAGCCGCAGTAACGGTTTGCCGCGCGATAGCCGGTGCCGTTTTCCACGGTGCTTACCAGCAGCTCCCGCAGGGTCGCCGCCGTTTGCTCGCTCATAATACGGATTGGTTCGCCTGCTGCGGCGGGCTGCACCGTTACGCCGTCAAAGCTCTCCCCCGCCAGCAGAGTGGGCTGCACGGCATAGCCGCCGTTTGCCACCGCAGCCAGCATGACCGCTGCCTGCACGGGGGTGGCGGTGAGCTTCCCCTGCCCGAAAGAGAGATTGGCAAGCTCGCCCGAGGTGGTTTCGCCCAAAGCGGGGAGCGTGCCTGCCGCTGAGGTAATGCCTGCCGCCAGCTGCGTACTGCCGCCGAAGCCCATACGCTGCGCCATTCGCAGCAGCGCTTCGGCGCCGGTGCGCTGCCCCAGCTCCACAAAGTAGGGATTGCAGGAAAGCTCCACCGCCTGCCGCAGACCGACCGTGCCGTGCCCGCCCCGCTCGTGGCAGAAGTAGGAGTGGTCGCCCAGCCGGTAGTAGCCCTCGCAGCAGTAGTCCTCCGGCGGTTCCACGCCGTTTTCCAGCGCGGCTGCCGCCACGCAGATCTTGAAAAGGGAGCCGACATTCCATGCCGCCGTCGCGCGGTTCAAAAAGGGGCTGTCCACCGAGGAAAGCGCCGCCGCCACATCGGTCACATCGTAGTCCGGCACGCTTGCCATGGCGCGGATCTCGCCGGTCGCGGCTTCCATCAACACCACCGCGCCCTTGCCCAGCGCCGCCGCTTCCCGCTCCGCGATGGTTTGCAGCTCGCTATCAAGGGTGAGGACGATGCCCGCCGTGTGGTCGGTGGTATCGCTGACCTCCGGCGCGGCGCCGGTCGCCTGCCGCCATGCGTTGACGGTATAACGCACCGTGACGGTACCGCCCCAGCGGGTCAGCTTATCCTCATAGCCTGCCTCAATGCCGCAGACACCGTGCCCCTCGCCATCTATATAACCGATGATGTGCGGGGCAAGCTGGGCGTCACTGTAACGCCTGGGCAGCTGAAGAACGGTGATGCCCTCGCCCTCCACCGCGGTGTCACTTTTGATGAGAATGGGGCGACCGCTTTGCAGCAGGGGGTAGACCTCCTCAAACCGCGATACGGGCAGCCCCTGCCGCAGCGCCGTGACTGCCGCCGGTGTGGGGTCGACACAAAGCACCGTTTCGGTCTCGGCGTTGACGAGGGGGCGCAGGCAGCGATCGTAGATATTGCCGCGCACCGTGCCGACCGAGAGAGTATAGCGGCTCTGGGCGGCCGCCGCGCGCCGGTAGCGCTCCCCCTGGCTGACCCAGAACACCCGCAGCAGCACGGCGCACAGCGCCAGCAGCAGCAGGATATGCACCCACAGCACCCGTCGGGAAAGATCGTTCCTCATACCCATAGGCGTAAAAGGGCGCTGCGGTAGTCCCGCGCGACCTGCGCCGCCGCGTGGGTGGTACGGACTGCATCGGCGGCATGACGCCCCAGCGCCGCGCGCCCCTCCTCATTCAAGCTGATGAATTGCAGCAGGGCTTCCTCCACGCCGCGCTGCGTCACCTCGCCCGCGGCAATGGCGCAGCCCGCCTTCTGAGCGGCGTTTTCGGCACTGTGGGTCGCCGTCAGCAGCGGCTTGCCGTTCTGCATCAGGCGCAGCAAAAAGGGCGCGCAGCCGCCGTATTTCGCGTCACAGCGGCGATCATCGCCGTAGTAAAGAAGATCCGCCGACTGATAAAGCGTCTGCTGCCGCCCCTCGCTTTGGGTATCCAGCAGCAGAATGTTCTCCCAACCGTTTTCCCGCACCATGCGGCGCAGCAGCTGCTTGTAGCCGCCGTTGCCCGCGATGACCGCCGCGACGCCCTGCTCCCGCAGGTTCCCCGCCGCGCCCACCAGCAGCTCCGGCAGGCGGCGGGCGCTCAGATGCCCCGCATACGCCGCCACCACGGGGTATTTTTCCCGCAGGGCACGAAGCGCCGCCGCGTCCTCCTCCCGCAGGGGCTTGGGCGCCGCCTGCGGCGGGGCAGGCACGGGCAGGGTGGTCAGTCGGGCGGGGCTTATCCCCTTTTCGCCGCAGTATTCCTCTCCCTTTTGCAGAAAGGACACCACTGCATCGGCGCCGCGCAGGGCGTAGCCCATCGCGTACTCCGCGATGCACTGGTTGAGTCGGCTATCCTCGGCGGCATACTGCTCCCGCCGCTGCTCCGCCCATGGCTCCCGCAGCTCGAAAACCGTTTTGCCCCGTGCCAGCCGCGCGATGCGCTGGGCGCAGAAAAAGTCATAGGGGTAGCCGCTGGCGGCGATCACCAGCTCCGGTCGGTACCGCTCCGCCAGCCGGGGGGCGTTCACATACAGCTTTTTGAGGAACGCCTGCACACTTTTGCGGTACTCCCCCACGCCGCGGGCGCCATCCGGCGCCGCCAGCAGATAAAAGCGTAGTCCCTCCGCCTGCCGTTCCTCCGTTTCCGCCTGCATCGCGGGGGTCTTTCCCCGCCGGTGGCTGTAGCCCGCCGTCACGATGGTCACCTCATCGCCGCTTTGCTGCCACACCTGTGCCAGCTGCACCGCGCGGCAATCCCCGCCCGACGAGGGCAGCGCCGCGTGGTGGTCAATGTAAAGGATCTTCATACTGTTCCCTCCGTTTTACTCGGTTGGGAGAAGTATGGGAGCCTGCCTGCGGGATAATCACCGCGCCCGCGGAAAATCCCCCGCCGCCGACTTGCAAGCGGGGCAACTCCACGGTATAATCTATGGTGAAGATCGTCATTTTTCGCCCCCGAGGAGGTCCCATGGAGCTGCTTATCGTAACCGGTCAATCCGGTGCGGGCAAGACCCGCGTCATCAACGCGCTGGAGGACATCGGCTTTTACTGTGTCGATAATATCCCGCCTGCCCTGCTGGGCGGCTTTGCCGACCTGTGCTATTCTCCTGCCGCCCATCACGGGCGCACCGCCATCGTGATGGATTCCCGCAGCGGCAAGATGTTCCGTGAGCTGCCCAATGCGCTGAAGGAGCTGCGCGCCCGCCATATCCCCTACCGGATCCTCTTTCTGGAGGCGAGCGACAGCGTACTGCTGCACCGCTACAAGGAGACCCGCCGCCGTCACCCCCTGCTGGACGAATGCGAGGGCAATCTGGAGGACGCTATCCGTGAGGAGCGCCGCCTGCTGGAGCCGATCCGGCAGAACGCCGACTACATCATTGATACCACGGCGCTTTCGCCCAGCCAGCTGCGCGGGCGCATCGTGACCATTTTTGAGGGGGAGACCACCCCCATGCTCATCAGCTGCCAGTCCTTCGGCTTCCGCAACGGGCTGCCGCAGGACGCCGACCTGGTATTTGACGTGCGGTGCCTGCCGAACCCCTACTATGTGCCGGAGCTGAAGGAGCACGACGGCACCGAGGCGCCGGTGCGCGACTATGTGATGAATGCCCCCGAAAGCCACGAGATGCTGCGGCGGCTGGAGGAGCTTTTAGCCTTTTCCATTCCGCTGTACCAGCGGGAGGGCAAAAGCCAGCTGGTGGTTGCCGTGGGCTGCACCGGCGGGCGCCACCGCAGCGTCGCCATAGCCTGCCAGCTGACTGCCTACCTGCAGAACCTTGGCTACCGCGTGGAGCTTTCGCACCGCGACAAGGACAGCAGGCGGTAAGGCTATTAACGAAAGAGGAATACCAAATGGAGATAACGACAAAACGGCTGGTACTGCGCCCGTGGACGGAAGGCGACGCCGAGCGGCTGTACGAGCTGGCGAAAGCCCCCGAGGTGGGTCCCGCCGCGGGGTGGTTCCCCCACACCGATGTGGAGGACAGCCGGCGTGTGATACGGGACATTCTGAGTGCCGCCGGCACCTACGCCGTGACGCTGAGAGCAAGCGGTGCGGTCATCGGCAGCGCGGGGATCTTCGGCACCGCGGCGGCGGGCGCCGAGGGAGAGCCGGAGATCGGCTATTGGATCGGGCGTCCCTACTGGGGGAACAGCTACGCGCCGGAGGCGGTGCGTGCCCTGCTGGGGCTGTGCTTTGCCGGAGCACATGAACGGGTGTGGTGCGCCTACTTTGAGGGGAATGAAAAAAGCCGCCGGTGCATGGAAAAGTGCGGCTTTCGTTACCATCACACCGAGGAAAATGTGCCGTGGCAGCCGACCGGTGAGATAAAGACCGAGCACTATACCTGCATCACCCGTGAGGAATGGAATAAACGGTGACATCTCCCCCGCTTCCCCAAAGAGCGGGGGGTTATCGCGCGGGCGGCTTGACGCGCGGGGCGGGCATATGGTACGATAAAGCCGCAGAAAAATATAATGGAAAGCTCCGCAAGGGGCGTTTTTTTACCGGAGAAAGGCGGAACAAGAGATGAAAAACGATGTAGTGGAAGCGATCATAGAGATCCCCTGCCGCAGCCGCAACAAGTACGAGGTGGATAAGGAGACCGGTCGGATACGGCTGGATCGGGTGCTGTACTCCGCGATGGGCTACCCGGCGGAATACGGCTATCTGGAAAACACATTGGCACCCGACGGCGACCCGCTGGATATCCTGGTGGTGGGGACGGAGCCGACCTACCCCGGCTGTGTGGTGCCGGCGCGCGTCATCGGCTACCTGACGATGATCGACGGGGGCAGTCCGGACTATAAGCTCATCTCGGTGGTGGACTGCGACCCGCGCTATGACCGTGTGCAGGAGCTGCGCGACCTGCCGCCCTTTTTGCTGGAGGAGATCCGGGATTTCTTTGAAAACTACAAGCACCTGCAAAAGATAGAGGTGGTGGTAAAGGACTACCACAGCAAGGCGGAGGCGCTGGAGCTGATAGAGGAGACCCGCCGCGCCTATACCGAGAACCACTGACGGAGGATACCATGGTAAGACCGATTTGCAGGGACGAGATGTTCCTCTCGCAAAAAGCGAAGCCCGTCGATGAAAACGACCTGCCGGTGGCAAGTGACCTGCTGGAGACGCTGACGGCGCACCGTGAGGAGTGCGTGGGCATGGCGGCGAATATGATCGGCGTGAATAAGCGCATTATTGCCTTTCAGGACGGGGCGGGCTATACCGTGATGCTCAACCCGGAAATTATGCAGAAAAGCGGGGCTTACGAGACCGAGGAGGGGTGCCTTTCCCTGACCGGCGTGCGCCCCGCGAAGCGCTGGAAAAAGATAAAGGTGCGCTGGCAGAACGAAAAGCTGAAGACCCGCATCAAGACCTACACGGGCTGGACGGCGGAGATCATTCAGCACGAGATAGACCACTGTGAAGGCATTATCATCTGATAAAATGAAATAACATGACGGAAAACCTGCAAAAATATTTTTGCGGTACCCCTTGACAAATTGTCAGCGGGAGTGTATTATCGTGCTAACACATCAAAGCGAAATCATTGAAAGGGAGGACTGCGGCATGAAAAATATCCGTTCCATGAACCATAGCGCGTCCTCTTGTTGTTGCATACTGAACTCCCTGACATCGATGATGGCAAGGCGCTTTTAGTATGCGGTAAGGCGCCTGCACACAGCGCAAAATGTGTGGATATGAGCCATTCCTGTCGGGAGCTTTTTTATGAGCTTCCGACTTATTTTTTTACAAAAAAGCCGGTAACGGCTGGGGAGGCAGAGATGAACTGGGACTTTGTACTGAAGGTGCTGCCGCTGTACCGCGACGCCCTATGGCTGACGCTGCAGCTGGGGCTGTGCGGCACGGCGCTGGCGACGGCGGTGGGACTTCTTTGCGCAGCGGTGCAGTACGAGCGGATACCGGTGCTGCGGCAGCTGGCGGCGGGATACATAGAACTGAGCCGCAACACCCCGCTTTTGATCCAGCTGTTTTTTATCTACTACGGCTTGCCGAAAATCGGGATAAAGACCGACCCCGCGGTGTGCGGCGTGGTAGGGCTGGCGTTCCTGGGCGGCAGCTATATGGCGGAGGCGTTCCGCAGCGGGCTGGAGGCGATCGAGCCGATCCAGCGGGAGAGCGCCCTCAGCCTGGGGCTGACCCGCGGGCAGACGCTGCGATATGTCATTCTGCCGCAGGCGGCAGGGGTAAGCATGCCCGCCTTTATGGCGAATGTCATCTTCCTGCTGAAGGAGACCAGCGTTTTCAGCGCGGTGAGCCTGATGGACCTGATGTTCACCGCCAAAGACCTGATCGCCATGTACGCCAAAACGACCGAGGCGCTGGCGCTTTTGGTGGTGTGCTATCTGCTCATTCTGCTGCCGGTCTCGCTGCTGGGACGCCGGCTGGAAAGGAGGTTCCGCTATGCCTGATCTGGGGCTGGAGGTACTGCTGAAAGGCAAAAACGCCGCGCGGCTTTTGGGCGGGCTGTGGGCGGCGCTGCGCATCAGCCTGATCGCGGTGGCGGTAAGCGTGCCGCTGGGCGTGCTGCTGGGGGTGCTGATGACCAGGAAGAACCGCGTCGTTCGGGCGGTGCTGCGCATCTATCTTGAAATTATCCGCATTATGCCGCAGATGGTGCTGCTGTTTTTAGCCTACTTTGGCACCGCACGGGCTTTTGGCTGGAACCTGACCGGTGAAACAGCGTCGATCATTGTCTTTTCGCTGTGGGGCACCGCCGAAATGAGCGATCTGGTGCGGGGCGCGCTGCTCTCGATCCCCCGCCACCAGTACGAAAGCGCCGAAGCGCTGGGACTGACCCGCGGGCAGATATTCCGCTATGTGGTGCTGCCGCAGACGGTACGCCGCCTGCTGCCGCAGTCCATCAATCTGATCACCCGCATGATAAAAACCACCAGCCTGATCCTGATGATCGGCGAGGTGGAGGTGCTGAAGGTGGCGCAGCAGATCATTGAGGCGAACCGCACGGCAAGCCCCAACGCCGCCTTTGGCGTTTATCTTACGGTGTTCCTGCTGTATTTTCTGGTGTGCGCGCCCATCAGCCTGCTGGCACGGCGTCTGGAACAAAAATGGAGGTAACGGAAGATGTCAGAAGCGTTATTGGAGATAAAGAACCTGACCAAAAGCTACGGGGAAAACACCGTGCTGCGGGACCTGAGCTTTACGGTGCGGCGGGGCGAGGTCGTGGTGGTGCTGGGTCCCAGCGGCTGCGGCAAAAGCACGCTGCTGCGATGTATCAACGCGCTGGAGCCGATCCAGTCGGGCGAGATCCTGCTGGGCAGCGAGGTCATCGACCGCTCCCCCGCGGGACTGCCCGCTTTGCGGCGGCGCATCGGCATGGTGTTCCAGAACTATGAGCTGTTCCCCCACATGACGGTGATGGAGAATATCCTGCTGGCGCCGTGCAAGGCGCTGGGCGCTCCCAAAGAGCAGGCAAAAGCCGAAGCGGAAACACTGCTGCGCCGTGTGGGACTGTGGGAAAAGCGCAGAAGCTACCCGCGGGAGCTTTCCGGCGGGCAGAAGCAGCGGGTCGCCATTGTGCGGGCGCTGTGTATGCACCCCGAGGTACTGCTGTTTGACGAGGTGACGGCGGCGCTGGACCCCGAAATGGTGCGGGAGGTGCTGGACGTGGTGCTGGACCTTGCCCGCGAGGGAAAGACCATGGTGATCGTCACACACGAAATGCAGTTTGCCCGCGCCATTGCCGACCGCGTCCTCTTTCTGGAGGGCGGCGGCATCGCGGAGGAAGGCACGCCGGAGGAATTTTTCACCGCGCCCAAGACCGAACGCGCCCAGAAATTCCTGCAGACCTTCCAGTTTGAAGAAGTCAAGCCCCATAGAGGGATTTGATATAAAAGACATTAAAACACTAAAACAAAAAAGGAGACAAAACAATGAAAAATATGAAAAAATGGTTTGCCGCTGTCATGCTAATCATGATGCTGATACTGACGGCTGCCTGCGGAAATGACACACAGGGCACCAAGGCGGGCTACCGCACGCTGGAGGAGATCAAGACGGCGGGCGTGATCAATATCGGGGTATTCTCCGATAAGAACCCCTTTGGCTATGTGGACGAAAACGGCGAGTATCAGGGCTACGATGTGTACTTTGCCCGCCGGCTGGCGGAGGATCTGGGCGTTGAGGTGAACTTCATCTCCACCGAGGCGGCAAACCGCATCGAGTACCTTAAAACCGGCAAGGTAGATATCATTCTGGCGAACTTTACCGTGACCCCCGCGCGGGCGGAGGAGGTCGACTTTGCCCTGCCCTACATGAATGTGGCGCTGGGTGTGGTCTCCCCCAACGGACGGGTGATCACCACGCTGGAGAACTGGGACGAAAATGATGAGATGATCGTCATTTCCGGCACAACGGCGGAGACCTACCTGACCGAGAACTACCCGAACATCAAGCTGCAGAAGTATGATACCTACGCCAACGCCAAAAACGCGCTGGAAAACGGCAACGCCGCGGCGTGGGCAAACGACAACACCGAGGTCATCGCCTACGCCCTGCAGAATACCGGCTACACGGTGGGGATCCCCACGCTGGGCGGCACCGATACCATTGCCCCCGCTGTGACCAAGGGCAACACCACCCTGCTGGAGTGGCTGAATAACGAGATCAAGACGCTGGGCGAGGAAAACTTCTTCCACGCGGACTACGAGGCGACGCTTGCCGATACCTACGGGCTGAACTATGAGGACGAGCTGGTGGTAGAGGGCGGCGTGACCGCCGGCTGAACGCCGACCATCGACCTGCGCAAATAAACAAAGCACCCGTCTTTCTCCGGCTGGGAGAAGGACGGGTGACTTTTTTGGGTTACAGGCGGTCGGGCAGTCCGCTTTTTTGCAGACCTTTCAGGGTAAGATAAATGAGGTAGCCGAACACCGGCACCAGCACGAGCTTGAGCGGCGCTTTGGCGACCGTCCATGCCCAAAAATTCTTGCCCATATAAAAGGAGAGCCAGAACGAATTGAGCAGCAAGCCCCACAGGATACTTACCGCGGCGCTGGCGCCCAGACAGCGGGGAAAGGTGACGGGCTTGCGGTACAGCAGCAGCCCATAGGTCAATCCGCGCAGTGCTGCCGTAAGAGTAAAGCCCGGGAAGAACGACAGTCCCGAGGAACCGGCGGCGGAGCCGAGCAGATCGGCGGCGGCAGCCACGGCGGCGCCCCACCACGGTCCCAGCGCCCAGCCGCACACGGCGCTGGCAAGGGTCTGCAAACTGACACGCTCCGCGCCGCCCATCAGGTAGACGCAGAACACACGGGTGAACAAAAGATCCAAGGCGACAAAAAGCGCCGCCAGCACCAGCTTTTTCAGGGCATTGTTTCTATTCATTTGGGGGTTCCCTCCTTAGGGGTCACGGGGTCTCTTGGGGTTCGACAGGTTCGGCTATTTCCGTAGTGGGGTCTTCGGCAGGCTCCTCGGTCTGCCACAGTCCGGCATCGTCCCACAGATGGCGGAAGAAATCCTTGCGCAGAATGAGCTTGGAATAGGTGAACTTCTGATCCACCAGCCGGTTGATGCTGCTGACATAGTAATCATCACTGCCGGTATCCACTATTGATGTGTAATGGTCGGTGGAGGCATTGTAGCGCCCGTGGGCGGTCAGCCAGCTGTGATCCTGGAAGATGACCGGCGACTGGGTATCGCTCAGCATATCGGTGCCGATCATTAGGCGGGAGTCATATTCCAGATCGAACAGGTTGCTGACCGTCGGCAGGATATCCAGACTGGAAACGGGCTTATCAATGACGATCGGTCCCTCCATATCGGCGCTCCAGATGAGGAAGCAGCTCTGGTACAGGCTGAACTGATCCAGCTCCCTACCCGCCAGCGCGTTCAGCGATTCGCTGTCCAGCCCGTAGGGGTAATGGTCGGGCGCCAGCATAATAACGGTATCCTTATCATGTCCGGTTTCTTCCAGCTTTTGCAGCAGCACGCCGATCGCCTTATCCAGCTCGATATTGCAGGCAAGGTAGGCGCGCGCCGCCTCCGGCAGGTCAAGCCCGGCGACTGCCTCCTCATTACGCATCGCCATGGCGTTGCCGAAGAAATTGTACTCCAGATGCCCGCTGACCGTCAGATAATAGGTCATAAAGTGTTCATCGGCAAAGACGGTATCCAGCGTGGCGTTCATCATATCCACATCGGATTCCGGCCACATGACCTTGATGTTCAGCCCGTTGCCCACGCCCTTGTAGTCGTAGCCCAGATTGGGGTGAGACTTGTTGCGGGAATAATAGGTATAGGTGTGGTCATGGTAAGCGCGGGTGGTGTAGCCCATGGCGCGGAACTGATTGCCGAAGGAGAACGGCAGCCAGTTCGTGGCGGATTCGGTCATGCTCCAGGTGCCGGTGACGGGGATCATGCCCAGAAGGTTGACATATTCGCCGTCCAGCGTGGAAACGCCCCAGATGGGATTGTAGAAATTCGTGAACTGGAAGCCCTCGCTCCACAGCTTGTAAAGGTTCGGGGTCAGGTTCGGGTCGATGGCGTATTTCCACAGGCTTTCGCAGGTAAGGAAGATGAGATTTTTGCCCTTGAAGTAGCCGGTGTATTCATTTTCGGTACTGGGGACAAGCCTTGCGAAATAGCGGTACATTTCCGCCAGCTCGGCGTCATCGGTCGCTTCCGCCAGCGCCGCAAAGTCAATATCCATCACCTGCTTTTGCAGCTCGGGCTCGGGTTCCGGCTCCGGTTCGGGTTCCGGCTCGGCACTGGCTGCCACCGCCGGCATGGGGCCGAACCACGCGTTGCGCGCCTCGATGCGGAAGGTGGTAAGCAGCCCGAAGCGGCTGACCGAAAGATTGCTGATAAAATCGGTGGTATAAAGGCGGCTGGCGCTCATCGCCCCGCCGGTATCCAGCAGGACGCAGCCGGTCGTTATCATTTGCAGCACCAATGCCGCGATAAGGGGAGCCAGCAGCTCTTTCCACCGCTCGTGTCCCCATTCGATCCGCCGTTTGCCCTGCCACAGCAGCAGTACCAGCGGCACCAGCATCAGTAGCAGCGCCCACCAGCATTGCAGTATGGTGCCAAAGATGACGCTGGAGAACTGCGCCACCTGCCCCGCGCCGCCCACGGAAAACAGGGTAAAATACACCTTGAAGATGGCGTAATACACTACCTGCCCCATATAGAAGATGCTGAGCACCACCCACAGGGCTGTTACAATGATGCGTCCGGCTTTTGGGGAAAACACCTTGCCCAGAAGCGCCAGCAGCAGCCCCGCCGCCAAGGTAAACCCAAGGGTGTACAAAAGCCCCTTGGGGTAATCAAAGCCGATGGTGGAGATCCGCAGCACCAGCTCCAGCCACAGCAGCGCGGCTGGGAAAAACCACATGCCCCGCCATGCCGCCCGCAGTGTCCGGTGAACGGGGGCTGGCTGTTCCCCGTGGTTTTCCTCTGTCCCCGTTTTTTCTTCCTCTGCGGGAACTTCGGTCAGCTCCGGCTCCGCCGTGATATTCGGTTCGGTCATCGTCATTTTTATCACTTCCATTCCGGCTCGGTCGCCAAAAAATGCCTTGTTTTCCTGTTTTTCGCTTTATTATAGCACAGCCGTTCCCCGCTGCCAACAAGTAATATCTGTATCGCTGCGCATACTATCCACAGCGAGCCGCAGCCGGCGCCGGTCGGTGCTTTGCCACGCTGCCGCCCGCGCAAAATTTCCGCATTGGGGAGGTCTTGCCATGAACAGCTATTTTGACCAGCAGTGGGATCAAGAGCTTGCCGGTCATCCGCAGGCGCTTGCCGCCTTTGCCGCGCTTTCCCCTGCCGCGCAGGAGCGCATCGTGGGCTATGTGCAAAGCTGCAACGACACCTACGAAGCGTCCCGCCGCATCAGCCGAATGTTAGGGCAGCTGGAGGCGGGCGAGTACACGCCGCCCGAGGAATAAGCTCCACCAAAAAAGCCGCCGCGGAGAGCCTTTTCGCTTTCCTCGGCAGCTTTTTGCTTTTGCTTACTGGCGACCCGCCAGCTTGTAGTCATCACTGAAGCTGAAATAGGGGCAGGCATCATTGCGGCGCTGCAAAAACAGTACCATCTCGTCCTCGTCCAGATTCATCTCGCACACATAGCAGTCCAGTTCGTCATCGTACTCGTAGTGCGCGCAGAACTCGCAGCTTCCGCCGGCTTTTCCGGTCTTTCCCGCCATGACAGCAACCTCCTTACAGCTCACACTCGGTAAAGCTGCCGTCCTCGTTTACCTTTACGGGGTGGTAGCTGTTGCCGGAGTATTTAAGAATGGTCTTGAGCCGCGGGCGCTCGTTCTCGCTGTAAAACACAAAGGAAACGCCCTCGCGACCGGCACGCCCCGTGCGCCCGATGCGGTGCAGGTAATACTCGTTCTCATTGGGGATCTCGTAGTTGAAGGCGGCGTCCACCTGCTCCACATCAATGCCGCGCGCCGCTACATCGGTCGCCACCAGCACATCAAATTCATTGTTGCGGTACGCCCCCATGATGCGGTTGCGCGCCGCCTGCTCCATATCCCCGTTCAGGCACTTGGCACGCAGCCCCGCCTTTTCCAGATGGGTCACAAGGCTGACGGTGCCGTACTTGGTATTGCAGAACACCATGCTGCGGCGGTACTCCTCCCGCTTCAGCAGCCCGATCAGCGTCTCGATACGCTCCCGCCCGCTGCACTTGATGCAGTACTGGGTGATGCGGGGCTTGCTTTCCGCCACCGGCTCCACCACCAGCTCCACAGGGTCCAGCTGGTACAGCCAGCCGATATCCATAACCTCGCGGGAAATGGTCGCAGAAAACATCGACATCTGCTTGGTTCGGGGCACACGATCCAGTATCCACCGCACATCTTGGTAAAAGCCCATATCCAGCATCTCGTCCGCCTCGTCCAGCACGATCATCTCGGTGCGGTCAATGGCAATATTGCGGCGGCGCATGTGGTCCATCAGGCGCCCGGGGGTCGCCACAACGATCTGCGGGTTCTTTTTCAGCGCGTTGATCTGCGGCTGCATGGATTGCCCGCCGTACACCGCCACAATAGAGAAGGACGGGATATATTTTCCCAGCTTGGTCAGCTCCTCGGTGATCTGCAGGCAAAGCTCTCTGGTCGGGCAAAGAATGACCCCCTGCACATAGCCCTTTTCCGGCTGGATCCGCTCCACCATCGGCACGCCGAAGGCGCAGGTCTTGCCGGTGCCAGTGGGCGCCTTGGCAATGACTTCTTTTCCTGCCAGCAGCTCGGGGATCGCCTTCTGCTGGATCTCGGTCATCTCGGTAAAGCCCATCTCCGCTATCGCTTTTTTCAGTTCCTCGCGGATCGGCAGCTCACTGTAATTTGTCGTCATGTTTTACATCCTTTTGCTCCGGCAGTTCACGCCGGTTTTTCTGTTTTTTCTTGTCCGGCAAATATTATAGCATCTTTTGCGCCCCTTTTCAATGCAAATACCGTCAATTCACCCCGCCCGTTCCCCCGCGTAGTATGGCATTGAACCTTTCCTGAAAGGAGTGACATGATGAGATATTGTAATAACGGCGGCTGCATGGGTGCTCAACCGGGCTATATGCCCTCCGGCATGAACCGTACCCGCCGCATCATTGACAGCGAATACCCCATTGCCATGGCGTATGTACCGTGGCAGCGCTGGGGCGAGACCTACGATGCCGAAAAGGCGCTCTGCCGCGGGACACTGTTCCCCGCGCTGGATCTGCCATTTACCGGCTGTGCATGTGAAAGGGGGACTAAGCGTGGCTGAAAATAACCTCTGCTGCCTGACCCGTGAGGTACAGCAGCAGGCATTCACGGCGCTGGAGTGCCACCTTTACCTGGATACGCACCCCGACTGTCAGGAGGCTGCGGCTGCCTTTGCCAAGGCGTGCGAAAAGCTGGAAGCGGCACGCGCCGCCTATAATGAGGCGGCTCCGCTGACCCCCTGCGCTGCCGCCGGCAGCCGTAACTGGAGCTGGGGCTGCACCCCATGGCCTTGGGAGGGTTGAGTATGTGGAACTATGATAAGATATTAGAATTTCCGGTCAATATCAAGCGCCCCAACGCCAAGGCTGCGCAGGTCATTATATCGCAGTACGGCGGTCCCGACGGAGAACTGGGCGCCAGCCTGCGCTATCTTTCGCAGAAATTTGCCATGCCCAACCGTCGCGTCGCGGGGCTTCTTAATGATATCGGCACCGAGGAGCTGGCGCATCTTGAGATGATCGGCGCCATCGTCCATCAGCTTACCAAAAACCTATCCATCGAGGAGATCAAGACCTCCGGCTTTGCGCCCTATTTCGTCGATCACACCACCGGCATCTGGGCGCAGGCGGCAAGCGGTATGCCGTTCTCGGCTGCTACCTTCCAATCCACCGGTGACCCCATCACCGACCTTACCGAGGATATGGCTGCCGAGCAAAAGGCGCGCACCACCTATGATAATATCCTGCGGCTGATTGATGACCCCGATATCATCAATCCTATCCGCTTCCTGCGGGAGCGGGAGATCGTGCATTACCAGCGGTTTGGGGAAGCGCAACAATCAAAGTAGAACGCCGAGGCGAAGCTGCCGACAACCGCTTGGTTATAATACATAGCCATGCCACTCCTTTATGCCTCAAGGTGAGTGTGTTTTTGTGTTATATTAATATGTCAGGAACGATGATCATGCTGGTGATTCTTATGATACAAATCATTGCGGAAATCATTATTCGTGTGATCAGAAGAATAGATAAACGCCTCCCTAATGCAGAAAAATGTGAGCTACATTAGGGAGGCGTTTTCAATTATTAGTCAACCACTTAGCAAGAAATGAGTTTAACTTATTTCTTACGGGAAATGGCGATGCAGGAAGCAACAGCAAAAACAGCCAGAGCAGCCGCTACGCCAACAGTATCATTAGCGCCGGTGCCGGGGTTAGAGGCGTTGCCGGGGGTAGTAGTGTTTCCGCTCGGAACTGTGACCTCAACAGAGCTGCCAGTAGACTTAATAGTCAAACCGGTGCTGCATGTACCGTCCGTAAATACGAAGGTAAGCGCATGCGTACCAACAGACAGAGTTGCAAGATAATCCTTGTGCAGTGTGACTATTGTCGAACCGGATTTAGCGTCATAATTCTCACGTGCAACAGCAGTACCGTCCATTTCGATGCCGGTGAACTTTGCAAAGTCGCCGTTAGAACGAACTGTTACTGTGCCATCGCTATTCTTAGTCCAAGTGCTGTTTGCGCCTTCGATCACCTTGTAGTCCGGAATGGGATCCCCGCCGGTGGTGCCGCCGCCGGTGGTGCTGCCGCCGGTGGTGCTGCCGCCGGTGGTGCTGCCGCCGGTGGTGCTGCCGCCGGTGGTGCTGCCGCCAGTGGTGCTGCCGCCAGTGGTGCTGCCGCCAGTGGTGCTGCCGCCAGTGGTGCTGCCGCCAGTGGTGCTGCCGCCAGT
>CAKSYU010000034.1 GCA_934524965.1 uncultured Angelakisella sp.
ACTCGGGTACTGCTTCCAGAGAATAGTCGGCATCGACCTTTTCGACTGCCTTTGCAGCCTTGGTGTTTTCAGACATTATGAATAACCTCCTCAAAGTTGTTCAGAAGCCGGTGAGCCACAGAAAAGGCATCATGTTTGGTCCCAAACATGAAAGATCCCCATGGGGATTCCGCCCTTTATGTAACCGGTTTCATCTGACATGTTCATAATACCACGCAAAAACAGCCTTTGTCCAGCCCCTTTTACGCTGTCCGATGACAAAAATAACCTCCTATCCTTGTGAAAATTGCCGAAATAAAGAAACCGTTTACATCACAACCGTACAATATCGCAAATTTCTTTGCAAAAAAGCGGCGGATATGCTATAATTGGCGCAGAGAGTGGACAATGTAACCGGTTTAGAAAAGCGGTTACAGGAAGGGAGTGAGGCTGCCATCAATATCAAGGAAGTGGCAAAAGCCGCAGGGGTCTCGGTCGCGACCATAAGCCGTGTACTGAACCACCCCGAGCAGGTGCAGCCCGAGACCAAGACCCATGTGCTGGCGGTGATGGAGAGCCTGAACTATCACCCCAACTGGTTCGCCCGCGGGCTGAACCTGGGCAAGACCAGCACCATAGCGCTGCTGGTGCCGAACATAGAAAGCCGCCGCTACCGGGAGATCCTTTCCGGTGTGGAGACGGTAGCGCTGAAAAAACAGCACATTGTAATGCTGTGCAACACCCATGCCGACCCTGAGGAGGAAGCCGAGTACCTGAAAATGGTGGTCGGGCGGCAGGTGGACGGGCTGATTCTTGCCTCTCCCCTGCTGGGCGGCAGCCAACTGAACGCGCTGCTGGGCAGCAGCCTGCCGTGGGTGCATATCGGTCCTGCCGAAACGGGACTGTGCAGGAACCTCTGCTATATAAATTATGAGGAAGGCGCCTACCAAATGACAACCCATTTGATAAAAATGGGGCAAAAGGAAATAACGCTGCTGCTGGACGAGTCGCCGCTGGTGGAGATGCGGCAGATCACGGCGGGATACCGGCGGGCGCTGCGGGAGCATCTGCCCGAGGCGAAGGAAAATATCCTGACCTGTACCGACGACCCACGCGGCGGCTACTACACCGCGCAGAAGCTGCTGCAGAACGGCACGCTGCCGCAGGCGATGATCACCGCGAGCAGTGGACAGGCAAGCGGCGTACTGAAGGTACTGCTGGACGAAGCGATCCCCGTGCCGGAGCGCATGGCGCTGGCGTGTCTTTCCGATTCCTCGACCTGCTCCATACTGGAGCCGCCGCTGACGGCGCTGGAGGCGCCCGGAAAGCGTCTGGGCATGGTCGCCGCGCGTATGCTGTTCGATAATATAGAGGACAGCGGCGAGGACGGCTACGGTCCGCAGGAGGTCATATTGCAACCCAAATTGAAGATCCGCCGGAGCTGCGGCAACACAAAGCCCATTTATGAGCTGTTTGGTTAAAGGAAACGAATGGGGGTAAGAGCAAATGTCATTTGGCACAGAATATATGGGGTTGAATCTGAAAAATCCCATTATCGTAGCGGCGGGTCCGTGGTCCCGCGACGGCGCTTCGATCCAGCGCTCCATTGACGCAGGCGCTGCCGCGGTAGTCACCGAGACCATCACGCTGGAGGCGAACCAGAACCCCAGTCCCCGCCTGTACCTGAGCGGTGCGGGGCAGCTGTTCAATACAACGCTGTTTTCCGGTATTCATCTGGAGCAGTGGGAGCAGGAATTTGAGGCGCTGCAAAGAGGCGACTGCAAAATAATCGCAAGCATTTGGGGCAACACCCCAAGCGAGCTGGCATACCTTGCCGGCAAGGTGGAACGCATGGGCGCCGACGCCATTGAGGTGAGTGTCTCGGCGCCGTTGGGTACCCGCATGGACGTGGGCACCGTGCCGCGGGAGATCTTTGATTTTGTTTCCGCCGTGACTGAGGCGGTGGATATTCCCGTTTCGGTCAAGCTCTCCTATGAGGCCTCCAACTTCAGCGGCTTCACCTCCTCGCTGGAGGAAGCGGGGGTTGCCGGTGTGACCGCTATTGACGCCCTGAAGGGCTTGATGGGGGTGGATCTGGAGCACCACCGCGCGCTGATGCCCACCTACGGTGGGTACAGCGGGCAGTATATCCGTCCGGTGGCGCTGGCAACCATCGCCACGCTGAAGCAGACGACGAGCTTCCCCATCTGCGGCTGCGGCGGCATCAACACGGCGCATGACGCGTTGGAATTCTTTATGCTGGGCGCGCAGTGCGTACAGCTTGCCAGCGTGCTGCTGCGGGACGGCTATGAGGCGATCCCGAAAATCCTGCGTGACCTGGAGGACTGGCTGACCGCGCACGGGTATCACTCGGTGGAGGAGGTATGCGGGCTGGCGCTGGATTCGCTGCGTCCCTTTGAGGAGCTGCCGCCCCGTCCCCTGACCGCCCGCCTGACCGGCGGCTGCGACGGCTGCGGCAAGTGCGTAAATACCTGCCTGTACGACGCCATCACCATGACGGAGGAAAAGATCGTAGAGCTGGATATCCGGCACTGCACCGGCTGCGGCATGTGCGAGGCGGTGTGCCCGCAGAACGCGCTGGAGCTGCGGTGGTAAGACGGGCGGTGCAGAAAAAGCGGAGAGGGCAAGGCAGCGGCAAAGGTAGGCTGATGTCCGGTGAAGGCGGACTGATGCCTGACGAGCGGCAACGCAGCCATCGCCGTTTTTTACAGCCGCCATATCCCCTGCCCTGCTGAAAACGAATAAAAAAATCGACCCCCGACAAATGACTGTCGGGGGTTTTGATAATTGACGGGCGGGCGGCAAAATGCTATGATAGGCTAAGAGGAAAAAACCTCCGAAATCGACATGAAAAGGAGCTATGTATCATGACTTATCCCAATGCCGCGGCAGGACTGAAAACCGTGTATCAATCCCAAATCGTCGGGCTGATCGCTACGGTACTGCTGTTTATCCCGCTGGTCAACATTCTGGCGGCGGCTGCGCTGCTGGTCGTTTTTGTGCTGTATATGGTTGGTTTGAACCAGTGCGCCAAGCAGGACGATGGCTACCGTACCGCCTTTACGCTGGTCATCGTCAACCTGGTGGTCAACCTGCTGGGGAACTTTATTCCCGGCGTGATCGGCACCATTCTTTCGCTGGTGGGTGATGTACTGACGCTGGCGGCGCTGTACTTTGTATGCACCACAACCAACCGTCTGCTGGGGAACCTGAGCGCGCCGCAGCAGGTGATCGACCGCGGTGTAGTGGTGTGGAAGATCAATGTGATCTGCACCATTGTGACCGTTGTATGCGAGCTGCTTTCGATGATCCCTGTCAATTCCCTGCAGCTGCTGGCTTCCATTGTATCGCTGATCGCCGCCATTGCGCAGATCGTGGGTACCGTACTGTATGTGCTGTTCCTGCGGGACGCCTACCGTGTGATGGAGCGGGACAGCGGCACCACGCCCGATATGTATGTGGGGCCGGAGCTGTAATGACTGCTTGATCTGACAAAAAATATCTCCCCTATCCGTGATGGATAGGGGGATTTTTGTGCCATAGGCAGATGATGTTATGTATTACAAAAGCGATGAAAAGAGCCTCCCGCGCGGGAGGCTCTTTTTGGTCTATATGCGGCAAAAAGGGAGCCTTGCGGCTCCCTTTGGAGAGAATATGCGATTTTTATACGGTGGGGGTGCCGCAGTAGGGGCAGAAGTTGCCGCGGACCATCTTGCGGCACTTGGTGCAGAAGCGGTCCTCCAGACCATCAGCGGCGGGAGCGGGGGCTGCTTGCGGCTGATTATTCTGCTGACCGAGCTGCTGAGCGATGTGGGCGCCGATGGCGACCTCCGCGCCGAGACCGGCGACGCTGCCGCCCTTTTCCATACCCTCCGCCGCGGCGACGGTGACATATTTATTGGTATCGGTGATGAAGGACTGCGCGGCGACCTTTTCCGCCATCTTCTCGACCTCTGGCGGGTAGCTGACGCTGATGATATTGACATCGCGCACGCCCAAACCGATATCGAACAGCTCCTTATCCAGCTCCTCCGCCATCTTTTTGCCGAGGGTGCGGTTGTTTGCTTGAAGCCCGACGAGGACATTGAGCCCAACGGCACGCTCGCCGTTGAGGATCGCTTCCGCCACGACGCCGCTCATCTCGCCGCGGATACGCTCCGAGACATCGCTGAGGGAATAGGTATCGCGGATACCGGCGACCTTGGTGATGAACGCCAGATAATCGCGGAAATAGATGACCATATTGCCGTTCATGCCCACGGGGATCCCGCTGGGGACCTCCGGCGTGGGGATCATGATGCGCTGGGTGGTGCCCCAGTTGAGGGTGAGATCCTTGCTGTTGACAAAGTAGACCTCCGCACGCTCGCCGGTATCGCTGCGCAGGTGCAGCGCCGCATTGATATGGGTGAGGAACGGAATGATTTGGGTGTCGATATCGTAGGTGCCCTCATTTTCAAAAATGCCGTGGATACGCCCGCCGGAGTAGAAGATCGCCTTTTGACCGGCGCGAATGACCAGACGGCTGCCCTTCTTGATCTCGCGGTTTTTCCATTTGTAGAACAATACATCGGGGCGGTATTCGATCCACTCCACTGTATCTTTTCTCTGATTAAAAAGTCCCATTATCACATCTCCCTTTCCGGAACGGCTTACCAGTCGCCGCCCCAATCGTAGCCGTAATCGTAGCTGCCGTAATCGATATCCCCGCTGTCGTAGCTGTAATCGTAGCCGCTGTCGTAATTATAGCTGCCGCCGTAATCATAATCGTAGCTGCTGCCGTAATCGTAGTCATAGCTGCTGCCGCTGTAATCATAGCCGCTATTGTAGCTGCCGCCGGAATAGCTGTAACCACCGCCGTCACTTTCCAGCAGTGCCAGCCCGCCAAAGAACAGCGCCAGCGCCAGAAGAATGACGAGAATGATCTTGCCGACGCTTTTGGGGTACTGGGCGGAGACCTTGCCGGTCTCGCCGTTGATCATGTAGTGGTAGGTCTTGCCGGCGTAGCCGTACTTTGCTTTCCACAGCGGCACCAGCACATGCTTGTAGCGCACCGTATTGAAGTGGGTGTTGAGCGCCGTGACCTGCGCCTGTGAATAGCCGTGCCCGCGGATATCGCTTTCCGCGCGGCCGCGCTGGTCGCTGTCGACATAGCTGCGGGCGACCTTGAAGCCCTCGATTCCGTCGATGGTGTAGCATTCCGCCTGATAGCCCGCAAGGTACTGCGGGTGGTAGGGGTGGGTATTGCCGATGGTATTGTAGGGCAGCACCTTTTGAATGAGGTTGCCGCTTGCCGTTTTGCTGGCGCAGACCTGAATATCATCGTAGTGCCCATACACCATGCCGGAAACGGGATACCACTCGGTATAGCTTTCGGTCTTGCCGTCCCGCCCATGGCGGGTACGGGTGCGTCCGCCGCGACCGCTGTACTGGCTGACGACATCGGCATCGTAGGTCCAGAACGGGACATACATGCCGACCAGCTCACCCTCGGCGAAGGTACGCTTGAGGCTGGCGGGGGCGAACCAACGCTTGCGGATCCACTTGCCGAAGCGCTGCTGCGCCTCGTAGCGGTCGATGGCAAAGGGCACGACGCCCTCCACCGGTATGCCGTTGTGCTCGGTCTCCGGCTTGATCTGCGGGGAGCCGCACATGGGGCAGACCGCTGCCGTCCCCTCTGCCGGCAGGAAAAACTCGGCGCCGCACGCCGAGCAGCGCAGGGCGGTCTCGCCGTTTTCCAGCATCCGGCGTCCCTCCCGCGCGCGGTAATCGGAGAAATCGTACTCCTCTACCGTATCCTTATCGGCAGCGATCTTTTGGACACTACCACAAGAGGCACAACGAAATTGCTGTGCCTCCGGATCAAATACAATATTTCCGCCGCAGGTGGGACACCGCAGGGCGGCATTGGTTTGCTCCGATGTGGCGGTCATGGCTTATTTGCCCAGACGAGCCTTGAGCGCGGCGAGGTCAGCCTCGACGGAAGCGGAAACCTGAGCCGCTTTCTCGCTGTACTTCTCCTCCAGCTTCTTGATGTCCATCTTATCCGCCAGCTCCTCATTGAGGGCGACCTTGGCATCGACGGAATCAATGCGCTTCTGGACGGCTTCCATCATGTTCTCGAAGCCGGTCATATCGGTGCGACCCGCTACCTTGTGCATCAGGTCATCCATCTTCTCCTTATGCTCGGCAACGGTCAGCTTGGCGCGCAGCTCGACCATCTTGCCCTCGGCGGAGGCGATGTCCTCCATGAGCTTGCGGGTCATCTGACGCATCTTATCGCTGTTGCTCTTCGCCATCTCATAGGCGGCTTCCAGATCCGCTTTCTTGGCGACGAGCTGGCTCTTGGCATCCAGGAACTTTCTGGCGTCATCGTCATTGCCGGCGAGGACTGCCTGCTCGGCATAGCGGTCGTACTTCGCGATCTCCTCATTGTTGGCGGCGACGCGGCGGGCGGCTGCCATCTCATCGGCGATGATGGCGGAGGTCTCGGACTTCAGCTCCTCGAGATTGGCGCGGGCGTCAGCGAGATACTTTTCCAGCAGCTTGCCGGCGTTCTTCTCCTCGGCACCGCTGAGAAGGCTGTTGATGTTCGCGCTCATGATGTCACTAAATCTTTGCAGAATACCCATTATTGTTCCTCCTGATGATGTTTTATCGTTTTTGGGGGACGGGAACCCGCCCATCAATACTATATTATAGCACCGCGGGGAAAAAATCAAGAAACCAGCGGTGTATTTACCGAATATTCATTATTTTTTCGGTTTATTCCTCGGCATCGAGATATGCGGCGCCGATGATGCCGGCATCGCTGCCCAGTGCCGCCCGCCGGACGGGGCAGGTGGGAGAACGGTGCCCGCCGTAACGGTTCGCCCGCACATAGTCATTGAGCGGTCCGATGAGGGAATCGCCCGCATTGCTGACGCCGCCGCCGATGAGGACGACCTCCGGCGCGAAGATATTGACGAAATTGACAATGCCCGCGCCGACATAGGTGACATACTGCTCCACCACCGCCCTGGCGGTCTCATCGCCCTCCGCCGCGCAGATAAAAGGCGCGCTGCCATCGGCGGGGTCAAAGCGCTTCATGCTCGTTTGGGGGTGCGCCAGCTCCGCGCGGTGGCGCTGGCGCAGCAGCCCCGTGGCGGAGGCGTAAGCCTCCAGACAGCCGCGCTGCCCGCAGGTGCATGGCTCGCCGCCGAGGATCAGCGTGGTGTGACCCATTTCCGTCCCCGGTCCCACATCGCCCTCGTAAACCTTGCCATTAAGCACAACACCACCGCCTACACCGGTGCCGAGGGTGAGCAGCACCGCGCTTCTGGCGCCCCGGGCGGCACCCGCGACGACCTCGCCCAGCGCGGCGCAGTTGGCGTCATTGGAAAGGCGCACCGGAACGCCCAGCTCCTGCCGCAGCTCATCGCAGAGGGGGACATTTTTCCAGCCGAGGTTGTTGGCGTAGACCACCAGCCCCTCCGAAGCGCGGCAGTAGCCCGGCGAGCCGATGCCGACCGAGACGCAGTCCGCCAGCGTGATGCCCGCCTTTTTGACCGCTTCCTTGACGCAGCCGGCGATATCATAGATGACATCATCCAGCATACGGTCGGGGCGGGTCTTGACGGTGGCGCGCGCGATGATCTCCTTGTTTTCATCGACCACGCCGACCGCTACATTGGTGCCGCCGAGATCGATGCCTACACGATATTCCATAGAACAGTCCTCCTTTGTGAACTTCTGCCCATAGTATAACGCATTTCGAAGGGAAATGGAAGCGGAATACGGGGAAAATTGCGGAGACGCCCGCAGGGCGTTTCGGCGCAGCCGAAACCGGCGGTCGCAGACCGCCGAGCCGCCGCAGGCGGCTGCCCTGCGGGCGGGTTTTGCGGCAGATATGCAGTGCCGGAAAGCCGAAGACCCGCCGTGTGGCGGGTCAAATGGGCAGGAATAATGGAGATGGAAGAACTGATCAAACCTTGAGGGCGCGGCGCAGGGGCGGCACGATGAGCAGGGCAAGAACGCCGCCGATGGCTGCGGTGATGAGCTGCGGGAAAGAAAAGCTGGCGGAAAGCACCGCGGTCTGCTTTTCATTGAGGGTGAGCACCATGGGCACCAGCCATTTGACAATGACAAGGTACAGGGTGAGGAACTTGGCGACGGCGGCTGCGACCAGCGCGATAAGCTGGCGGGCAATGGGAGCCTCCTTGGCGCCGGCGATGAGTACCCACAGCAGCACCAGTACGGCATTGCCGAGGGCAACGGCGGGCACGACCTGCGGAAACGCGGGACCGATGCCGATGAAGAACGCGCAGACAGGGGAAAGCACCGCAACGGCAAGTCCGCCCCACAGGCCGCACATCAGACCGGAAGCGATGAGGATAAGATTGACGAGGGAACCGGTGACATACTGCCCCATGGAACGGGTGACGAACTGTACAGCGATAAGCAGCGCCAGAAAAATGGCGGTGCGGCACAGCGTTTTTAAGCTGCTGCCGGATTTTTGATTGCTCATGGTAGTCTCCTTGTGATGATAAAGATAGATAACGGCAAAAAGAACTTGCCTTTTCGGGAAGATTATACTACACTGGGAGCGGATAATCTGTTGCATCTGCAACAAAGCAGCAAGGAAAGAGGCGATAATATGCAGAGAGGCGACCTGCCGAGCTGCCCGCTTTTTGAGGGGGTGCCGCCCGAAGCGTTGCCGGAGGAGCTGAACCGCCTGCGGGCGGCGGAGCGGTGCTATGACGCGGGCGAAACGCTGCTGGCGGCGGGCAGCCCAACCGAGCGAATGGGTCTGGTGCTGGAGGGGGAGCTGCACGCTATTCTGCCGCTGCCGCAGGGCAGGCAGCTTTTGCAAAGCCGGCTGCTGCGCGGGGAACTGTTCGGGCAGCTGCTGGCACTGGACGGCGGACGGGAAAGCCCCGTGACGGTGATGGCGCACACCCGCTGCCGTGTGCTGTGGATCCCGATGAAAAACCTGCTGGCAGGCGGGGGAACGCCCTCCTCGGCACGGCTGCTGGGCAACCTGTGCCGCCAGCTGAGCAGCGCCTACTTTTCCCTGCAGCGGCGGCTGATCTGCCTGACGCAGCCCACACTGCGGGAGCGGCTGCTGTACTACCTGCGCACCGAGCGGCACACGCAGGGCAGCGATACCGTGCGTCTCCCCTTTGGGCGGGCGGGACTGGCGGATTACCTGGGCGCCGACCGCAGCGCCCTGTGCCGTGTGCTTTCCGGTCTGCGGCGGGAGGGACTGGTGGATTATGACCGGCAGCACCCTGCCGTTATCACGCTGCGGGGAGAGACGGAGGAATGAACCTGACAGGTTTTTCCCATCGGGGAAAAATCGGGGCTTTTCTCCCCTGCCGGAGTGTGCTATAATAGTAGCCGAAAAACGGCAGAAGGTCGTTTGGACAGACTGACCCCATTACCAACAGGGAGGTTAACTACCGTGACGAAAAAATTTGTGCTGAACTTTATCCTTTCCGCGATCTGCTATGTGGCGCTGGGCATCGCGCTGATCGTGTGGCCCGTGGCTTCCATCAATATTTTCTGCTATGTGCTGGGCGGTGTGACCGCTGCCTATGGCTTATGGCAGGTGTACCGCTTTATCTCCCACCGTGAGGAACGCTATGCCACCCTTTCGCTGATGGTGGGCATCGTGGCGCTGGCGCTGGGCATCTGCTTCTTTGTCAAGCCGGAGCTGTTCGCTTCCATTCTGCCCTTTATTCTGGGGCTGTACCTCATCTTTGACGGTGTGGTAAAGCTGCAGGCAGCCATTGATATCAAAAAGGACGGCTACCAGAAGTGGGGCATTCTGCTGATGCTGGCGGTACTGATGATCGCCCTCGGCGTCGTCATTCTGCTCAATCCGTTCCAGTCCGCGCAGGTCCTCATTACCTTCATCGGCATCTGCATGCTGCTGGACGGCGTTATCAACCTGTGGAATGCCTTTGTGGTATGGCAGCACCTGCGCACGCTGAAAAAGACCGCTGCCGCCGCCATTGATACCATTGCCGCCGCGGTAGACGCCGCCAACGGCAACGCCCCTGCCGATGTAGTGGTGGACGCGGTAAGCACCGCCGATACCCCCGCGGAGCCTGTCGCCGAGCCGCCTGCCGAAAGCGACAACAGCACCGAGGAACAATAATTCCCAAACATAAAAGTGCCCCTCCGCCGAAAAAGCGGAGGGGTTTTGCTATATCTATTGCGTTATCCGTCTTTCCTGCTCGACCGAGATCGCAGCAAGCCCCAGCCCCATGATGATGCGGCGCACCCATGGGGTGTACATGAACCAGCGCTTGAGGGTCTTGAGCCATAGCTTGAGCCGCAGCGACGCCGTTTTCCGTCGATAGAGACGGGTAAGCGTATTGTCATCGGTGGCTTCAGACATCGCTTCCGCCAGAGCGCTGCCGCTGCGGATCGCGCTGCTGATCCCCTCGAAGGAGCTGGCGCTGATGAAGCCCGCCGCCTCCCCGATGAGATACGCGCCGTCACGCCCTGTAATAAAATCCGCAAAGCCGCGCGGACGCATCGCAAGGCAGGCTTCGGTCTTTACGGGCTGTCCCAGCGGACGACCGAGATACTGCTCCAGACGCTGCTTCTGACATTCAAAGGCTTCCCTGCTGCCCTCGGCGGTAAAGCAGCCGCCGAAGATGAGGGCATCGTCCTTGCGAATGATCCATGAGCAGCTTTCGCTGGTGGCGGGATCGAAGATGCAGGAATAGAACGGCGCGCGCTGCTCCCCCGCCGCAAACCACTGCTGAATGGCGGTGTAGCGGGTCTTTGGCTCCCGATAAAAGGTGCGGCGCACCAGAGAGACGGCGCCCTCCGCACCGACGACGCGGTGCGCGGTGAACTGCCGCTCCTCCCCCTCGACCGCAGCGGTGAGGAGAAAACCCTCCCCTGTGCGGACGACCGCCGTACAGCGACCGGAGAGGATCTCCGCCCGCGGCGGGATAAGGGATAACAGCCAGCGGTCAAAGGCGTAGCGGTCCATATTGAGGTAGTAGCGCTGGTAATAGCGCACCTGCCGGCTGACCAGATCAATGGTCTGCACCGTGAAGATCTGCGGGTCGACCAGCACCTCCTTGGGAAGCGTGAGATCGAAATGCGCCAGCGCCTTTTGGGAATCGGGCGCCAGCAGACCGCCACAGGGCTTTTTATTCTGCTCGCTCTGCCCGTCAAGAAGCAGCAGCGAAGCCGCCGGACATCGGGCAAGATACCGGCGGGCAAAGGTCGCGGCGGCGGGTCCCCCGCCGATGACGGCGACATCGTACATCATACGGTTTTTTCCTGACGGCTGTGCGCCTGCTCCTCTGCCTTACGGAACGGCACCAGCTTGGCACGGTCCAGCGCCACCATGATGGCGGGAATAAGAATGAGCTGCAGGATAATGCCGGGGATCGCATTGAGGAACGCGCCGGAAATGAACATCTGCCAGGTGAACGCGCCACCGGAAAGCCCCAGCAGGACGATCATAGCTGCCGCCCATACCACGCGGCCGGCGATCATGGCGATGATAAGGGAACGATACAGCATGCGGGTGCACTGCCAGCGTGCCCGACTGTAAAGGAAGCCTGCCACGAACGCGTACGTTGCCATCTCAAACGCCATGGCAAGGGCGGTTGGCATACGGGGCATGAAAAACAGGGCAAAGCGCAGAAGCGGCATGATAAGGCCCACGGCGGTGCCGTACTGCCAGCCGCAGATGAGCGCGCAGAGGAACACCGGCAGGTGCATGGGGAGCAGCATGTTGCCGATCTCCTTGATTTGACCGGTGAAAAAGGGCAGCACTATGCCGATGGCAAGGAACATCGCCGCCAGCAAAAGGTTTTTCAGGGCACTGTTTTGATGTTTCATCGTCGTCTCCTTGTGGAATGTTTGAAATGTATTGATCGGCTGCACACCCCTGCGATAAGGCTGCAAAACCGGCTTTACGGACTATTTCAGCAGGGTACGGTAATAGGCGGCAAGCTGCTGCGGCAGCTCGTTGCGGTTTTGCTCGGTCACGGTAACAAGCTGCACCTTGGGGTGATGTCGAATCTCCTCCAGCCAGCCCATCACATCCTGCCGGACAACCCCCAGAACGGGAGTCTCCCCCTCCAGCAGCTCCAGCACCTGCGCGCAAAAGCGGGGAAACCGCTGTTCCAGTCTGCCGCATTCGTCCAGTATGATAAGGGGATAGGCTGATGCCTGTGCAAGATATTGCAGCCCCAGCTCCTCAAAGCGGGGCAGAACGGCGTGCCGCATCATTCCATTGGCGTCCTCGCCGAATTCCACAACGGCATGCTCCGGGGTGAAGGCGCGCGGTTCGGCGGCACTGCTCATATAAAGATAATGATGACTGGGGCAGTGACGATCCGCACCGAAATAGGAACGAAAGCCGCCTGCCGTAACGCCAAGCAGCGCCAGTGTTTTATCAATGACGGTGGTTTTGCCGATTTGGACTGTGCCGGTAAGGAAAATGTGCATGGGATCCCTCTTTTTTTGCGGACGGTGGCTTCTGCAAGCAGCAGCAAATACGCCTGTCTTTGATGGTTCATGCTTATTTTACCCCAGCACCGTCCGGAATGCAACACAAAAGCGCCCGACCGAAAACGGTCGGACGCAGTCAAAGCTGTCGCTTCGGAATTATTTGTGGATCGCGGTGCCGGACTTACCCTCCAGCGCCAGAGCGGCGTTGTGCAGATCGGCAATGATGGCGCGGCCGCCGGACTGGGCAAAGGCGATAGCAGCCTGAACCTTGGGCAGCATGGAACCGGGAGCGAACTGGTTCTCGCCGATGTACTTCTCCGCCTCGGCAATGCTCATCTCCTCCAGGCTCTTCTGATCGGGCTTGCCCCAGTTGATGGCAACACGGTCAACAGCGGTGAGAATGAACAGAGCGTCTGCGTGCAGCAGCTCAGCGATCTTGGAGGAAGCGAAGTCCTTATCGATAACGGCGGGAACGCCTACCAGCTTGCCGTCCTTCTTGATAACGGGGATACCGCCGCCGCCTACGGTAATAACAACGGCACCGGACTTGACAACAGCCTCAACAACATCCTTCTCCACTACATCGACGGGCTTGGGGGAAGGAACGACACGGCGATAGCCGCGACCGGCGTCCTCTACCATGGTAAAGCCCTTGGCAGCGGCGATCTCATCTGCCTGCTCCTTGGTATAGAAAGCACCAATGGGCTTGGTGGGCTTCTGGAAAGCACCGTCGTTCTCATCAACAAGGACCTGAGTAACGATGGTGGCTACGGGCTTATTGATGCCGCGCTTTGCCAGCTCGTTGCCGATGGCGTTCTGCAGGTGATAGCCGATGTAACCCTGGGACATAGCGCCGCACTCGGGGAAGGGCATATCGCTCTTGACAGCGCCGGCTTCCGCCGCAGCGCTCATGGCGAGGTTGATCATGCCGACCTGGGGACCGTTGCCGTGGGCAATGATGACTTCGTTGCCAGCCTCGATGAGGTCAACGATGGGCTTAGCGGTCTCGGTCACGAGCTCGAGCTGCTCGTAGGGGGTGTTGCCGAGGGCGTTGCCGCCGAGGGCGATAACAATTCTGGACATAGCAGTTTCTCCTTTTGTATGTTTTTTCTATGGTTTTTCCGGCGTAATCCCCCAAATCGCCAAAAATTCGGGGGTTGAATACAGAAATATCATAGCAAATGACCGTTATTTTGTAAAGAGTTTGGGGAGAAAATTTTATAAACAATTTTTTGGTATGTAAAAAGTCCACAAATCATTTTCCCCTATCCGCCGCCGTTTTTAACTGCGGCAACAAAGACGCCGCCCCGAGACGGAAAACGGACGGCACGGCGGGACACATTTTACCCGCTTTGCCGTCCGTCCGCTCTACTGCTCCCGCATGGCGTTTTCGATCCGCTTCATCAGGGCGCTGGGGCTGACCCCCATGGCGTCCGCGATGCAGAAAAATGTTTCCAGCGTCGGCTTGCGCACGCCGCGCTCGATGGCGCTGAGATGCGTCCTGCCGATCCCCGCTAGACCGCTTACCACCTCCTGCGAGAGATGTTTTTCCTCCCTTGCCTTTTGCAGTACCTTTCCCACTACCTTTGCATCCAGCATATCACGCACCTCCCCTACCCCAAAGTGTAAGATTAGTGTGTGAAATTTATGAACACATATGTTGTCAAAAGTGCGCAAATGTGTTAGAATAAAATCAACAATTATCGCTACATTCTGCCGCTTTCCCGACAGGCGGCATGGGAAAGGGAGCTTTTACCGTATGAACCTGCAGAAGCTGCGCGCACTGCGTGAAGAAAACGGCTTGACACAAAAGCAAGTCGCTGTTGTTCTTGGCACCTCCCAGACGATGTATGCCCGCTACGAACGCGGCGCAAATGAGCTGCCGATCCACCATCTGATCACGCTGTGCCGGCTCTTTAATGTTTCCGCCGATTACTTTTTGGGGACGGCGCCCGATCCTGACCACGCCATTGGCATCGTATAATACCTAAGGAGCCGAAAAACGGCTCCTTTTTTCGCGCCCTTGAGGAAACTTTGCTGCCCTTGCAAAATAAAAAACATGTGTTAGAATGATGATGTTCGAAAAAACATGAAAAGGAAGGAAGGAAGGAAGAAGAACAAAAATGAAAAAGCTGATTGCGCTGCTACTGGCGGCGGTACTGTGCCTGAGCCTTGCGGCTTGCGGTGACACAGACAATAATAACAAGTCAGAAACAGGGCAAACCGGCAATTTTTACGGGTCAGAAACAGAGCAGACAGACGATATAACCGACAGTTCAACAGAATCAGCCGAACCTATCGTAACAAAAGAGGATATAGATGGGTTTTGGATTACAAGCAATGGTCATTATATCTTTTTTGACGGTGATAACATTTATTCCATTGAATCTGTGGAAGGTTATACAGATATTGAATCCAGCGTGGTTTACTCCTTTAAGGACGCATCCGGAAACGAACTTAATGGCGTATGGGTAGACTATGGCTATTCAATTGAAGGGAATAAACTGTCATTTAACACAACCTATGGTGAAGAAACCTTCGTTTATGAAATAATGAAAAAGGACGACACCCTCTCTTTGAAGTTTATAGAAAGAGAACGTGAGGGCGAATGCCCAGACCCGGTATTGCCAGCCGTGATGATTGCCGATTTAACAAAGGCGTACGATTTGAACAAGCAGCCTCTTTTAGACGCTTCTGAGCTGGAGGTTCTTTTGCCTCAAACAGTAGAATGAGCGGCAGAGAACCGGCAGGACTACTTTGAAATCAAGCAAAAGCATTCGTGGAGATATGACCTTCCAAAGCTTTTCCAATAGTAAAGGAGCGGGGCGCGTGTCCCGCTCTCTCTTTTTTTCAAAAAAGAGGAAGCGGTTTTTGCTCCGCTTCCTCTCTAAATGGCTTATTTTACGGTGAATTACTTGCCGAAGTAACGGTTCAGCAGACCGGCAAAAGCCTTGCCATGTCTCGCCTCATCGCGCGCCATCTCATGCACGGTATCATGGATCGCATCGAGATTGAGCGCCTTTGCCTTCTTTGCCAGTTCGGTCTTGCCCATGGTCGCGCCGTTTTCGGCTTCCACACGCATCTCCAGGTTCTTCTTGGTGGAGGGGGTCACGACCTCACCCAGCAGCTCGGCAAACTTGGCGGCATGCTCAGCTTCCTCCCACGCGGCTTTCTCCCAGTACAGACCGATCTCGGGATAACCCTCACGGTGGGCAACGCGCGCCATGGCAAGGTACATACCGACTTCGCAGCACTCGCCGTTGAAGTTCTCACGCAGACCCTGCAGGATCTCGGGATCGCAGCCCTGTGCAACACCGACAACATGCTCGGCAGCCCATGCCATCTCGCCCTCTACTTTCTGGAACTTGGAAGCGGGAGCCTTGCAGACGGGGCAGGACTCGGGTGCCTCATCGCCCTCATGAACGTAACCGCAAACAGTGCAAACATATTTAGCCATAGTGTATGATCTCCTTTTCAGTAATGATTATCGTTTCTGTATTTTCATTATATCATATCCGAGGAATTTGTCAACCCTAATCTGAAAAATTTTTTGATATTTTTTCACGGTGTCTCCTCCCCGCATAAGCCGCCGCCGGAAAGCGCATAATAATCCCGCAAAGGAGGTGAACCATGATGAGCAAAAATAATTCCCAGAACAGCACCAAAAACAATTCTCAGAACAACAGCCAGAATAACTCCCAGAATAACAACAGTCAGAATAACTCTCAGAACCGCAGTGAGAAGCAGAACGCCGAAAACCGCTGCGACTGATCCATCGCCACCATTTTGCCCCAGAATACCGACCTGCCGCCCGAAATCACAGGGCTTTGCAGGTCGGTATTGCTGTTTTGGACGGATCTTGGCGATTTATTAGCGTTTTACGCGTGGAAGCCCCGCCTGAATGCCTAAAAAATGGTTAGAAATCCGATGAGGAATTTTATATAAAATGACACAATCATGCTCACATTCTGCTTGTATTTTACCTGTGTTCGACTTTATTCATGTTGTTTCGCCATATGAGATGTCATAGCTTACAAAACAGCAAAGAAATTTTTGTAATACCATTCCTTAAAAAGTATGGTAGAATTCTTCCAGCGGCATCATTCCGGCATCTTCCCCCTGCGGGCGGCGCGCCGGAATGATCGGTAGACATGTTTACTGAGCGGAGAGCTAAGAGGAGGAACCAGGACCCTTGTGTAACCGAGAGAATGAAAACATCCGCTACCGTGCCTGTGAAGAATGGAACACCCACCCGCAGCTGGGCCGCTACAGCTGCTACGGCATCCGGTGTGAAGTTTACCTTCCGGAGCACGGCTGGCAGATCCGTCAGTGCATCCATGATGTGACTGACGACGCAGATGCTGCCCAAGCGCTTGCCCTGCTGATGCAGGAGGGCGGGCTGGACCCATGCCATATGCATGATGTGGTAGAGGATTTCCTGAATGGCGCGTGATCTGCCCCATGAAAAAATACCATTCCGGCTTTACCGCCACAGAATGGTATTTTTTCTTTTTGCGTTTTTACCGATGCTTCACCACATCAGGTTGCAGACCAGCAGGCTGATGGCACCCGGCAGACCCAGAATGCCGCACACCCCCACTGTAAACAGGTTGAGCGGCAGCAGCGCCCCAATGGCATGCAAAAGGCACAGCACCCCCAGCCCGCCGGCGGCGGAAAGCAGCCAGCCCCGCAGGGCGTGCCGCCACCGTACCAGCAGCGCCAGCGCCAGTACCGCGCCCGCAATGATCCAGATCCCCATGATGTCTCCCCCGTTTTTGTCGTTTCTATATTCTTATAATGTGACTGGTGCGGGCTGCTCCGCCTGCTGCCGTGCCGTGCGCAGCAGATATGCCCGATAGGTAAGCAGCGTTTGGATCCGGTAGGTACAGGCTTCGATGAGCGCGTCCTCCGTGACGACATCAAACAGCTCCTCCGCCCGTCGAAGCTCCTGATTGACCCGGCTGAGTTCCTCCCAGAGCGCTTCCGCAGGCTCCCCGCGGCGGTTCGTTTCCGTCATGCTTTTCTGCCTCCTTTTCCATCTTTATGCAGGCAGTATGGGCAGCTATGCCGCCGCTATGCAAAAAGAACGCCCAAACGGTTGAGATTTTCGGCTACTGCCGCTATAATAGAAAGAACAGAATGATATCCGGAGGAGAGATCCGCTATGAACTGGACCGACCTGAAGATCACCGTAAACACCAAGGACGCCGAGACCGCTGAAGCCATTGCGCAGCTTGCCGTCCCCTATGGCATCTATATCGAGGATTACAGCGATATGCTGGAGCTGGTACCGCAGATCGCGCACATCGACCTTATTGATGAGGAGCTGCTGGCACGCAGCCGCACCGAGGCAATCCTGCACCTGTACCTGCCGCCCGAGGAAAACCCCGCCGAGGCATCGGCATTCCTGACGCACCGGCTGGAGGCGGAGAGCATCGCCTACCGCATCGAGACCGACCAAACGCTGGCGGAGGAGGACTGGGCAAACGCCTGGAAACGCTTTTACCACCCCACCCATTTGGGAGATCGGCTGGTGGTATGCCCCAGTTGGGAGGAATACTCCCCCGCCCCGCA
>CAKSYU010000035.1 GCA_934524965.1 uncultured Angelakisella sp.
TCTTTTCATCACCCTATTCTATTGTACCATATCTACGAGAAAAAACCCAGCTCCCACTGGACTTTTTCGACAAGCTGGGGCGGTGTCCGAAAAGGACACCGCCAAGTATTTATTTGTTCGTCTTTTCTTTATAGGCTTCGGCATCAATGACGCCATCGGCGAGCATTCGCTCCGCCCACAGCTGCATCGCCTCCACAGTGATGGAGATGCGCTCCAGCTCCTGCTGAATATAGATGAAATCATCGATCTCATCGGTGTCTATTTTTCCGTCTGCGGTAATCTCGATGAGTCGCTCCTTCTTTTTATTGACAGAATTGAGCGACGCCAGCATTTCCAGAACGATGGAGGAAAGCTCCTTGATCTTGACCTCCGGTACATACTGCTGCCCGATGGGGCACTGGTTGGAGCAGTAGTAATTGCACAGCGAGGGGCGCTTGTACTTTTCCGCCATCGTGATGACTTCATCGGGGCGGGGGAGGGACTTGCCGCTTTCGATCTTCTCGATGCGCTCCGGCATGATGGTCTCAAGAAGCTCGCTGGCTTTTTCGCGGGACAGCCCCAGCTCCTCACGGATCAGCTGGTATTTATTCTTGTTTTCTCTGGTCGAGGCTCTGCCCATGGAAGCGCCCTCCTTTGCGGTACTGTGTCTGCATCATACCGCAAAAATGGTTGGATTGCAAGAAGGGCTTTCTGATCACCGCCATTCTGACAGGGGGCTCTCACCCCAACCCCGCAAAATAGCTGCGCAGCGCGTCCATGCCGCAGATGCCGGTATCTTGCAGATCGCCATTTTCCATGATCTCCGAGTTATACCCGCAGATGGCAACGGTGTACTGTCGCTCACGCTCCAGCCTGACGCCCTCAACCACCGCCAATACATACGAAAAAGGCTTGCCGTCCCCATAAAGGTCAACGCCCTCCCTGGCAAGCTGCCGGATCTCCTGCCCCGTTAGGGTGACGGTCTTTATCGTGTTCACCCAGCCCAGCGGGTTGATGGTACTGATGATTACATCATCGACAGGACCCTTGAACAGCCGCCCGTTTACCCCGTCTCTGTTTTCCTTTCCGTCATGGTAGCCGCCCAGAGAGATCAGCGCGCAGTCGGCATTTACCGCCTCGGCAAAGGCGTTCCCCACCAGGTGCGCGGTCTCCTCCTGCGTCATATCTTCGGGAAGGGTCGCATAGGCTCCCGTTTCGTTTTGCAGGGAGCTTTGCAGCGCGCGTTCCATGGCGGCAATGGTATTTCGCCCCGTTGATCTTCCCGCGTACCACTGCAGACATTCCTCCCCCACGGGGACGATCAGCTCCTCCCAGCCCCGATAGGTGAGCGGAGCGCTGAAGCCGGCGTTCAGCTGCTCCATGATATTCTTATATTCCTCGTCCGGCAGGGCATCGCTGTCCGCCAGCGGCAGCAGCTGGGTGCTGTCCGCGGAAAGGAGCCGCTGCCCCTTTTCCGTGGAAATAAAGCCCATAAACTTCAGGGCATCCGCCAGCTTCTGCTTGTTGCGGGGCAGCTCCAACTCGGCACTCAGCCCGAAGTAGCAGGCGGTGCTGGTGATGTAGCGGTTGTTGGAGCCGTCCATACTCAGCCACGACATCAGCCCGTAGCGGTCGCCGGTCCCGTCCTCATTCTGCGAATAGCGGAACCCGCCGCTGTGGACGAAAAATACCGTGTTCCCCTCGGCAAAGTGCTCGGCAGCCTGCTTTTCCGGCTTGCTGCCCCAGCTGCCGTCGATCAGTCCCAGGTCGATCCATTTCTGCACATAGGCAATGGTGTCCGCCCATGCGTCATCGGCAGGCACCCTGCCCGCCAGAAATCCGTCCACCCAGTCCAGCCCCTCCGGTGTGCGGAGAAACACGGTATCTCCCAGATTAAAGAGGTACTGAAAGGCGCTCCCGATATACTCCAGGCTGGTCGTGGCGACCTCCAGCCCCGCCGCCCGTATCTTCGGCACCAGTGCCTCCATCTCGTAAAAGCTCGTCGGTACCTCCCAGCCGTACTTTTCCAGCAGGGTCTTGTTATAGTAAATGCCCAGCACCGAAAAATTGCACGGCAGCATATAGATAGAACCGTCGACGCTGCACTCGTTCAGGCGGGAGACGGCGTAGCGGGCGCTGAAATCATATCCGGAAAGATCGATCAGATATTCCTTTTGCAGCACGGCGTCCGGCAGGATCTTTGTGGTGTAGATATCCGGGATCTGCCCCGCCTCCAGCAGCCGCTGGAGATAGGCGGTCACATTGTACCCGTTATAGCTGATAAACTCCAGATTGATCTCCGGATACTCCTCTTTCAGCGCCTGTTCCAGCGCGGTATAGTCGCGGCAGCCGGTCATAATGGTAAGCGGCTCGTGTACCGGCTTTGGGATACCGGCGCAGCCGCACAGCGGCAGGCACACCATAACAACAGCGGCGATCAGTGCAAGTATTTTTCGGGCTTCCACGAAGCGAACCGCCCCCTTTTTTAATCGTTTCTCTTGTATTTCATCAGTGTCGAGATTAGCACCTTTCCGTAGATCGGCTTGGAAAGATGCTCGTTCATTCCCGCGTTCAGGGATCTTTGGACGTCTTCATCAAAGGCTTTCGCGGTCATGGCAATGATCGGCACCAGCGTGGCGTCGGGGCGGGCAAGCATACGGATCGTCTTTGCCGCCTCCAGCCCGTCCATCACCGGCATCATCACGTCCATCAGGATCACATCGATGCTGCCGATACGGGATTTCTTAAAAAGCTCCACAGCCTTTTCACCGTTATCGGCTATCATAACAGCGGCGCCCGCTTTTTCCAGCAGGTGCTCCGCAATATCGCAGTTCATCTTGTTGTCATCGCACAGCAGCACCGTCATGCCCAGCAGCGGGGTAGGGGGCAGCACCTTCTGCTCCGGCTCCTTCTTTGCCGTCAGCGCCGTTTCGCTTACCGTAAACGGCAGCTCGATGGTGAACTGGCTCCCCACATTCACCTGGCTGCTGATATCAATGGTGCCGCCCATTTTATCGACCAGCTTTTTCACGATGGACATACCCAGCCCTGTGCTCTCATACCCCGCGTGGGTGCCGTCGTTCGCTTGAGAAAACGGCTCAAAAATACGCCGCAGGAAGCTCTCGCTCATACCAATACCGGTATCGGAAATGGTAAAGCGGTAGCTTGCCGTTTTTCCGTCGCAGGCAAGCTCCTCGGCGATAAAGGTCACGCGCCCGCCCTCCGGCGTGTATTTTACGGAATTGCCCAGCACGTTGATGAGCACCTTGCGCAGGTAGATATCACACCCGAACAGATACGGGTGCTGGAACCCGCTGCACCGGTAGGTAAAGCGGAGATCGTGCTGCTGCGCAGAGCTGCAAATGATGGAACAACAGGCGTTCAGCACAGTACGGATATCAAAGGTGCTTTCACTGCCCGCGTCGGGGCTGCCCTCCAGCCGGCTCATATCCAGTACATCGTTGATGAGGGCATTCAGATGATTGGACGCCGTTTTGATATCCGCAATGCAGCCCTTTACCTCGCCCGTCAGGTCGGGGCTTTCCTCCGCCCGCTCCACCATGCCGATGATCGCGTTCAGCGGCGTGCGCAGGTCGTGGGACATATGGGATAGAAACTCGCTTTTTGCTGTGCTGGCGTTTCGGGCTTCCTCCGCCGCCATTTTCAGCGCGGCGTTCAGCTCCTTCTGCTGCTGTTCCCGCTGCCGTGTGTTGACGGAAGCAATAAAGCAGTAGATAACAATAGACGCAATGGCAATGCCGATGACCGATAGAATAACGGCGCTGTCCACCGTGGTCCTCAGCAGGCGTTCCGCGCCGCTGTTCAGCTTGCTGGTGGGAATAATGATCGCGACCGCCCAGTTCGGCAGCGAGATAGGCGCCATGGAAACAAAGCAGTTTATATTCTCGTGCCGGAACTCAAAGGTCTCCGCCGGATCGTACTGCAGGCTTTCCTCCAGGCTGTCATAGCTGCCGCCGTGCAGGAACTCCACATTTTTTAATAGCCGCATAATGTTGGCGGCATTGCTGAAAACCTCTGTGTTATTCTGCCGGTAGACACACCTGCCGTCGTGCTGGATCAGAAAAATATCCGCCGAGTCATCGTAGCTGGTGCAGGAAAGCGCCGAGTAGTAGACCTCCGGCGGCAGGATCAGGGCGGTATGGGTGACCTGCGTGCCGTCCTTCAGCACCAAAGGGCTTTCCAGACGGCGCAGGAAGATCATATATTCCTGCTTAGAATCAAAGGTGACGGAGGCGATAAGGACCTGTCGGGCGTCTGCCGAATCCCGCAGCAGCTCGATGTTCTTGAACAAGCCGATGGCGCCGTTGGAAACATAATAGTTCGTCTTCGCGTCGATGACCGCCAAAAAGCAGTCCTGTCCCTCCATGCCGTTCTCCGCATCCGCCAGAAAAGTCGCCAGATCCTCACGGTTGTCGATCTGGGAGCAAAGCATATGGCTGAACGCGGCGTCCGATACATTCCACGAATAATCGCAGATGGAGTTGATCGTCTTGGCGATCTGCTCGGAGATCTCGCCCAGGTTCTCCCGCCGTTCCTGGTATAGCTCGTCCTGCACCGTCCCGAAGACCGTACAGATGATCAGGATAAACGCCCCAAACAGCAGGACGATAAGCACAAGCCCCAGCGTAAGGGATAGCTTGGTTTTATTCTTCCTCATAGCCTACACCACGCTGCGCTTGGAGAGAAACCCGCCCGTTTTGCACATCTTCTCCTTATATTCCAGCAGCTTTTGCAGGATCATTCGCTTGCTCTTCGCCCGAATAAGTACCTTGTCCCCGTTCTGGAGCAAAAAGCTGTCGTCGGCTTCGCTGACATAGTTCATATTGACCAGATAGCTCTGGTGGCAGCGCAAAAACCGCGCGTCGTCCAGCTCCGCCTCTATCTCGCCCAGCTTTTTATACACATTGTAGGTGCGTCCGTCCACGCGGTGCAGAATGCATTTTGAGTTGCTGCTTTCCACATACATGATCTCGTTGAGCGGGATAAACTTGACCGCGGATTTTTGCACCAGCCCATAGCTGCTGCGCTGGTACTCCGGCAAAAGCCGGTCCAGTGTGTGCCGGATATCCTTGATCCGGTACGGCTTCACGATGTATCCGGAGGCATATACGCTGTAGCTTTCCAGCGCGTAATCGGCGCTGGCGGTGCAGAAGATGATCCTGCCGCCGTAGGAAAGCTCCCGCAGCTTTTTGGCGACCGTCAGCCCAAAGGAATCCTCCATGAACAGGTCAAGGAAGATGATATCGAATTCCATGCCCTCCGTGATGTCATAGTAGAGTGTCGTCCCACGGTCGTACAGGGTAAATTCGCAGCCGATCGCGGCTTCGGAAAAGTACTTCTTCAGCAGTCCCTGCAAAAATCCTCTCTCCAGCTCATTGTCATCACATATTGCCAAACGCATAAAAAACAGGTCCTTTCCGGAATAAATGGGGGCGCCCTCAGTGCCGCCTCATGTATAGCTCGTCTTCTATGATATCGCCAAGGTGGACAGGGTCTACCTCGCCGTCATTCAGCTTATCCCGCAGTGCCTTCAGCCATGTCAGGTCGTTGGATACATCATAAACGCAGCCCTGCACTTCCATCACGCCGTCATACAGGGCGCAGGCGCATACCCCATACAGTGTATTCCCAATCCGGTCGGACCCCTCGTTCCTGCTGATCACATAATAGCTCACCATGTTCTTCTCCTCCTCTATACTCTCAAAACTCTATCGAAGCACACCGTTTTTGGCGCCTTACGCTTTTGATTATAGCGAAGAAAAGGGAGAAAATGGGTCTGATGTTGATTTCGGCGCGATTTACGGGGAAATCGGCAGGGGGGAAGTCCATGGGGAATATAAATTATTTGTTCAGCTTTCGCTTACCAGCTCGCGGATCGCGTCGACCGCGCGGTAATATTCGTCCGTCAGCTGCTGCAGCTGCTCCGGCGCGGGAGAGATCTCTTCCCGCAGCGTCCTGCACAGGACTGCCGCGCAGTCCCCCAGACGCTTCAGACCAAAATTATAGCAAAGTCCCTTCAGCGTGTGCGCCGCGTGAAATGCCTTCCGCAGGTCGCCGCTTTTCAGGCTCTGCATCAGTCCGGCATAGGAGGGATCCTTCTCAAATTCCGGTAAATAAAATTTGACAATGTCGAGATCCTCCAGCCGCTCCAGCACATCGGAAAGATCTCCCCCGACTGCCGCGTAGAACTTCGACATTGCCATTTCTTCCGTATTTGGTGCGCACACAAAAATTACCCTTTCTATACTTAGAATTATTTATATTTTTGTAATAAAGCATTTTTGAACAGAAATCAAGAATTTCCTGTCGAAAAATCACGCATTGTGATGGATAATCCGAATGGAAAATCTTTATATTATTTATAAAATTATTCGCAAACTGTCATAGCCGCTTTATGGCGCTGTATGCCAAGGTGATGGCGGAAAATTCCGCCCGCCCCAAAATAAAAGAGTGACTTTCCGCCCAAAATACGCTATTATAATAAATTAGGGCGGCACACACCGCCAGACCGATTAAAATGACCGCAGAGATGCGGACAGAAGGAGAATGATCTATGCAGCCGATTCGTATTCAAAAAGCCCTCAGCGAGGCGGGCGTTGCCTCCCGCCGCGCGGCGGAGGAACTGGTGCGCCAGGGGCGCGTGACCGTAAACGGACACAAGGCGGAGATTGGGCAAAGCGTAAACCCCGACCGTGATGTGATCGCCGTGGACGGCAGACGGGTGTATTTTGCCCGCAAAAAGCAGTACCGCTACATTATGATGAATAAGCCCCGCGGCTATGTGACCACCCTCAGCGATGAACTGGGACGGCGCTGCGTCACCGACCTTTTGACCGGGGTAGAGGAGCGGGTCTATCCCATCGGGCGGCTGGACCGCAACAGCGAGGGATTGCTGCTCTTTACCAATGACGGCGAGCTGGCAAACCGTATCATGCACCCCGCCAGTCATATCAACAAGGTGTACCGCGTTACGGTGCGCCCTGATATCACCGATGAACAGGCAGCGGAGCTTTCCGCCGGTGTCAAGATCGGCGAGAATACCACTACGCTGCCCGCTACCGTCCTCATTTTGGAAAAGCAGCCGGGGCGTGTGGTGCTGCAAATCACCATCAGCGAGGGCAAAAACCGCCAGATCCGCCGTATGTGCGAAGCGGTGGGGCTGGAGGTAGTGCGGCTTAAACGCATTGCCGTGGGACCCATCAAGCTGGGAATGTTACAGCCCGGGCATTGGCGTGACCTGAAGCCTGCCGAGCTGATCGCCCTGCGCGGCGCCATTACCAAGGCGGGCGCCAGCGGGAATACGGAGGGCAAAAAATGATCGCTATTTTACCCATTCAGCCGGATATTCTGCAAATGATGGCGGAGGATACCGGCTTGGAAGCCGAGGGACCCGTTTGGGGTTACTTCGCCGCCGAGGGCACCAAAATGCTGGGCTACATCGTCGTGGAAAAGGCAGAGCCGGTGCGCGTCGTCGCCCTGCAGTGCGAGGACTTCGTCATTGCCGATGGTCTCCTGCGCCGGGCGCTGCACCCGTTCTACGAGGAGGGCAGCTGCGGCTATACCTTTGCCTGCGAGGTACCCATGCCGCTGCCCATGGTATACACCCGTCGGGGAGAGGGCAGTCTTGCTGCGCTTTTCGGGGCAAAATGCGCCGGAAACAGCGGAGAAATCTAAAAAAACCTCTTGCGTTTTTTTTTCAGGAATGTTATCATAGCTAAGTACCGTCTAATAGTATGTAAGGAGGTGTAACACATGCCCAATATCAAATCCGCTAAGAAGAGAGTAAAGGTCATTGCTACCAAAACTCTGCGTAATAAGGCGATCAAGTCCGAGCTGAAGACCTATGTCAAGAAGGCTCAGAACGCCGAGGAGAACAAGGCTGAGGCAGTCCGCGTAGCGATCAAGAAGATCGACCAGGCAGCCGCCAAGGGTATCCTGCACAAGAATACCGCCGCCAGAAAGAAATCTGCTCTGGCTCGCAGCCTGAACGCCTAAGTATGGCAGCACCCGCCCGTACCGTGTCAACGGGCATTCGCTGGGCACGGATCGTTCCCGTCCCATGCGCGCAGCCGAAGAATAAGAAACTCGGAGATTGCAGCACAATCTTCGGGTTTTTTGTTGTATCTTAGAGCCATGCACAAAAATAATAGTTTTTTTTGTTCAATTATCCCTTTTGCCGCACGACCAAAAGAGAGCCCCCATTGACCCCATAAGGAAGTATCCCCATGACCCTTTTTATCAACGATTACAGCGAGGGCTGCCACGAGAGAATTCTGGAAGCCCTTACCCGCACCAACCGTGTGCAAACTACCGGCTACGGCACCGATCCCTACTGCGAGGAGGCACGGGAGCTCCTGCGCCGTGAGATGGATTGCCCCACGGCGGAGATCCGGTTTTTATCCGGCGGCACCCAGACCAATCTCATCGCCCTTACTGCCGCTCTGCGCCCGCACGAGGCAGTCATCGGCGCCGCCACTTGTCATATCTTCACCCACGAGACCGGTGCGATAGAAGCCACCGGACATAAGGTGCTGGTCATTCCCGACGCGGAGGGCAAGGTGCGCCCCGCCGGTATCCTTGCCATGCTGGAGGAGCACCGCATGGCGCCCCATATGGTCAAGCCCCGCGTGGTGTATATCTCCCAGTCTACCGAGGTCGGCACCGTCTATACCCGCGAGGAGCTGCAGGCGCTGCACGAGGTCTGCCGGGCGCACGATCTGCTGCTGTACGCCGATGGCGCACGGCTGGGTGTCGCACTCACCGCAGAGGGCTGTGATGTCACGCTGCGGGATATGGCGCGGTACTGCGACTTTTTCTGCATCGGCGGCACCAAAAACGGCGCCCTGTTCGGGGAAGCGCTGGTGCTGGTGAACCCTGTTCTCCAGCCGGACTTTCTGTATATCGTCAAGCAGCGGGGCGGTCTGTTCGCCAAGGGTCGTTTACTGGGCGTCCAGTTCGCGGAGCTGTTCCGTGACGGGCTGTATTACGAGCTGGCGCGTCACGCCAACGGTGAAGCCATGCGCATCAAGGCGGCGCTCACCGCGCTGGGCGTGCGCTTTCAGGTCAATTCCCCCACCAACCAGCAGTTTATTTATTTGACCGAGGGACAAGCCGATGCCCTGAAGCTGCGCTTCGCCATTGATGAGGAATGGCGTCGGGACGGCACCGTGGCGCTGCGCATCTGCACCAGCTGGGCGACCGACCCTGCCGCGACCGATGCCCTCATCGCCGCCCTGCGGGAGATCCTCGCATAACCACAGATAGATCCCCTGTGAAAGCGGGAGGTAATTTAGAAGCTTCGCTATTTTGAAGAATACCGGCATAGTCGCATTATTCGGCTATGCCGTTTTTTCTGCTGTTGGCTTGAATGAGCCAATACAAATTTGCGGTTGTTTTGACAAAAAGCATTCCAAGTAATATAATGTAAGATAAATCCAAGATGAGGTGTGGGAACCATATTCTTGTGACACCTAAATAAAAGAGGAAATCGGTGATTTCGGACAGAAAATGATAACTATCGTTCTGAGTATGAAATTTCCCGTTAAGCAGATGACACTGAGAAGCGTGTTTGTATCTGTAAGGGCGGGGGAGTTTCTTAAAGAAATGTCTGTGACGAATATAAAGGAGGGTGAACAATGGATAAAAAAAGAGTCGGTCAAATTAAGGAGCAATTTGATCTTGTGATACATAGTGATCAGGAGGCACATGTCGAATTTTGGTATGCGCGCGACCTGATGCCTCTTTTTGGCTATGAACGGTGGGAGAACTTTGAAAAAGCAATTAGGCGTGCCATCGAATCCTGCGAAACCAGTGGGATAGAGGTTTCGGACCATTTTCGTGAGATCACGAAAATGGTCCGATTGGGAAGTGGCTCACGGCGGGAGATTAAGGATTATATGCTTACCCGTTATGCTAGCTATTTGATTGCTCAGAATGGGGATCCCAAAAAAGAAGAAATCGCATTTGCGCAAAGCTACTTTGCCGTTCAAACTCGAAAGCAGGAACTGATTGAAGAACGCATTTCACTTATTGAACGCACGGAAGCCCGGGGCAGATTGCGGGAATCCGAGAAACGGCTTTCACAAAATATTTATGAGCGCGGTGTAGATGATGAAGGATTCGGTCGCATTCGCTCAAAGGGCGATTGTGCACTATTTGGCGGCTACACAACGCAGGAAATGAAGGATCGGCTTGGTGTAAAAGATGGTCGCCCGCTGGCTGATTTTCTGCCGACGCTTTCTATAGCAGCAAAGAACCTTGCGGTAGAAATGACCAACTACAATGTTGAGGAGAAGGACCTTCAAGGCGAATTCGCCATTACCGGAGAACATGTGCAGAACAATCAATCCGTGCGGGACATGCTTGGTCAACGAGGAATTCGACCGGAGAATCTGCCTGCTGCAGAAGACATTAAAAAACTGGAACGGCGAGCGAAATCACAGGAAAAGAACCTAGCTGCACAATCCGGAAGACTCCCTTGCGAAATCGATGAGGACAAGTAATGACCTGTAGACTGGAACTGACCTGAAACGGCAAGAGAGAATTGCTTCGGATAAAGCTTTGCCTACTGATTGAAGTGCCGAGTTATCTAGTGCTGTGGGATTTTTTTATATGGGTGAAGCTCAACCTATATGCTTTAAGTCGTTGAGTTCTTTCCACCGCCAAATGTCACCTGTTGGCTGATTAGGATATACGGGGGTGTGCTTATGGGATTCTTATTAAAAGTTCTGTGTGCGGGAGTAGCTGTTGCGGGACTGAAGAAAATCAAGCATGATGTTAATGATGAAAATCGACGAAAAAGTACTGTGTGCCGATTTGATGGAGAAATTTCTAAAGAAGAACTCTATGTTATGGTTAAGCGCAGTGGGAAAGGAATTCGACGCCTTACCAGCTTATATGCGGATGGCACAATGGTTTACGGTACCGTGCGTTCACAAAGCGGTATTTCAGATTGGTGTTTTAGGGGAGATTTCAATGACTATGGAAAGCTGACGGGGAGGTATTGGCTCTCTACTGATAATGATGATTCGGATATTCCTAAGATAGTTGCTGCTCGTATTGCCCAACAAATCAATTACTACCCGGATTGTCTGGATGATAATTTCAATGAGGAATTATATCAAGAGTGGGTTCAAGAGCGGCGGCGTGAACAGGCAGGAGCATACTGCCCATATTGCGGGAAGCAAAACCTGAATGCGGATGCAAAGTTTTGTGCGTATTGTGGGAGGCGTTTTCAAGTTTAATTTGTTGTGCAGGGGGGGAAACAAACGTGGGCTTTTTAGGAAAGATGGTTGCAAAGGCTGTGGCACGTAAAGTGGAGACTGCTGTCGTGTATGGTGTGGACAACTATATGGAAAAAACTCGTTCCGTTAATGCTCTTATTAACAAAAGCACCGCAAACTATATGCTCATTATTAAGAAAAAGAGCATGTCTGCTAAGCGCGATTTTACTGTTTATGATGAATTCAACAATAAAAAGTATGAAGTAAAAACGGACGCGCTTACATTTGGACACCCATGCATCCGTCTGTATGATATAGAGGACCACGAAATCGGTAAAGTCAAACTTGCTTCAAAAACTGGCATGAGAACGTACACGCTGTTTCTTAATGACGAAAAAATTGGTACGATTACCCAAAGATTATCTGTAAAGATCAAATTGGATCTCAACTTCAATGGCTGGCATCTGGACGGAAATCTCATAAAAAGCAACTTCGCGGTAACAGATAGGAACGGGAACCAAATCATGAAGCTTAGCGACGCGTTTTCATCTAGGGAGACTTATGTGCTGGAAATGAATAATCGTGAACATGAAATTGTGGCACTTCTTCTGGTTATGGCTGTCGAGATTGTACTCTACGGTAATAATTAGCTTTTACATAATTATTTCTGCAGCAGGAAACACAGGAACGAAAAACCAGGAACAGGGACAGCCAGCCAATAGAGGAACCCGCACTCAAAAATATCTCACCGATATTTTTGATGTTTCGCGCAAAGGAGCCGTTTCGCTTGCTGCGGCAAGCGACCAGCCTTTTGAAAAAGGCTGGAGCCAAAACTTTTTACAAAAACCTCCCCCGCAGCACCCTGCGAGGGAGGTCTGTTTGTTTGGGAGCATTTTAATAGCTTCTATCCGAATACCTGCTGCGGTGGCGCTTCTTCTTTTTGTTGTGCTGCACCGCGTACACAATGTAGGCGATCACCGCGATCACTATGACGATCAGAACGATCTTCGCCGCCGTGCTGCTCAGGATTGCCCCGATGGTGCCCAGCGCCTTGCGGAACCAGCTCAGCGTAAAGTCCTGCGTCGCCACCAGCTCCGCCGTGCCGATCTCCTCACCCATCAGCATGATGTGCAGCGTGCCCACTGTGTCGCCCGCCGCGATGGGCGCCTCCACGCTTTCAGGCAGCTCGGTATTATAGATGATGCTGTCCAGCGAGATATCGTCCCGCAGCAGCTTCACCACATCGTCCTTCACCGCCAGCTTGGCTATCTTTCCGTCGCCGGAGTATTTCACCGGCACCTCCGCCATCAGCTCACCCTGCTCCAGCAGCGTCTTCAGCGAAAAGGTACCGAATGCCCAGCGGTATAGCTGCCGTGTCTCTATAAAGTTCTGGAACGGCTCCGCCGCGGTAACGGGCGCGCCCATCACCACACAGAAGTAATGGTAGCCGCTATCCTCCGCCTGGCTTACTACGCACCGCCCCGCCTCATCGGTGGAGCCGGTCTTGATGCCGACCACCGGCGCGTAGTAGTAGGGACTGCTGGTCAGCAGCATTTTGTTGGTGGAGTATTGCCACAGGTCACTGTGCTTGTTGGTCTGCCCCAGCTGCACGGCGTAGTTTTTTACAATGGAAGCAAAGATGGGGTTCTGCATGGCGTATTTCGCCATGATCGCCATATCCCGCGCGGTGGTGTAGTGGTTATCGCTGTGCAGACCGGTGGGGTTGGTAAAATGCGTCCCCGTGCAGCCCAGCGCCTTTGCCTTATCGTTCATCATCTCCACAAAGGTGGTGATGTCCCGCGGCATAAAGTCCGCCATACCGCCGCTGCCCACATAGCCCGCCAGTATCATGGCGGATTCGTTGCCGGACTGCACCAGCGCCGAGGTCAGCAGCTGCCGGATGGTCAGCTCCTCCCCGACGATCAGCCCGCCCAGCGAGGCGTTGGTGCCGTACAGCATATCCTGTATCCACATGGGGTAGGTGGAGGTCTCACCGTCCAGATCCTTTACATTTTCCAGCACCAGTATCGCCGTCATGATCTTGGTCAGTGAGGCAGGGTACATCTGCTGGTCGATGTTTTTCTCATACAGCACCAGTCCGGTATCCAGGCTTTCCAGATACACTGCCTTGCTGGTCACGGTAAAGTCCGGTTCGTAGCTGATGGCAGCCGCCGGCGAGAACAGCATCACCACAGCCAATATAAATGCCAGCAGCCCGCTTAGCAAACGGTTCCCTCCGCGCATGATAAAACACCTCCGCAAATTCATTCTGTTTCTGCTGTGCCCAAGCGGATCAGCCCTCGGCTGCGCCCTTTTCCTTTTTGCCGCCGCTGATCAGCCCCGAGACCTTGTCCACCACATTGGGGACCATGTCCACCACACGGTCGGCGGTATTGTTGTAGCTTTGCACCTGCAGCAGCTTTACGTCGCCGTTTTTTACAATAAGGAACGCCAACGGCGTGATGGTAACGCCGCCGCCGGTACCGCCGCCGAACAGCTCCTTCTGGGAGGCAGGCAGGTCGCCGCCGCCGCTGCCAAAGCCGAAGGAGACCTTGCTGACCGGCAGGATCACGGTGCCGTCGGGGGTGACGATCTCCCGCCCGATGACGGAATTGGAGTCAATCAGAGCCTGAAGATTTTTCATGTTGCTTTCGGTCAGCTCGCCCAGATAGTGCGCCATAGTAGTTACCTCAACTTTCTGAATGTTCTTTCTATTTTAGTGTTGTTTTGCAAATCGTCTATTTCGCAAACCGCAGGTACGCCCGTCCGCCCTGCCACAGCAGCCGGAATCCTGCGCCGAGCAGGATCATCGGACAAACCAAAAGCAGCAGATCGGCGTCGGCGGTCTCCCCATCGGGACCCGAAAGATAGTCCTGAAAGACCTCCGCCTTAAATTCCTTTACACGGATATGCCGGCTCAGAAAAGCATAAACGGTATACAGCAGCGCATTGGCTCTGCCATACCGGATCGCCGTCTGATCGGCTTCCTCGGCGGCAACAGTCATGGTGATACGGCACCGCTTCAGGGTAATGGCACCCAGCGTTTTTCGCAGGGCGGTATGCAGCGTCGGCAGCAGGTCGTTGATGAGACAAAGCCAATCCATAAAGGGGTGCGGCTCGGCGCTTTTTTCCTTGGGAGGCTTCTTTTCACCGGCTTGCTTTTCCTGCTTTTCCGTTTTTTCGGCTTCCGCCTTCTCCGGCAGGGGGTAAAGGGTGAACCGCAAAAACAGCCATTTGCCCTCGGCGGTAAAGTCGCCGCCGTGGTAGCCAAGCGACAGCCCCGCAGGAATAAGCAGCAGCACAAGGATCAGCGCCAGCAGCCCCAGAACGATCCACAGGGCGATCACGGGGCTTCCTCCGGCAGGGTCAGGTCGTCAAAGCCCAGCTGCTCCTCCTCGGCGGTATCCTCGGTGTCGGCAGACGGCTGCAGGTCGGGCAGCTCACTTAAATCGGAAAGCCCGAAGCAGCGCAGGAACGCCGCCGTGGTGCGGAATGCCACCGGTCTGCCCGGCAGCTCCATGCGGCCGGCTTCCTCTATCAGCCCTTTTTCCTCCAGCGAAGCCACCACCGAGGAGCTGTCCACACCTCTTACCTGCTCGATGAAGCTGCGGGTCACCGGCTGGTTGTAGGCAATAACGGCAAGTACCTCCATGGCGGCGTTGGAAAGGGGCGTGTTGCTGCGCAGCTCCAGCGCCGTCCTTATCACCGTGTCATAGCCGGTAACGGTACACAGCTGCCAGCTGTTCTCCAGCCGGCGCAGCTCCAGCGGCAGTTCGCCTTCGGCAAGGCGCTGCTGCAATAAAACACACTGCTCCGCTGCCTCGGCATGGCTCACCGCCAGCGCCTCCGCCAGACGGTCGGTCTCCAGCGGCTCGCCCGCCGCAAACAGTATGGCAAATATCTTTTTCTGATCGTCGGTCAAATTCATCGGTCGTCCTCGTTTTCTTCGGTTTGGTCGGATAGAAATTTGCTTTTCAGCACCAGATTGCCGGCGTCCTGAAAGCCCAGCTTGCCGTAGAAGTGCCGGTGCATCTCATCATTGACCGAAGCCAGCTGGATCATGCTGCCGCCGCGCTTTTTCACCGCGGTCTCCAGCTCGCTCATCAGCCGGGTGCCAAGTCCCTGTCCCTGTTCGGCGTGGTCAATAACGATCTCCGCCAGATAATAGGCGTCCAGGTCGTAAAAGGCTTCCAGATAGCCCATCGTGAAGCCCAGCGGCTCGCCGTCCCGCTCCATGATCAGGCACAGGCTGTCCTCCCGGCTCCATACCTGGTGGATCCGGCGGTAAACGATCTCCGGCGTCCAGCTGTCGCCCTCGGCGTCATTGTACTGCCGCAGATAAAGCGGGATCACGCGGGAAATATCCGGCTCGCCCATTTCCCGAAAGATGATGTTCTCCTTCGGCATGGCTCATTCCTCCCCGTTTCGGCGGCTCCGCCCGGCAAATACCAGCTCGGTGTCGTCCTCGGCAAGATGCACACGCCCCGCCTTCAGCAGCTCCAGCACCGCCATAAAGGTGGCAACCAGCTCGCTGCGGTCACGGTTGTCCGCCCAGATATTCTGCAAACTCACTTTACCGCGGCGGTAAAAGCCGCGCAGCAGGTGCATGATGCGGCTCGCCACCGAGACAACGGGCTTGGTGACCAGCGGGGTAAAGGCAGCCTCCTGTGGGGGCAGGCGGCGCCGTCCTCTGCCGCACGCCGACCAGTAGGCGGCGGTCAGCTCGTCCACCGGGTGACGGCGGCGGTAGGTGGGGTCTATCTCCAGCGGCATGGGCGCGCGGGTAAATACCGACCAGCCGGTATCCCGCAGGCGCAGCAGCGCCGCAGCCTGCTTGCAGCTCTGGTATTCCAGCAGCTGTCCCACCAGCTCGGCGCGGGGGTCGTCCTCTTTCTCGTAGCGGGGCAGCAGGCTGGCGGTCTTGATGTACACCAGCCGCGAAGCCATCTCCAAAAATTCGCTGGCGACTTCCATCTGGTGCTCCTGCAGGGTGCGGATATACGCCATGTACTGCTCCAGCAGGGCGCTGATGTTGATATCGTAAATATCGATCTGATGCTTGGAGAGCAGCGCTAAAATAAGATCCAGCGGTCCCTCGTATTCATTGACCTTAAAGGTGAGTTTCTCCATTTTTGTCGTTCCTTATCCCAAAAATGCGGTAATCAGATTTAAGAAGCTGTAAACGGCGTTCCGCAGGAAGGCAAGCGGGGTATCCAGCCAGCCCAGCATAAGAATGATGAACACGCCGTAGATGATGTACCGTTCATACTGCATTACCTTGTAGTAAAGACGGGCGGGCAGTACGGCGGTCAGCACTCGGCTGCCGTCCAGCGGCGGAATGGGAATGAGATTGAACACTGCCAGATTGATATTGAGCAGGCACATGATGTAGAAGATCTGCGCAATGGCGGAGGCGGTGGTAAAGCTGATGGTGATGGCAGGGTAAATGATGTAACACCACAGCTTGTATAGGATCAGCGAAAGCAGCGCCAGCAGAATGTTGGCGGCGGGGCCCGCAAGGGCGGTCAGGATCATGCCCTTTTTGACATTTTTGTAGTAGCGGGTGGAAACCGGCACCGGCTTTGCCCAGCCGAAGCCGGTAAAGAGCATCAGGATAGAGCCGATGAGGTCAAGGTGCGGCAGCGGATTCAAAGTAAGCCGCCCCAGGTTTTTGGCAGTGGGGTCGCCCTGCTTCCAGCTTGCCCAGGCGTGGGCACATTCATGGATCGGGATAGCGGTGAGCAGCACCATGGCGCGCACCAGATAGGTAAACAGGGATTGATGAAACATAGGGTCTCCTTTTGACCGGCATAGGATTAGAACAGCCCAAATTTATACTATTCTATTATATATCAAAAGCAGGCGGAACACAAGCAAACAAAGCGTGAACTTTGGGGTAGAAATCCGGCGCCCGCACCCGCGCGCCGCGACCCGTTCTATGACTTAGTCCCATCTCGCCTATCGGCGTCGCAAAGCCTTTAGCATGGCTTAGTTTGTACGCCTATCCGGCGGGGACTTCCTTTTGCTCGTGCGCGTCGTCGCGGGCTACGCTCCATGTCGGGTCGCTATTCCCATGGAATAGACAACCCTCCAACGCTCCGCCGTTCCTCCTTTCCCCAACGGGTCGTACGACCCGT
>CAKSYU010000036.1 GCA_934524965.1 uncultured Angelakisella sp.
GCCTGCTTCATAAAGGACTCGTGACCGAAGGAATCGGCAAAGATGACCTTGCAGCCCTTGTTCTTCGCCAGATCGACAGCGGCATCGTAGCAAGAGCTGTCCTCACCGATATTGGTGACCAGTACGACCTGATCATCGGAAAGACCGAGATCCTGCTGTACCTGACGCAGCGCCTGAATGAAGTTGTTATCGTAGGTGGAATTCTCATCGTGCAGGCAGATCATGCCGATCTTGAAATCATCGGGGATCTGGGTGGTGGGGGTAACAGTGTTGCGGGGCAGAACATCAGCAGACATACCCTTTACATCGGGGGTAGGGGTGGGAGTGCCGCCGTTATCCTCGCCGCAGGCGGCGAATGCCAGAACCATCATTGCAGCAAGAAGAAATGCCAGAATCTTTTTCATGTGTGATCTCCTTTGTCATTCATGACTTCTTTTATTTGTTCCGCCCGTGGGCGGTCGAACACAAAACTTAATCGGTAAAGGTGACGCCCTCTTCGACGCTCATGGAAGCGATGCGGGCAAGGCTCTCCACGCGGATCCCCTGCCGGCGGATCCGGTCGCCGCCATCCTGGAACGCCTTTTCGATGACGATGCCGGCGCCGACGACGGTGCCGCCCGCCTGCTGCACCAGCGAAACAAGACCCGCCAATGCTTCCCCATGGGCTAAAAAGTCATCAATGAGGAGGACATGCTCGCCGCTGTGCAGAAATTCCTTGGACACGACGACCTGATTGACGTTGCCGTGGGTATAGGAATGCACCGCGGTGGCATAAACATCGGCGGGCAGATTGGAGGAGCGGGATTTTTTGGCAAATACAAGCGGAACGCCGAACTGCTGCGCAACAAGGCAGCCGATGGCGATGCCGGAGGCTTCGATGGTGAGGATCTTATCCACCTTTTCCCCGGAAAAGCGGGCGTGGAATTCCTCCGCCAGTTTGGTGAGCAGAACAACATCGATCTGATGATTGAGGAAGCCGTCGACCCGCAGAACATTGCCGGCGGCGACTTTTCCCTCGCGGCGGATATGATCCTCTAAAAGCTGCATGTGAACTTCCCTCCGGTCAAATAACTTTTTGCGGGCAAAATAAAAATTGCAGGGGGTTTGTGAAAAGCCTCCTGCAATGCAAAGCACGACAGCGGAGCTACGGGCTCCGCCGCCTTTTCTGCATCGATAGTCCGGTCATTTACGGCGACCGGGTAGAGACTTCAAAACCATATCATTTGATTTATATCGAGCGATGATATTTAATTCAGCCCCCGTGATGGCGGGCTTCTGTTTTCATTATACCGTCACAGTTCGGGCTTGTCAATGACCTGTTTTTATACGAATTGAATGGTAGATTGGGGCTCTGTTTGGTGAAAATGCCTAAAAATTGTGTTCAAACAGGTTTTTGGAGGAATCCGCCGTTGGAATACAAAACAGAAAGGATTTGTGTTTGTGTTCACAAAATCGAAGAAAAATATTTGCAAAATGCGTGAGGATTTGCACGGCGGGATATACTACAATAACGACGGAGCAAGGGAGAATGCTCCGGAGTGAAAAGAGATCCTTTTGCAGAGGGGATCTTGTAAAAAAGAAGAAAGGTTGGAACTGACTGATGAAAAACAGTAAAAGATTTTGGGTGCTGCTGATGGCTGCACTGATGGCACTGGCACTGGTTGCCTGCGGTAACAGCAACGAACCGGCCCCGACCCCTGACCCCACGCCGACCCCCGACCCCGCGCCGGTGACGAAGGTGGATTACAGCGGCAGCATGACCGACTGGTCCTATGCCCCCGAGACCGAGGACGAGCTGGTAAAGCTGCTGACTGCCATTGATACGGTAAGCTACGGCAGCGCAGGCGCCAGCCTGCAGCAGGCAAATGCAGCCGTTGCCCTGATGAAGCTGGCAATGGCTGACGGCAGCAAGGCCGAGGAAGCGGTAAAGAGCTATCTGGCGGGCATGAATGAGACCCAGAAGGATTACTTCTCCTTCCAGTGGCAGCAGGCGATAAAGACCGCGCTTGCCCTGCTGAACGGCGATGAGGACGCGGCGATCCTAGAGGACGCCGGTGACGCGGACTTTGACCTGACCGCCGTAGACAGCGCCAAGACTGCGGACTTCAATAACGCCGTGATCCAGCTGCTGAGCGACGCAGGCGTAACCAACGAGTGGAAGAACCACACCGATGTGGAGCCGTTCCTTTACGCGGCGGCGTAACCGGAAACAGCGGTACGGAAGCAGGGGGCGCTGCATCACGCAGCGTCCCTTTTCCTCTATTTTGCGGCGGAAAGAAGCGGACAAACTTTTACAGAAGTGTTGTTTTATTCCGCAAATGTGGTAAAATAAGCATAGCTATGTACAAAGCGAGGTGACACAGATGCAGGAACACTATAATCACTCCCGCCGGAGGGTGCTGCGGCGGCGACGGATACTGGTTGCCGCGGCTGCGGTGCTGCTGGTGGCTGCGGTTATATTTGCAGTCGTCCACTGGGTCATTCCCGCACTGAACAAGGAAATAAACCCGCCCGACCCCACACCGCCGCCCGGTCCCGTAACAGATCCGACCACCGACCCAAGCGGAACCGGAGATGTTACACCAACACCGAATCCGGACGGCGACGATGTTGTTTTTTATAATGGTCCCATAGTGCCGGAAAGCCAGCAGGTAAGCGAAAAGTGGTTTGACGACGCGGTGATCCTGGGCGATAGCCGCTCGCAGGGCTTGATCCTTTACAACAATCTTTCGGGCTGCACCTCGCTGGCGGTCAAGTCGCTTTCGCTGACCAATTACACCAAAAAGGAAGCGACGCTGCCCGGACTGGGCACCGATACCGTTGCCAACCTGATCCCACAGGTGGGCGGCAAGCGGTTCTATCTGGTCTTTGGCATGAATGATATGGGGCTTTCGGCAGATACCTTCGGGCAGTATTTCAGCCGTCTGGTCGATCTGATCCAGAAGAGCCACCCCGATGCCGACATTTACGCGCAGGCGGTGCTGCCGGTGACCGAACTGAAGGAGCAAAGCGGCGCTGCCAACGGTTTTTCGCTGGCGCATGTAAAGGAATTCAACGAAGCGCTGATGCAGGTCTGTATTGATAAGCAGATCTGGTATCTGGATATCCCCGAAACGCTGGTAGATGAAAACGGTTACCTGCTGGACGACGCCAGCTGGGACGGCGTACACCTGAACGCCAGCTACTGCCGCGACTGGCTGCAATACCTGCTGTGCCATGTGGTGCTGCCGGAGGACTACGACGGCGAGTACGATGTGCCGGAGAGTTACCACCCCGGCGATGTGGTGATCGACGGCGTGACGGTCTACGACTTCCAGCCCGCGAACTGATAAACATACCATTTAGGAGGAGAACCCCATGAAAAAACTGATCGCTGTACTGCTTGCCGCGGTACTCTGCCTTTCCTTTGCCGCCTGCGGCGGCGACAAGACCACCGATAAAACGGTAGATGCTTCCGCCATGTTCCAGGCACTTCTGACCGGCGTGACCTACACCGACAACGCCACCGAGCTGAACGCCGACATGGCAGGGATACTGCTGGGCGGTGAGCTGCCCGAGGATACCGTGGCGTATCTGGCGGCGAATGATTCCGCCTACCTGCGCTGCGCCGTCTTTGCCTGCAAAGATAAGGACGCTGCCGCCGCGGTGAAGAAGCTCATTCAGACCTACATTGATGACAGCATTGACGCCAAGTACAATGTGGACGAGGTAGCGCTGCTGCAGAACGCCAAGATCCACACCATGGGCAACTATGTGGCGGTGGCAGTGACTAATGATTCCGACAATGTGAACAAGATCATTGACCAGTACTTTGCCTGAGTAAAATAACAACGCTGTGCCGAGTCTGCCGGTGAGGGCGGCGCGGCGCAGCGTGGGAGCACTGCCTCTCCCCCGTGGGGAGGGCGGCGCGACGGGGCAGCGGAGCCGTGCCGCCCGATGGGGGCAGGGCGCGGTTTTTCCCCCGACAATGACGCAGAATTCCAAGGGTCGCAGAGACAAATCCTCCGCGACCCTTGCCCGCTTGTAAGGAGTTTCTATGGTATTCAGCAGCCTGACCTTTTTATTCCTGTTTTTCCCCATAGTGATGGGGGTGTACTACCTGTGCCCGCGGGCGCTGCGCAACCTGTGGCTGCTGGCGGTCAGCCTGCTTTTTTATGCGTGGGGCGAACCGGTCTACATTCGGCTGATGGTCGCCTCCATTCTGTTCAACTACCTGTGCGGGCTGGGAGTGGCTGCCCTGCAGAAGCGGGAGAAAAAAGGCATCGCCAAAGCTCTGCTGATCCTGTGCGTTGTGGGGAACATCGGGGCGCTGGGCGTCTTCAAATATGCCGACCTGCTGATCGGAACGATAAACGGCATCGCAGGCAGCCATCTGGCGCTGCTGGAGCTGGCGCTGCCCATCGGCATCAGCTTTTACACCTTCCAGGCGCTGAGCTATGTGATAGATGTTTACCGTGGGACGGTGGCGGCGCAGAAGAACCCCATCACCTTCGGCACCTACATTGCGCTGTTCCCGCAGCTGATCGCGGGTCCCATCGTGCAATACAAAACGGTGGAGGAGCAGCTTTCCTGCCGCAGAGAGACGGCAGCACAGTTTGCGGCGGGGATTGGCAGGTTTACCGTCGGCTTGGGGAAAAAGGTGTTGATTGCCAATCAGGTGGGGGCTTTGTGGGATACCGTTTCCGCATTGCCGCAGGCGCAGCTTGCCGCCGGCACCGCATGGCTGGGGGCGCTCGCCTTTACCTTCCAGATCTATTTTGACTTTTCCGGCTATTCCGATATGGCGATCGGGCTGGGGAAAATGCTGGGCTTTGAATTCCTTGAAAACTTTGACTACCCCTATCTTTCCCGCAGCATTACCGAATACTGGCGGCGGTGGCACATCTCCCTCGGGACATGGTTCCGCGAGTATGTATATATCCCGCTGGGCGGCAACCGGCGCGGACTGCCCCGTCAGGTCCTTAACCTTATCATCGTGTGGGGGCTGACCGGACTGTGGCACGGCGCCAGCTGGAACTTCCTGCTGTGGGGGCTTTACTACGGGGTCATTCTTATCATAGAAAAGGTGTGGCTGCTGCGCCCGCTGCAAAAGGCGCCCGCCGCAGTGCAGCACCTTTATTCCCTTTTGCTTATCATACTGGGCTGGATCATCTTTGCGCTGACCGATTTTAGCGCCATCGGCGGGTACTTCGCGGCGCTGTTCGGCGCGCACGGCGGTGCGGACAGCAGCACCATGTACCTTCTGACCTCCAATCTGATCCTGCTGGTCATTGCGGGCTTTGCCAGCACCCGCCTGCCCGCAGAGCTTGCCGCAGGCTTTGTACGGCGGCTGACCCCTGCCGGTCAGACGGCTGTAAAATGCGTTTTTTACGCCGGTGTGCTGTTGATGTGCGTTGCCTTCCTGGTGGGCGACAGCTACAATCCGTTCCTGTATTTCCGGTTCTGAGAGGGGGCGCCTGATATGAAAAAGCAGAATATCATCATTATCATTGTTTTCAGTGCGCTCCTCTTCGGGCTGGGGCTGCTGGTGTGGCTCTCGCCGGATCAGGAATTTTCCGAGAACGAGAACCGCTACCTGCAAAAGCTGCCGGAGCTGACTGCCGACACGGTGGAAAGCGGGGAATTCGGGGACGAGGTGGAGGATTACCTGAGCGATCAGTTCTGGCAGCGTGACCGCTGGACGGCGGTGCGCAGCCGCATTAAAATGCTTTTGCAGAATAAGGACATCGGCGGGGTGTACCTGTGCGAGGACGGCTATTACATTGAAAAAGTGACACAGAACGATGTGGACGAGGCGCGGCTGCAAAAGAACATTGCGACGGTGCGGCAGTTCTTCGACCGGTGTGCCGAGCGGGGACTTTCGGCGGAGCATCTGGCATTCATGCTGGTACCGACGCCGGGGTATATCCTGAAAGATAAGCTGCCGCGCTATGCCTCTCTTTTTGATGAGGACGCGGTATTTGATGAGATGCACCGGCAGTTTGGCGGGCAGCTGGTAGACCTGCGGGCAGACTTTGCGAAAGTGGCAGAGAACGAACAGATTTATTACCGTACCGACCATCACTGGAAAACGGCAGGCGCCCTGCTGGGATACCAATGCTACCGCGCGGCGATGGGGCTTTCCGCTCCCGTGGTGGCGGACTATACGGTGGAGGAGTACGAGGGCTTCCGCGGGACGCTGTACAGCAAGGTGCTGGATAAAAACGCGGCGACCGATACCATTGAGCTGTACCGTTGGGACGGCGACACTGCCCTGACCGCGACCTACGATAACGCTGACCACGCCGGCTGCTACGACACGGCAAAACTGGAGCAAAAGGATATGTATGAGGTATTCTTCGGCGGGAACTGGAACACCGTGACCATCACCGGCGGAGAGGAAAACGGACGCCGCCTGCTGGTGCTGAAGGACAGCTACGCCAACGCCCTGCTGCCCTTTGCGGCGGCGGACTACGAGAAGATCGTGGCGGTAGACCTGCGGTATTATCTCGGCTCGCTGAGTGAGCTGATGGAGCGGGAGGGCATTACCGATGTGCTGGTGCTGTACAGCACCTCCGCCTTTATCAGCGATGCCAAGATAGACCGGCTGGCGCTGGAGATGGGGAAATAAAATTATAGTATCAATGACCTTTGGCTAAGCCAAGGGTCATTTTTTTACGGATATTCTGCGCCGAAGTGCGAAAAATATCGGCATTAGATTTGATTGGCGGGAGTTTACCTTATGAAGCAGAAAAAGTTGTGGGGTGTCCTTGGCGGTATTGGCGCGGGATTCATAAACGGGCTGCTGGGCGCGGGCGGCGGCATGGTGGTGGTGCCGCTGCTTTCGGCGCTGGGGGTACGCGGCAAAAAAAGCCACGCCACGGCGCTGATGGTCATTGTGCCGCTTTCGCTGGTAAGTGCCGTACTGTACCTTATAGAAAGGCGGGTGACGGTGGCGGACGCGTTGCCGTGGCTGCCGGGCAGTCTGCTGGGGGCGTACCTGGGCAGCCGGCTGCTGCCGAAAATTTCGACCGGCTGGCTGAAGCTGTGCTTTGGCGGGCTGATGCTGTGGGGAGGGCTGCGGCTGCTATGAGCTGGATTTGGATCGCTGCCGCTTCGGTGATCAGCGGGGCACTGGGCGCGATGGGACTGGGCGGCGGGGGGATCCTGCTGCTGGTGCTGGTTTGGGCGGGGCTGCCGCAGCTGACGGCGCAGGGGATCAACCTTTTGATGATCCTGCCGGTGGGGCTGCTGGGGCTGTACTTCCACCGAAAAAACGGGCTGACCGACGGACGCGCAGCGGTGCCCCTTTTGCTGGGCGGGCTGCCCGCTGTACTGCTGGGCGTACTGCTGGGCGACCGGCTGGGGGAGGAAACGCTGCGCACCTGCTTTGGGGTGCTTATCCTGCTGCTGGCGGCACGGGAGTTGTGGCTGGGCGTGCAGGCGATCCGGCGGGACGGCTGGCGGCTGACTGCCCCAGAAAATGATGAGGACAGCGGGAAGGAACAGTGAGGAGCAAATCGGGGCGCAGCACAGCCGACCGCGCCCACGGCGCGGTCGGCTGCGGCGGGCGAAGCCCGCCGACGGCGCGAAGTGCCGGTGCTGCGCCCCGAACCGGCACCCTGCAGGGAGCCAAAGCCGCCATGCCGTGCATAATCCGGCGGCGTGTGGTGAACAATAGCATTGACTTGCCGTGAGAAAAGTCATCCTAACACTGAGTGCAAAGGAAGGTTGAATATGAACCGAAACAGCCGGATCTGGTCATTTATGAAAGCGAAGGGCTTTTACATTGCCCTGGCGCTGTGCATTACCGGTGCGGGCACTGCCGCATGGCTGACCGCGCAGAACACGATAAACGGAATAAGGGAGCAGCAGACCGAACCGCCTGCAGTGACCCGCGAGCAGGAGGGAAAGCAATGGGACTACAACGATGTGATAGAGCAGCAGGTAAAGGGCAATGCCGATACGCCAAAGCCTTCGCAGCCCTCGTCACCCTCTACTGTGCCGGATGTCTCCTCTACCACGCCCTCCGCTGCGGCAGACGCCTCCGCATTGCCGGACAGCTCCGGCGCATCGGCACCGCTGTGCTTCTCCTTGCCGGTACAGGGCAGTAAGCTGCTGGCGCCCTTCAGCGGCGGGGAGCTGGTAAAAAACCATACCCTGAATGTGTGGCGCACCCATGACGGAGTGGATCTGGCGGCGGAAAAGGGCGCCGCTGTGACTGCCGCCGAAGCGGGAACGGTAAGCGCCGTGACGACCGACCCCATGTGGGGCGGCACCGTGACCCTGGATCATGCCGACGGCACCCAGACCATCTACTGCGGGATAGCACCGGAAAAGGCGCTGAAGGTCGGTGATACCGTGACCGCCGGACAGGTTCTGGGCAGTGTGGATACCGTGACCGCCGAGGTCTCGATGGAGAGCCACCTGCACTTCGCGGCAAAGAAGGACGGGAAATTCATTGACCCGATGACACTGGCGGGACTGGAATAACAAAAGATCTCCGGCATGGAACCCTGTGCCGGAGATCGATTTTATCCAAAAACGAAAAAAGACGCTATGCGCCCAAAACGGAGCATAGCGTTTTCCTCTTGCCGGAGCTTAAAGAATTAAGCCTCGGAGATGGCGCCAACGGGGCAGGTACCGGCGCAGGAACCGCAATCAATGCAGGCACCCTCGTCGATCTCGCAAACGCCGCCGACATCCTTGATGGCACCGACGGGGCAAGCACCCATGCAGGCGCCGCAGCCGATGCAGGCATCGCCAACTTTGAAAGCCATAGTATTGTACCTCCTGACAGGATCTTTGCCATACGCCCTATCCAGCCCTATGCTGTTTTGGGAATGGCGAACTACAGACCAGTTCCCCAGTCTGTTCACGGGTATTATAGCATACTCTCCCAAAAAATCAAGAGTTTTTGCGGGGCAAGGCAGCAGCCCGCCGCGGGGAACGCAGCATGCGGTGGAGGCAAAGACGCCCGCAGGGCAAACCGTCCCCTGCGGGGACGGTTTCGGCGGCGAAGCCGCCGGCTCCGGCTGCGCCGGAGCGCCCTGCGGGCGGATCTTCCTCTTTGCAGTCACTTCGTTTTACAGGGCGGCGGGCTGCTTGATGCCGCGCATGGTCAGCGAGATGCGCCCGCGCTTTTGGTCGACCTCCAGCACCTTGACCCGCACGATATCCCCGACTTTAAGCACCTCACCGGGGTGCTTTACATATTTTTCGCCCAGCTGGCTGATGTGCACCAAACCGTCCTCGTGCACACCGATATCCACAAAGGCGCCGAAGTCCACCACATTGCGGACGGTACCGGTCAGCTCCATTTCGGGCTTCAGGTCCTTCATTTCCAGCACATCGCTGCGCAGCACCGTGGGCGGCAGCGCCTCACGGGGGTCACGCCCCGGCTTTTGCAGCTCGGCAATGATATCCCGCACCGTCGGCTCACCGGCGGCAAGCTGCTGCGCCAGTGCCTGATAGCCCAGCTTTTCCGCCATGGCAGGCAGCTCTTTCATTTTATCGGTGCCGATCTCTGCCATGGCGCAGCCGCACAGGGCAAGCAGCTTTTCGGCAATGGGATAGCTTTCGGGGTGAACGGCAGTGGAATCCAGCGGGTTTTTACCGCCGGTGATGCGCAGGAAGCCTGCGCACTGCTCATACGCTTTTTTACCGAGCTTCGGCACCTTGAGAAGCTGGGGGCGGGCGGTAAAGCCGCCGTTTTCCTCGCGGTATGCCACAATGTTTTTGGCAATAGCAGCATTGATGCCGGCGATATGCCCCAGCAGGGAGGGCGACGCGGTATTCAGATCGACACCCACCGAGTTGACACAGCTTTCCACCACACCGGCAAGCGCCGCGTCCAGACGGGCGGGCGGCATATCGTGCTGGTACTGCCCGATGCCGATGGCTTTGGGGTCGATCTTCACCAGCTCCGCCAGCGGGTCCTGCAGGCGGCGGGCAATGGAGACCGCGCTGCGCAGGTTGACATCATATTCGGGGAACTCCTCGCTTGCCAGCTTGGAAGCGGAATAGACCGAGGCGCCTGCCTCGCTGACGATGGCATACTGCACCGGCAGACCGCTTTCCGCGATCAGCTCCGCCACGATCTTCTCCGATTCCCGACTGGCGGTGCCGTTGCCGATGGAGATAACGGTGACATGGTGCTTTTTCAGGAGGTCTGTCACCCTGCGCTTGGTTTCGGCGATCTTATTAAAGGGCTGAGTAGGATAGACCACGGCGGTATCCAGCACACGACCGGTGGCATCTACCACTGCCAGCTTGCAGCCGTTGCGGTAGCCGGGGTCCCAGCCCAGCACCACCTGACCGGTCAGCGGGGGCTGCATCAGCAGATGATACAGGTTTTCGGCAAAGACATGGATCGCCTGCTCGCTGGCGGTCTCAAACAGCTCACGGAAGGTCTCATTTTCCATGCTGGGGGCGATCAGCCGCTTCCAGCTATCGGCGCCCGCCTCCGCCACGGCGCGTCCGCAGGCATTATTGGCGGTCACGGTCTTACGGCGGATCGTTTCCAGCGCCTTTTGCTCCTCCAGCACGATCGCCGTCTTGAGGAAGCCCTCCTTTTCGCCGCGGTTCAGCGCCAGCACGCGGTGCGGGGCAATACGGCTGACCGGCTCCTTAAAGTCATAATACATTTTATAGGTGGTATTCTCGGTGCTGTCGCCGGTGGCAGTCACAACTGCCGCGCGGCGGATCAGCAGGCGCAGCGCCTTGCGGATCTCGCCGTCATCGGAGATATCCTCCGCCAGAATATCCATCGCGCCGGAAAGCGCCTCCTCGGCGGTCTCCACACCTTTTTCGCTGTTCACATAGTCCGCCGCCATGGAGAGCGGCTCCCGCAGGGTGTTCTGGGCGCGGATCGCCGCTGCCAGCGGCTCCAGCCCCTTTTCCCGGGCAATGCTGCCGCGGGTGCGGCGTTTGGGCTTATAGGGGCGGTACAGATCCTCCACCTCCGCCAGCGTGCCTGCCGCGTTGATGGCGGCTTCCAGATCCGGCGTCAGCTTTTCCTGCTCGGTAATGGAGCGCAGTACCTCCTCCCGACGCTTTTGCAGACCGCGCAGGTATTCCAGCCGGTCACTGAGGTCGCGCAGCGCGGCGTCGTCCAGACTGTCGGTCATCTCCTTGCGGTAGCGGGCAATAAAGGGAATGGTGTTCCCCTCGTCCAAAAGACGCACCGCCGCCTCCACCTGTGCGGGGCGGAGCTTTAGCTCCTGCGAAAGCTGCTGTATCAGTTCCATTTTTGTTCCTCTCTTTCGGGACAGAATTACCCCTCTATTATAGCTTATCCGGCGGCACGGGGCAACCAGCCTTGCCTTACGCCATGATTGAATATTCATTTTTAATTGTATATTTATTCATATTGTCTTTGCAAATTTGTCGCTTTTCACCAGTAAACTTGTTGTAATTTCGTTTCTTATCTCTGTTTTAGCCCTTTACTTTCCCGCATGGTCGTGTATAATAATTCATGTAACCTGCGCTATGGCGGCGAGGACACCGCCGGAGCGACACCAAATAAACAAATCCGAAAGATAAAAGGAGATTGTACCATGAAAAAACTGTTTGCTGTTCTGCTGGCTGCCATGATGCTGCTGGCGATGGTTGCCTGCGGCAACAATAACAATGAGCCCGCCCCCGATCCTACCCCCGCCCCCGACGCGACCAAGACCCTGTATATGGCGACCGAGGGTACCTTCCCTCCCTATGAGTACTATGACGGCGATACGCTGGTCGGCATTGATGTAGAGATCGCCGGTGCCATTGCCGAAAAGCTGGGTATGAAGCTGGAGGTCGTTGATATCGCGTTTGACTCCATCGTAAGCGGCGTGCAGGCCGGCAAGTACGATATGGGTATGGCGGGCATGACCGTCAATGAGGAGCGTCTAGAGCAGGTCAACTTCTCCGACAGCTATGCCACCGGCATTCAGGTCGTTATCGTCAAGGAGGGCGGCAAGGTCCAGTCCCTCGATGATATGGGCGCTGAGGGCGTCATCATCGGCACCCAGAGCGGTACCACCGGCTTTATGTATGCCTCCGGCGACTTCGGCGACGAAAAGGTAAAGGGCTTCACCAAGACCACCGATGCCGTTGCCGCGCTCATTAACGGTCAGGTAGACTGCGTCATGCTGGATAACGAGCCTGCCAAGGCGCTGGTCGCTGCCAACCCCGACGCCGGTCTCTCCATTTTGGATACCGCCTACACCGTTGAGGATTACGCCATTGCCGTCAACAAGGACAATGCCGAGCTGCTGAGCCAGATCAACACCGCGCTGGCGGAGCTGAAGGCGGACGGCACCCTGCAGGGCATCATCGATAAGTACATCAAGTAAACCTGTCTTCATTACCTCAGCGGCGGGACGGAGCCTCACAGCTCCGCCCCGTGCCGCTGTCTTATTACGATAGAAAAGAGGGAACCCATTGAGTAGCTTCCTGCTGTGGTGGGAGCAGCTAAAGGCTGACTTCATCACCTGCTTCATCACCAAGGACCGTTGGCGCTATATCACCCGCGGCTTGGGCAACACCCTGAAGATCGCGCTGGTCGCCGTTCTTATCGGTATCGCCATCGGCTCCATTGTCGCCATTGTGCGCAGCGCCCACGATAAAAATATCCACGAGATGCGCCCGGGACTGGGGCGTACCCTGCTGAAAATCGCCAACGCCATCTGCAAGGTGTATCTTACCGTTATCCGCGGCACCCCTGTCATGATCCAGCTGCTTATCATGTTCTTCGTCATCTTTACCACGGCGCGGGACGGCGTACCGGTGGCGATGCTGTGCTTCGGCATCAATTCCGGCGCCTATGTGGCGGAGATCATTCGCGCGGGCATTATGTCGGTGGATAACGGACAGAGCGAAGCCGGACGGAGTCTGGGTCTTAACTTTGTGCAGACCATGTGGTATATCGTCATTCCGCAGGCACTAAAAAACACCCTGCCCGCCCTTGCCAATGAATTCATCGTCCTGCTGAAGGAGACCTCCGTTGCCTGCTATGTGGCGGTCAACGACCTGACCCGCGGCGGTGAAATTATCCGCGGCGCTACCTATCAGCAGCTTTTGCCGCTGCTTGCCGTAGCGATCATTTATCTGCTGCTGGTCGTGTTCTTCAGCTGGCTGGTAGGCAAACTGGAAAGGAGGCTGCGCAGCAGTGACCACTAAACCGATCATTGAGGTAAAAGACCTGAAAAAATCCTTTGGCACGCTGCAGGTGCTTAAGGGCATCAATACCGAAGTGCAAAAAGGCGAGGTCGTTGTAGTCATCGGTCCCTCCGGCAGCGGCAAGTCCACTTTCCTGCGCTGCCTGAACCTGCTGGAGACCCCCACTGCCGGCTCCATCTTTGTGGACGGCACCGAGATCACCGACCCCAAGTGTGATATCAACCAGCACCGGCAGAAGATGGGCATGGTGTTCCAGCACTTTAACCTGTTCAATAATATGACCATTCTGCGCAACATGACGCTGGCGCCCATGACCCTGCTGAAAAAGAGCAAGGAGGACGCTGAGGCGCAGGCGCTGGCACTGCTGCGCCGCGTAGGGCTGGAGGATAAGGCAAACGCCTATCCCAGCCAGCTTTCCGGCGGGCAGAAGCAGCGGATCGCCATTGTGCGGGCGCTGTGCATGGACCCGGAGGTCATGCTGTTTGATGAGCCGACCAGTGCCCTTGACCCCGAAATGGTGGGCGAGGTGCTGGACGTTATGAAGGAGCTGGCGCAGGACGGTATGACGATGGTGGTTGTCACCCATGAGATGGGCTTTGCCCGTGAAGTGGGCAGCCGTGTGCTGTTCATGGACGAGGGCGTCATCATGGAGGAAAACGAGCCGCATGAGTTTTTCGCCCACCCCCGGTGCGAGCGTTTGCAGAGCTTCCTTGCCAAGGTGCTTTGATTCATTCATAAATAAAAAATTCCCCGCAGATTGCCGTCTGCGGGGGTTTTCTTATCCCCTGGGAAAAGGTTATTCCAGAATGTTGCGGGCGACATAGACGCCGCTGGCGGAGGCGTGGGACAGCGAATGAGTGATGCCGCTGCCATCACCGATGATGTAAAGCCCGCGGTGCCCGCGGCTTTCCAGCTTTTTATTCACCTCAACCTCCATATTGTAGAACTTGACCTCCACGCCGTATAACAGGGTGTCCTCATTGGCGGTACCGGGGGCGATCTTATCCAGCGCGTAGATCATCTCCACGATGTCGTCCAGAATACGCTTGGGCAGCACCAGACTGAGGTCGCCGGGGGTAGCATTCAGTGTCGGGGTGATGAATGCCCCCTCCATACGCTCCGGCGTAGAGCGGCGCCCGCGGATCAGATCGCCGAAGCGCTGAATGATAACACCGCCGCCCAGCATATTGCTGAGCCGCGCGATGCTTTCGCCATAGCCGTTGGAGTCCTTAAACGGCTCTGAAAAGTGCTGCGCCACCAATAGGGCAAAGTTGGTGTTTTCGGTCTGGCGGGCGGGATCCTCGTAGCTGTGACCGTTCACTGTGATGATTCCGTTGGTATTTTCATTCACTACGGCGCCCTTGGGGTTCATGCAGAAGGTGCGCACCTTATCGCCGTATTTCTCCGTACGGTAAACGATCTTGCTTTCGTACAGCTCATCGGTCAGGTGGGCAAAGACCTCTGCGGGCAGCTCCACCCGAACCCCCAGATCGACCCGATTGGAGTGAGTCGGGATCGAAAGCTCCCGGCAGACCGTTTCCATCCACTTGCTGCCGCTGCGCCCTACCGAGATCACGCACTTTTGGCAGGTGTACTCGCCTGCCGCACAGCAAATACGATAGCCGTTTTGTTCTGCCGCCACCGCCGTAACCGGCGTATCGAAGAAGAATTCAACCTTGTCTTTTAATTCCTCATACAGGTTCTGCAGTACCTCATAGTTAATGTCGGTGCCCAAATGCCGCACCGAGGCGTCCAAAAGATGTAGGTCATTCTGGATACAGACCGTCTTAAAGCGGGTGCCGGCGGTGGAATAGAGCTTAGTGCCCTCGCCGCCGTGGGCAAGGTTGATCTCGTCAACATAGCGCATCAGCTCCAGCGCCTGCTTTTTCCCGATATACTCATACAAGGTGCCGCCGAAGTCATTGGTGATATTATACTTGCCATCAGAAAAGGCGCCCGCCCCGCCAAAGCCGCTCATAATGGAGCAGGTGGTGCAGCCGATACAGCTTTTGACCTTAACGCCGTCGATGGGGCAGTGGCGGCGACTGAGAGCGTGTCCCGCCTCGAATACCGCGACCCGCAGCCGGGGAGCCAGACGGGTCAGCTCATAGGCAGAGAAAATACCTCCGGGACCCGCGCCGATGATGATCACATCGTAATTCATAGTATGACCTCCACAAAAAATAACAGTTGGCAGCAGCGCAGCCAACCCTATAATCCTAGATAATTTATTTATAACACAGGCGCGGCGATTTTGCAATGACGCCGGCAGAGAAAAAACTCCCCTCCGACGAGAAAAACCGTACTCATTGCCCAACCGCTCCCCACAAACCGCACAGCCGCCCGCCCTATGCGGGCAGGCGGCTGGATATATGCTTTCTGCGGGCTTTCCCGCCACGGCAGGGGAAGATGCTCAATAAGTGGGAAGCCCGCGCCAAGCGGCAAATTCAGCGCCCCAGCGCCTTTTTTACGTATTCGTGCAGCATCTCGTCATCTAAAAAGGGGAACATCTCGGTAATGCTTTCGCCGCGCGCCATCTTTTCCTTGGCAACAGCTTTCAGCGAATGGTTGTCCAGAAAGGGCAGCATCGCCGTGATATCCTCGCCGCGCAGCACCTTGGCAAGTGCCGTCTCACCCAGCTTTTCCTCCTCCATAAAGGGCAGCAGGTCATTGATGGAACGACCGGCTTTTACCCGCAGCGCCGCCAGCTCACCCACTGCCTTCTCCTCCATAAAGGGTGCCAGCTGTACGGTATCTTTTCCGTTCTGCTCCATCAGCAGTGCCAGCTCGCCCACCTTACCCTCGCTCATAAAGGGCGCCAGCTGTGCAGTATCCTCGCCCTCCTGTGCCAGCTTCAGGGCAAGCTCGTCCACATATTCCTCCTCCAGAAAGGGCGCCAGCGTCAGCAGGCTTTCCTTATCCATGGCGATATCCTCCGCCAGCTTTGCCACCTGACTGGGACGCAGTACCTCTGCAGCCTCTTTCAGCTCGTCCTTGGTGTATCCGGCAGGCTGTACCGGCTCGCCGGCGGTCATCTTTTCCACCACCGGATTGTCGCCGCAAAGGATCTCATCGACTGCCACGCCGAAGATCTCCGCCAGCTCCGGCAGCTTGGCGATATCGGGCATGGAATTGCCCCGCTCCCAATTAGAGACTGCCTGATAGCTGATGCCCAGCCGGTCGGCAAGCTCAAACTGGGTCATATCCTTTTTCTTGCGCAGCTCCGCTATCTTCTTCCCGATTTTAACCGTATCAAACATTTTGGTTCCTTCCTATCTGCCGGTCGCTTCCGGCATCATCAGCATAGCAAAAAGCGACCCCGCATACCAGCAAGCAGTGCTTGAGCTCGCAATTCAACCGCTGCTTGAGTAAATGTCAACCTCCGGCACTGCACTTTTCGGCATCAATGGCAAGAACCACCATCAGAGCGGAAAGGGCGTCCTCGGGGTGCTCCACCTCGATGGAATAGGTATCCGTCCAGTTAAAAAGCTCCTTGCTGATGGTTGCCACTGTTTCGCCGCTGCCGTCTACAATGGAATAATCCCAGCCCAGCCAGTCGCCCTCCACATGCCAGCCGTTGCAATCAATGTTGTAGTGGTGGCTGAACAGCCTGAATTCCTTGGAGATGCAGCCGAAGTGGACATCACCGCGGTAGAGGTCGAACTTCGGCGGCAGGGCAAAAACGCGCTGCTTTACCATGCCCAGCTCGCTGCCGGTCGGGTCAAATATTTTAAGGCAGTGCCCCCACGAAAACTGTCCCTTGACAACATACACCGTGCTGCCTGCCTCATCATAAATATCATAGCTGTCGAACCAAGAGAAAAAACGCTGCTTAAAAAGTAGTTTCATCTGCGCACTCTCCTTTCTGCATGTATGATTTTATCACATCGGCTGAAAAAAGTAAAAGCCCCGAGCGCTATTGCGCTCAAGGCTTTGGCTCCCCCTGTCCGGCTTGAACGGACGACCCTGCGGTTAACAGCCGCATGCTCTACCGACTGAGCTAAGGAGGAATATGGGTTTGCGGTCCCCTAAATGGGAACCGCAAATTGTGCCGGCATCAACCTATTTTCCCGGGCCGCTTCCAGCCAAGTATCTTCGGCGCCAATGAGCTTAACTTCTGTGTTCGGGA